>NZ_DGNK01000036.1:0-19418 GCF_002388935.1 Hyphomonas sp. UBA4494
GAAATTGTAGATCTGGCCGGGACGAACCTTGATGTCCGACCCCTGCTGGGTCCATCCACCGGAACCCGTGTTCGAGCGTTCGACCTGCACGTATGCGGCCCGCAATTCCGGAACCTCGATATCGAACGAAAAGCTCGGGGTTTCCGCGACATAAACGATGTTGGAAGTCGTTGCCGGGCCGCAGGCCGTGTTATCGACACCAAGGCCGGGAGTGTCGTCTATCTCCAAGGCCGCGCCGTAATCCGATGCCTCGCCGCTACCGCTGTTGTACGCCATGTAGCGAAAATCGAGCGGATCGCCCGCAAGGTCTTCCGCAAGCCACCCTATGGTCGAGCCCGGATAGCAGTTCATCACCTGCCATTTTTCAGGCTTATTGGGATAAGCCGTGTACTCGCGCATGATCGGCGCATAGCGATCCGCGCCGCTTACCGTCGAAAAACCAACGCGGACCTCTTTCGAGGCATCGGGGTATGTGATCTGCAAAGCTTCTGTCGGCGCGCCCGGTGTTGCGATCTCCGAGTTGATCGGGATCGGCGGAACCTCCGGCGACGGATCGGCATAGTCCCCCGCCGTCATTGCGCTCAGTGTCGGGATGACCTTGAACGGGATCGTAACCTTGCCCGCTTCGCTATTCGCCACCGGCGCACCGATCTCACACCGCTGCGCAATGCCGCCTATCGTGATGTCTGCATAAAGCAGGCCCCACGCCGCCCAGCCGGACATATTGGTGACGATCTCGCCAACGTCTGCACGCTCCATCGCGAACTTACGCCGGCCAATCCTTTGAGCCTGATAGGCCGAAGGGCATAGACCCAATTCAAGGTCCAATGCCTTCTCGCCATATGCGTCTATCTCGTCTTCATTTCGCGACCAGTCGGCGCCGGAATAAGACCCACCCGAGATTTCATGCAGCGGGATTTCCGCGATCTTGTAGCGCCGCTCCGACGAGTAATATTTGAGATTGACGATGTTCGGACGCTCGACCGCATCGGGGCCGGGCTTCCACGAAACCGAGTAGATATCGGCGTCGGTGAATGCGATTTCCGCTGCCGGCGCATCATCAATAAGCTGGAACCAATATTTATCGTCGGCCGACTTCCTGCGCTGCGCTCCGATGCTGTCGAGCAGGTCAATCAGGATATCGCCACGCGCGCCCTCAGCGGCCCATACACCACCGGCTCTACTGCGCTGTTCCGTCCCTCCCGGAACCGTGACAGCGACTTCGGCGCGGGTTGCCTCCGATGCAATCAGTGTCCAGTCGTAATCGGCCTGCGCTCGACCATAGAGACGCGCATCCACCGCCACGGCATTCAGGATGCCATTCTGTGTCCATTCCCATGTGGATTTGTCAATAAACCGCTGTGAGCCGGACCCGCCATTGGTGCTGTCCTTTCGCGGGTCGTAGACAGGCGGCATTCGCATGAGCTTGATAAGTTCAAGCTCGGGCCCGTTGGAAAACAGCTTCTGGTATTCCTCCGGGTCATCGGCGATGCCCGGCGAACTGATGATCATCAGCGTTTGCGCAATGCCGGGAACCGTGTGATTGGCGGTCCAGAGTGTAGGGAAGGCTGCGGTCAAATCCGACCATGCCGTATCGCTATCCGAGCCGTCTTTTTCTTTCAGGGTGACGCGAGTGTTAATCCCACCGGCACCTCCGTCCTCCCCAAATGTCGGCGGGTCGCCGAAGGGAGGCGTAAGGACTTTCCCGTCCGTATGAACCACGACCTCTTGGCCGTTGATGTAATAGCCTTCGACGTAATCGATCTCGCCGCGCACATGGCCGAAAAGGCGATAAATGAACTTGCCGTTAGAATTGCCGTAAAAAAGCACAGTCGGCGCTTCGGCCCGGCCAATGCCGTTGTACTCACTGACTTCTTCGGCCCGAATGGTGGATTTCTGATCGCCGGGACGCGGCAGTTTACGCCGGCCAAGAGCAGATGACAGAAGGCCCGCACCAATCGATGCGGCGGCAAGAACGGTAGACCCGATTGTCGCGGCCGAAACCGTTGGCAACAGCGCGCCAAGGCCGGTATTCAGGAATCCGGTGATGATGAGCGATCCGAGCGATATCGGATCGGCCCAGGCATGGACCGTCATGGCCAGCAGCGAAGCGCCAGCCAAAAGCAGTTTTTTGAGCATGGACTAAATTCGCCAGACAGCCGCGACACGCATGGCGGGGGCAACGGCTATGCCGGTTTCCGCCTTCACGTATCCGAATTGGTGATTTGCGAAGATGATGCCACGCTGGCAGTCCGACATATCCAGAATGCCGACATCGCCGCACGACACGTCTTCGATATCGATTTCGTAGGCCCGCGTTTCGGCCAGAGCGGCCCGCCACAGCGCGACAAGCCCGCCCGCCTTGGCAATGAGCCTCGCCGCCTCGCCGCGCGTCTCGTAGGCCGGCAGAGGGACTTTCTGCCCCGTTGCAACTTCGACCCAAAGCGCAGGCCATGCCGAACAGTCCGAGACGCCCCATACGCTTTCCTTGTCCTGCCATTCCTCGATGAAGGACATGAACAGGTCGCGGCGCTTCACTTGCGGATTTCCTTAATGTCCACGCCCATAAAGTCGAGGCCCTTCACGTCCGCACCGAAACGCTTGCGAATGCCGGCCGGCGACCATTTTTCGGCGGTAGAGAAGTTCTTGGCCTGGTCCTCGCCCTCGATGGTCAACTGGATGACGCGCGTGCCGATGCCCTCCCACAAAAGCGTCGGCGCTCTCATGAACCCGGCCATGACGCGCTTCCACAAAAGGATGGATTGCGTCTCGGTATCGAACAGTGCGAAATAGACGTTCGCAGCCCTGCCCTCCAATGAACGGGCCGTTGATTTGATTTCGGCCATGAACTCGGCATTCGCACCTGAAATCGCGATCTCGACTGCGACCGCTGTGCCAAGGCGCTGATCCTGGATTTGCCCGACCTGCACCATTTGACGGCCATCCGGCGATGATACGCCCTTCCAATCTTCCCCTTGCACCGTGACGGTCCCCACACCGCCGTGGAAGCGCAATGTTCCAAGCGTCGGATGGTCCAGATCGACATGGATGGATTGACCGATATGGGGCTTGCTGAGCTGCGCACGGTCGGCGGACGAAAACAGGTTGGCCATCGTCAGTCCGTAAAATCCGTGCGAACGTCGTAGTCGAAGACCTCGACAACCGTTATCGCTATGCCCTCAAGAAACACGCCGTTGCGCGTCATTGTAACGGCTTCCTCGCTCTCCAAACGGACAGCAAGAACCGGGTCCAGCGTGCAATAATCCGAAGTGGTGATCGCCTTCCTTAGCGGCGGCCAGATGCGATAGACGCCGCTTCCTTGTTCCTCCGTGATCATGTACATTCCGAAGTGGAACGGGAGGAAACCGACGAACGTGCCCCAGCCTGCGGAATAGCCCCAGAACTCATCCGGTAGGCTGAATGTGCTATCGTCCTTCGCGGCTGCGGAAGCGGGGTGAAGGATAGGCAGAGACTGTTGCCAGTTGACGCCATTCGACCAACTTTGACCGTTGCTCCACGTCAGACCGCCGTAAATATCGCCATAGGTGAGATTGGCACCGGCCTCGGCAAAGGTCATCTTGGCCGGGTCCAGAAAGGGCAAGCGTGTCGCGTTCGCGCCGCCATGCATGGCCGTGGTCCAGCCGCGAAAGGCGCGTTCCATACCACCATCAAGCGGACCATAGAGAAGTCGGAATCGCCACGCACCGAACGGAGAAGACAGGCTTTGGATGCCGCCGCCAATCGTCATTTCCTGCGCCGGCTTCCCGCTTACCGTGCGCGGCCCGGAAAGAGGCTCCCACCCGACCAGATAATCATCCAAACCGGGGGGTATCGGCAGAAGTCTTGCCATTAACGCGCCCCCGTATTGCGCAACCGCTGATCGCGGATCGCTTTCATGATTTCGGTCTTGGTCTGCTTGCGATGCTTGTCCAGCATCTGGCGGACTTCCGGCAGCGTGTCGCGATCCATGTTGCCTTGCACGACAATGTTGGTGTCGCCGATTGTCACGCTATTGGTGTTGGCCGGGGCCTGAATGCGCTGGAATGCCGAGACAAGCCCGCCCTCGGAATAGCCCTTGGCACCGCGATGAACGCGGTCCAGATTGCCGACACCGATGCGAGCCGTCGCGGCTTTCGAAAACACATACTCGCCACGATGGACCACCCCGGCAGGCTCGTATTTCCCGCCATGGCCGGTATAACCACCGCCTGCGAACCCTAGAAGCCCACCAAGGAGCCCTTGCAGAAACCCGCCGCCGAACAGGCCTGCCCCGCCGCGCGCGATGTTCATCTCATTGAAGTACTTGAGCAGGGTTTGCCCGACCTGTAGCAGTGCGTCTTTCCATGTCAGGGTTTTGTTGATCAGCCCTTCCATGATGCTGGCGAAGCCGCGCCCAAGCGTTTCGCGCGCCTCAGTCAGTTTCTTGATGGTGTCATCAGTGGATTTGCGCAGCCCCTTCCACGGGTCCTTCGCTTTTTTCGCCGCGCCCTTAGCCGCTTCTCCGGTTTCATCCAGCGCGTTTTTGACCGCGCGGACCTTCACCGCATCGAAGAACTGCCCGAGCGGGTCACTACCCATGATGCCGGCAATTCGCGAGTTCCTTTGAGCAAGCGAATCCGAAACACGGTCTGCCGCGCCATTGTTGTAGCGGCCTATGGTAATCTCACCGATGGACCCAAGTCGCAGGTCTTCGGGCAAGCCGGGGATGTTCGACAACAGGCTATTCACCTGTTCGGAAAGCCGGTTAAGAATACGTATCGCGCCGTTGACCATAAATTCTGTCGCGGCGATTGCGGCATTCGCCGCGCCCATCAGGGCAGCCTTGATGATGTCCGGGAACGTCTTCCACAGCGTCACCACGTCCACGAATGCGGCGTGGAAGCTATTAATAATGGCGTTGCCGACAACCTTTGTGCCGTCGATCACAAGGCTCCATGCTGCGGCGAACCACGGCGCGATAGCGTCAATTGCTGGTCGCAGGATATTGAAAATACCATCCCGAAGGACCTGGAAAACGGCAAGCGCCGTATGGCCAAAACCAACCGTGACACTGGACGATTGATTAATCTCGTATGTCATACCAGCAACGGCTATGGACGCCGCTGCAATTGCGCCGGTCAAGAGCGGGAAGCGGCCAAGAGCGCGCCCCACCATCGCGCCGGTTTCCTTGAGCGCTCTATTGACGCCACCCTCGCCAGCATAGACCTGCTGGATTTGCGAGCCCTGCTGGACAAGAACCATCAGCGGGTTCATGCCGGACGCCAGCGAAACGCCGATATCGTTCAACTGGAACATCAGCATTTTTTGCTGGAACGCGGCGCGGTTCGCCGCAGCGGCCTGTGCCTGCAATGCACCGGCATTTGCCTTGACCGCAACCGTGTTTGCATTCACCTTCGCGGTGTTGACCGAAACAGCACCAGTGTTGCCGGACGTAGCGCCCGTCGCGGCACGTGCGGATCGGGCCGCGCCGGTCGTAGCATTAGAGAAACCATTGGCGGACTTCTGAGCCCGATCAGCCGCACCCGAGAACCGGTCAAGCTCTCGGGTGCCTTCCGTTACAGGGCGGCTTTCAACGGCAAGGCCAAGACGAGCAATATCAACCATTCTTGCCGTCCTTCATCTTGCGAGACATGCCGCGTAGCATTCCGATTACATCCCTACCGGATGCCTTTTGCGGCTTGTCCTGCTCTTGAGCATTGGCCGCGTTGTGGAGCCCGTACAGAAGCCGAAGCATCTGCATTTCCCACGAGCCGATTTCGGCCCCGGTCAATTGGCAATAGGCGAGGATTTCCTGATAGAACCCGGCACCCATGCCGAGCGAAGCGGAGATATCGACGTACCATTCCCAAATGTGGGCCGCTTCATCCGGCAGGGGCGGTCTTTGGCGTGACTTCTTGAACGTAGCCTCGGCAAAAGCGGTCAGCTCTTGCGCGAGGCTTTCATAAAAGCCAACTGGTCATCAGCCGCCTTGTCGATCTGCTCGGCGATGAACCACAGGTCTGGGTTTTCGACCACCATGCGCACGTTTTCAGGCGTGCATTCGAGCGGCTTTCCGTCCTTCTCGAATCCCTCCCATGACAGCACCGCCGCAACGATGATATCCGTGGTCTTTTCCTCGATTTCCTCGACCGTGGCGGTTTTCTTGGGGTTGCGCTTCTGATCGCGCAAGGCCGCGTTGGCCATACGACGCTGGGCCGCCTTCACGCGCTCGGACTGGTACGACGCGACCCGAACGCTAAGGCCCGTAGGCTTGCCTGTGACGGGGTGGAGGATTTCCACCTCCATCCCGTCATCGAAGGATTTGGCAAGCCCCGAAAAGCTGGAAATATCCATGCTGATATCCTTACGGCGAGGTCACGAATTCGGACGGGATTTCGAGAATGTCGGAGTTGATGCCGATCATGTAGGTATTGCGAACCACGTTCGACGCATTACCGACATTGTGACGCTTGGACATCACCTTGGCGCGGAAATAGAACACCGAGTCGGTGTAATTCGCGTTCTGCGCATCGGCCGCCACGACCTTGACGTTGTACGTGAACTTGGTGGCGTGGGCCGCATCAAGGGCCTGCTGGCCGGCGTCGAGGGGATCGCGACCGACCACCAGCGAAATGACATTACCGTCCTTCGCGCCCTTCAAGTGCGTCACTCGACCGGATTTCAGTGGCGTAAACGTCACGTCTTCAAACTGGTCGCCGAACTCGCCCATGTCCTCGACCGGATCGACTTCGGTATAGCTGTCGGCTTCGAACTGAGACTGGTTGGCAGCGGCGGCAGTCGTGCCGATATAGAACCGCCATTCCAAGGCTGTCGTGATGTTGTCTTCGGACATCAGGGGTTTCCCTTTGACAAAGAAAAACCCCGCTCGGTGGCGGGGCTCGTTATGCGAATGCGAGGTATGGAATTGTCACCGGCACTCGCAATCGGTGACGTTCTTGAATAGGCGGGCCTATGGATGGTCTTTCGGGGATGCGGACGTAGAATCCGGTCGCGGAAAGCAGCGTGCCCTTGTCGAAATGATCGACTATTTGTCCCGCCACCTCTTGCGCCGGGATGATGCCGCTATCATCTAGGCTCCACACAACCGTGACCTGGAACAGGCCTTGGTATTGCGTAGAGTTCGCACCCTTCAGAAACAGACTGACATTCCGGTTCGGCAGGAACGCCGCTTCGAGGTACTCGCCGTCGGGCGGGGTGAACTCTCGACCCGGATAGGCAACCGAAAGCGCCGGCGATACCGGCAGCGTCCCGAGCCGTGTCATCAACGCGTCGGGGATTTGCGCTTCAATCGCTGTTGCCATGATGTTAGTGTCCGTCCTTCATGACAAAAGCGCCGCTCACAGATGATGAGGTCGTGGACATCCTGCACAGGATGGCGTTTGACCTGTTCAATGAGACGGGCGAAACCACGGCCGGCGACACGGCCTTAAAAGCATCAAGGGGCGCGCTGATCATCTACATGATCGCGCTTATCAGCGCGAACGAGCCTCCAAAGCCACCTGATTGACGATCTGAGGCCACTTCTGCGCCGCTAGCCTCACGAATGCCCGTGGCGCCCGTCCTTGTGCCCCATATTCGACATGATGCGCGTAGTTGGCCGAATAGACGGCGTAGATCGTATCGCCAAGATCAGCACCGGCAATCGTCAAGGCCACCTGTGTCGCCTCGTACCTGTACGCCCCGCCCTCGTCGGGACGAAACGTGAAGGACATGCTTGGCTCGTTGACGCTTGCCCTCAAGGACGCCCGCAAAAACCCCGTATCGACCGGCATATTGCCGCCAGCCCCAACCGGCTCCTGCATGTCGCTAATGACGCGTTGCGCACTCTCCTTGAAGACCGCTTCCATCCGCTCTTTCGTCTCGCGCACCCATTGATCGACCGTGGCGCTGAAATTCTGTTGCGCCATCGATCACCTCACATTGGCAAGGAAGTCTACTCTGATATCCAGCCAACACCGGCAATTGGCCGTCTCACTGACCGGCGCGCCCGGTTCGCCGGGATACAGCAGACCGTTGTCGAAACGCTGCTCCAGACCGACCGTATCGCCGTTCAAACGACGGTGCGAATGCCGCACGCGAAGATCGCCGGCCGTCTTCCATGTCCTGCGAACGTCTTGCGCCCTGATCTGCCCCGATGCCACGGCCTGCCGGAACGCTTCCATCTGGCCTTGATGCAGGGAAGCCAATGCCTCGGTGCGGCCTATCGTGTCGCCGCGCAGCTTTAGAAGCCCGTCCTTGTAGCGGCCTACGATCTTGTCTATCGTGCCCCTGTCGAGCGGCTTACCTTCGCGCATGGCCTTCGCGATGGTGCGGTCAAAGCGCTTGTCACGACGCGCGCGCGTCAGATAGTTGGACATTTTCGCCGGGTCCGACAATTCGTCCCGAGCGTTTTGAACAAACCGTTCCTGTTGCCTGGTCAGTCCGACAATGCCGCCCTCCCTGCGACCCGTCTTGCGGTTTACGCGACCGACGATATCGAGCGCCACGCGGCGCGGGTTGTCGCCTTTTTCCATACCGGCCCGTAGAGCCTCGCGGACGGCCTCACGCTGGTCCGCAATGATCCGGGACACCAGCGTGGACGAATGCTCACTGAGCCACCTTTCTGCGCCAAGATTGCGGGCATTGAAGCGAATGACCAGACGTTGACCATTTGCGCCGCGCGTAATTCCTTCCGCTGTGTTCGATCCGCTGGCGATCAGGGACCGGCGAATGCTTTCCTCGAACTCGCGAAACGCGGCAGGGTCAAGATGGATGGCATTAAGCGCTGCCTCGATATCGCCCCGTTCCAGAAGGCGCACAATGCGGCCGATCTCGGCCTTGTCGCGGATTTCGTCTATCGCTGCCAGAAACGCATCCCGGATGATGGGCTCCCAATCATCCAGAAGTGTCTCAATGGTTTTGCGTGTCACTGACGAACCTGGACTTGCCACATCACGACCGTTCCGGCCGGATCAAGGGGATTGAGATTAACGATTTCGAACCGCGATCCTTGAATGACGATCCTGTCCGCAGAGGTCGGTGTGATGGAAAGGCCCGCCGTGGAAATCAGCACCTTGCGATCGCCGGTCTGGATCAATGTCCCGTCGCGCTCGCGATCCGAGTAATCCAGCGCGACGAGGGTGGCGGGATAGGACGTGGTAGTGGACGGCCCGGGATTGTGCGCAGGACCGCCGCCCGGCGTGACGCGCTCAATAGCCCCGACCTGGCCGAACCGCGCCAGAAGGCGCTCTGCCGTTGCGCGTGAATTGGCATAATCGAAACCAGTCACCAGCGGACGGCCTCGCCAACCAGTGAATTACTGGAGCCGGCTTTCAACAGTCCACCGATCATGTCACGCACGATCAGCAGAATGGGCCGGGACGCATCGGCATCGGTGAAGGCGTTGGAATATTCGACCTCAAGCACGTCCACCTTCTCACGCTTGACCTGCGCGGAAAGGGTAACGTCAGGGTTCATCGCGCCGGGCGAAACCAACTCACGCAACGCAATCTCGCATGTCGCATCGGCGATCTCGCGAGGAACCGACGTAGACGGGACAGCGTAATCCTCGGCATCGGTCACGCCGGTACGCGGCCACGCAAGGGCCTGAGAGCGGCCGTTGACGGGATAACCCTGCCATGCATACGAATTGGACAGGAAATATGAGGCGCGCCTTAGCGCCTGCTCTTTGTCCTCCCCAACAGGCGAAGAAGACGACGCCCACGCCGTATTGCCACGCGCGTCGTGATAGGCGTCGGCAGTGGCTACGGACACGAACGAATCCGCGTCCGCGAGCCCGGTGCCATCCTCGACAGTCAAGGCCATGATTATTCCCCAGCCGCTTTGAACTGCTCGATCAGGGTTTCGCGCCTGGCCTTCCAATGAGGCCGCTTGCCGGTCTTTTCTTCGATGGCAGCACGTAGTTCGTCATCGGATGGATACTCGTCGCCACGGCGTTCCAATTCCGCCTCGATGGTGGCAACGGCCTGTTCGCGATTGATCGCGGGAACCGGGCTTACTTCCCCCGCCATCTTGCGGATTTCGTTCCAATCCCGCTCGCGATAATCGGCGGGGATATCCACCTTGGCCGGCTCACGCGGAAGCGACTTTGCCGGCGCCATAAGGTTGCCTTTGGCCCGCTCCTGCTTGACAATCTCGACCTCGATCCCGGCTGCGCGATAGGCCGCTACGACTTCCGGCCAATTACCGACCACGATGCACTTCGTAATTCCGGAACACGGCTTGCCGCCGAAAAAGCGCGGGTTGCCGTATCGACGCCCCTTTTCAAGACCCGTCTTCTGACTGGTATAGATGATCTCGTCGCGAGGCTTCATGTTCTTCTCCGAAAAGAGGAAGGGCGGCCCGAAGACCGCCCCACCATTCGTCATTAATCGACGGTCGCATCACCGACAGTGATGACGCCAGCGGTGTGCTTGATGCTGGTCGCCACCTTGTCCCAATACGCCGCCGTGGCAAGGTCGGCGTCGTCCGGCGACTTGCCGCCGTTCTGGTCGTCCCAGGTATAGCCCTTGAGCGAAAGCCCGAAGGTGTAATCGACCTGGAGCGTGGTTTCGATGCGGTCCTTGCCGTTGGAAGTCTCGATATTGGAGATGACATCCCCGCCATCGAAGACCGTCGCCGCAGCGTCGGCCAGCGACAGTACCTTTTCAAGGTCGTTGCCGGGCGATACGGTTTCGTACAGCGCCGGGGCATCGGTGACCACGACGAGGCGGCCAAGAATGTCCACGATCTGCACGTTACGCGCCTGGAACAGGCGGTTGGCGTTGGTCAGGTTCTGGCCAAGCAGTTTGTGGAACACCGAACCGGTCATGACCTGAGTAATCAGCGAATTAGAGTGATCGCCGAATTTGGCATGGGCCTTGTTGATGTTGCCGTAGCTGATGCCACCGGCCGGGGATACGGCAGTCGAGGCGTCATAGGTCGCGTCGGCCTGGTTCTCGATGGCCGTAACCAGCGCAAGGATCGCGGTATCGAGCTGGTCCTTCATCAGCGCTTCCGCCAGGTTGCGCGATGCAACCTCGATGCCCTCAGTCGTGGGCTTATCGAGCCACGTCATCTGAGACGGCTCATAGCGGACCGGGCCAAAGCCGCCAGCGATCTTCACCGCCGAATGCTTGAGCTGGGTCAGGTCCGTTGCGGCCTGGGTTTCGTTGGTCGCATAACGATCAACACGGCGCTGAGCCGAATGGATCGCGGCGAAGAACGATTCCTGGAAGAAGTCGCCTTCGAAGCCGGCCGTGGTGAGGCGGATAGCGCCACCGGAAGCCGCGTTGAACTTGTCAACCATCTGTGCCAGCGTTTCGATAGCCGCCGGCATCACATATTTGTTGAACACCTGCATCTGAGAGAGAGACATTGGTTTTCCTTTGCGTTGTCTCGGGGTTTTTCGTCAGTGGGCTTCCCGCCCGGTTGGCCGTCTCTCATCCCGAGACAACGGCGCATTTGTTTTCGCCTATCCGGCCTTGGCCAGATCGGGGAACATGCTGCTAATGGCGGCTACTCGGTCTTCCTTGGAGCCGGTGAAACTGCCCTTCTTGGCAGAGGTTCCTTTGCCGCCGCCGCCCGGCGTCATGCCGCTACCGGACTGCCCGGAAGCATCGAACGCGCGGCCAAATTCTTCGGACGCTTTCATTTCGGCGATCAAATCCTTGATGGCCATCGGCGTGCCCTTGGCGTCCGCAATGCGGGCATTGCCTTCCTGATCCACAACTTCCACGGTGAATTTGCCGTCCATCTCCTTGACGCGCGTATGGGCGCGGACATGGGGCAGGAGAAGCTTCACTGATCCTTTGGCCTCTGCCAATGCAGTCGTCGCGACCTGATCGACCAGAAGGCTTTCGACGGTCCGCGAAAGATGGCCGATACGTTCTTCCTTGGCGGTCAATTCGCCCTTATGCTTTTCGAGAAGCTGGGCTTTCGCCGCCTCGACCTTGCTATTGGCGATCTTGTCGGCTTCCTTGCTGGGATCGAGCGCTTTCAACTCTTCCAGTTCGGCGAGGGCCTGCCGCGCCTTGTCCGGGTCCAGGTCCTTGAACTTCACCACATCGCGCTCAAGACGCTCACGTGTGCTGCGCTCTTTGCCTAGGGCGGATTTCAGCCCCTCGACATTCTCAAGCGCATATCCGCCCGCCCCTTCGACGGCCAGAACAAACTTGCCTTCCAGCCCTTCATCTGCCGTCCCTTCGCGGTATACGTCGCGATGGGCCTCATTCACATCGTCAAGCTTTTCAACGATTGCCTTTAGTGCCATTTTGCATCCATCCCGGATTGTTGCGGGCCGTCCCGACCCAATAAGAAAGGCCCGGAAGGATCACCCTTGCCGAGCCCGTTTGATGCCGATTTCGATTGGCTACGAGTTGAGCCATTCCGGCGTCGGCGCGCCGAGTTCCTTGCGGGTCCATCCACTGACAGACCGCACCTTGTCTTTCATGAACGGCAGGGCCGCGCGAAACGGGCCTTGATACGTGCTCGCCGATGTCCATCGCGGCCGGCCGTCAATGCGACCGATTTCCGCCGACATGGGAATGCCGCACGCAACGATGCGCTCAAACCCCTCATCAATGGCGTATTTGATCGCCACGCCGCCCGACGCGCCGCTTCTGGTCTGTCCCGGCCATTTGTATTCGATTGCCCGGTCAATGCCCGGCATCATCTGGTTGGCAACGACCTCACACGGCTCGGGATACCCATGGTCACGGCGCTGCTTGCGATAGTCCATCATCCAGTCGGGATGCAGCGATACCCACCCGTATAGCTCGCCCGGCCACACAATGCCGGCCTGTTTTGCGGCAATTACGGCGTCATATTCGCCTACCGAAAGAGCCGCCTCGATATCAGCCCAAAGACATGCGGCCGATCCGAGCACAAGACATCGCCTCAATCGAGCATCGCCAGACATTTATCCAGCCCGCCTTGTTCCGGTTCCTTGCGCCACGCCTTGTTGCCGATATCGATCGCTACGGCACGATCACCGGACAGCACGAAATTCCACGGCCTCAAATCGTCATGCCACTGGCCGGCTTGGTCCAGCCGCTCGACCTCGCGACGAATGCGGGCCTTGATGTCTGCCGGCCATTTCGCACCGAGCAGATGAGCGTTCCATGCGTTCATGCCCGTGACGAACTCGCGTTCTTCACGACTCGCGAAGGATATCCGGGCCTCATCATCGTCTCTCGTGACGACAACCTCGCCCATCGCCGGCGCGCCGCGCTTGTCAGCGTCAAGGGTTTGCGCCCTCAATTGCTTCTGTGCGGACCCGGCAATGCGGTACATGATCCGCTCAGCCCCTTTCGTGGTGTGGGCCTTGGACCGATGGATTTCATCGCCTGCCGCACTGACACTGGATCGGATAGCGCCATGATCCCCGCGCTTGAGCGCGCCGGCATCGCCTTCCCCTGGCGTTTCCACGATGACCTTGTGTGCAAGGCCGGCGAACGCCTTAAATGCGCGCCGCCAATCGGGCATGTGGTGCAGGACGTTAAGCGCCAAAACCACGTCGAACGCCTCGCACCGCGCCAAGCGCTCAAGATCGCCGCCATCCATCCGCTTTGGAATGACGATGACGTTATTCAGCCCGTTTACCCTTGCGAGTTCCGGCAATTCCGTCCGATTATCCACTGCGATTACAGTGGCTTGCGGGAAATCCTCGGCAATCCGGAATGTGAAGTAACCCATATTGGCGCCGAAGTCGAAGACCGAAAACGGACGCTTGTATTCGCCTAGGACAGCCTTTATCGGCTCATACCGGGATGCACATTCGCGCTGGAACGCCTCACCGGTCGGGCATCCCTTTATCCACGTCTCCTGATACCTCAAGCGTCTCTCCGAAACACCGTGGTGCGCTCTTTGCGATTGATCGTGAAACCGTCTATCTCTGCATAACCGCTGATTTTCGCCGGCTCGCGAAGGTCCGCAATGATAATCCGTGGCTTCATCGCCCTGACGCGCTCCAGATAGACCGACAATGGATAGTGCCAGCCCCATGAAAGGGTGGACATCACCACGTCGGCACTGGACGGCCATTTGTCGTGCCGCGCGTCGATCACCGTCGCGTCGATCTCCGAAACGACTTCCCGCGTGATGGAAAGATCGTTGTGGGCGAAACCCTCAGCCGAATAGCCCTTGGCATGGCCGTTGCCGGTCAAATCAACCAGCGTAAACCGGGCCTCGACCAGTTCGGCTATTGCCAGATCGACATACCCGAAGCCGCACCCGATATCGAGGATATGATCGCCCGAACTCAGATGCTTTCGCACCCGCAGCGCGTAGGCCCGGATGTTATCCAGATCGAACGTGTTTCGCTGCTTTTCCAGCAACGGATGATCGAGTACCTTCACGACCAGTACGCTTCCTTGCGCGGCTTGACCAGATCGCGCTTGTGAGACCGGCCCGCCGCTTTCCGCTTGCCCTTCATGTGGTCCAGCCATTGGCCAAGAGGGCCGTTGACCAGCGGGTGGCTTGTATGCCTCGCATCGCCGGATAGCGACTTGGCGCCGATACCTGACTGTTTCACCACCTGCTCTATGACGTAACTGTCATGCCATTCCGGCAGGGCGAACAGTTCATCGTTGGCATACATCGCTTCAAGCCGGTCTATCATCTCCATATGACGAGGATGACGGCAGTTGAAGACCATGAAACCGCATTCGGGATACATGGCCTTGCGATCCAGCCATGAAATCCATTGGTCATCTGCCGGCGCGAGGCTTTCGAGGTCTGCCAGCGTCATTCTGGAGTGGGTGAACGTGTCACCATCGATCCAGATCAGATATCGCGTGCGCCCTCTTGCGGCGTGGCAGATCGCAGCGACCTTATGGGCGAACCTGACCGCATCCATCCGGTAATTGGTCGTCGGCCTGTCCTTGTGGCGCGCCTTGAAACCAGCCAGCCAAGGGGAGGCTTCGAGAAGATCATAGACCGCGAATCTTGTGTCGATATTGGTCCATCCCTCCGAATAGACCCGGAACCCTGCCCCATCCGGCCAATGGCGATGGACGCTTTCCATCATCCTTTCGCCGTATGCCTGTCTTCCCCTCGCATTGAAGGTCGTAACGGCGAGGAACTTCAACGCGCCCATGCTTCCAGTTCGGCGCGCCATTCGTCGGCGTATTCGCTGTTTTCATACCCAGGCATCGAAGGGACGCCATCGGTGAAGTGCACAATGTCCGGCTCAATCTCGGGGTCGGTGTGACCTACGAGATAGTTCCACGACGCATCCAGTTCGCCGATATGCTTGTCTTCCAGCCAGCAAAAGCGGTGAAGATCGCGGCCCGGAACCGTGTTGACCATCTCGACCGTCAAGGATCTATTGGCCGGATGATCGACGTTGAACGCCATGACGCTCGACCAGTTCTTTCTCGCATAGACGGTCTGCAATTGCCCGTCCATTTTCACGCCTTCCACAGGCTCGTGACGATGCTTTACCACCATGACGGCCTTGCTATCCCGGCACTGCTCAAACAGGCGTTCGACATTGGTCCGGGCCAGCATGTCGGCATCCATGAACAAGGCCCAGCCGGTCATTGCCAAATGCGGGACAAGGAAGCGCGAGCACGCAAATTCAGTGCTCATGGGTGCATCGGATATGTCATCCCACAGACGCCCGTCCCTGATGCTCGTAGGCCGTGAATAGAGGCCCTTCCTACGAAGATCGGACATGACAAGGCCACGGATCGGAATAGGCGTGTTCAACCGCTTCCTGACCGACTGACGAGCCACAGCGAAAGCGTCGGCTTCTCTCGGGTCAAATCCGATCCAGATTGACCGCCTCACGCCGCGATATCCTCTTCGTCATCCTCCACATCGTCAGGCGTCGAAGCGGCCTGAATATCCGCCTCGTCTTCGCCCTCCGGCATTTCGTCCTGAATGCGCTTTTGCTCTGTCTCGTAGTCATACTCCGCCGAGAGAATGCCACGGCGCTTGAACTCATTGCCAAGCGTTTCGGCCGAAATGTCACCGATGTCACGCAGCTTCAACAGCGCGTCGGTGTCCTTCTCGTCGGACAGGCCAATATCGAAATCCGGGTCCAGCTTAACGGAAGGACCATCCGAACGATTCATCCACATGGCCGTGATGTGAAAAGCGTTTTCCAGCGCGTCCTTGAGGTTGATCGCCCATGCCTGGATGACGCTATTGGCCTTGTCGCCGGCAAAGGCCGTGGTAACGACCGTGAGATTGCCGGTCTGCGCCGTAAGAGGCTGGCGGCCCAGCTCACGCAATTGCTGTTCCGTCGTGTCGATTTCCTCGGCGAGGAATTTCAGCGACGCGGCGGTGGGCTCGATGAATTTCCATTCGCCATGATCGCCCTCGCCGTTCGGCGGCGCGTAAAGGACCGATTTCGGCCCGATGGGAACAGCGACCGGCTTTCCATCGTCGCCCTTCTGAGGCGACACGCCGTTGCCTGCCAGCATCGGGAACGCGGTCAGTTCCTTGGCGTACTTGAGCGCGGTTTCCTGCTGGAAATGCTCGACCTGCAAATAGGCCACGTCCTGAAGCGGCGGAACGAAACGCCACGAGCCTTCCTTGCGCCGACCGGCGATGAACGGGACCATCGGAATGATGCCAATGGAAATCACGCCCTCGTCAACGATTTCCCAGGAACTCGACTTCGCGCCGGCCGATGTGGTCTTCTCCACATGCTCATAGACCGTGAACGTGGCAGGCGCGTAATCCACCACATTTCCGTCATCGTCCAGAACAGGCTCGCGGTTGTAGACCCGCACGCGGCTTACAACGACCTCGCCGAACCCATCCCGCGACGTGCCGCTTTCAGCGATGCGGATATGAACCAGTTCCTCCTTGGCGCCGATCCTTGCCGAATAGACCGCCAGAACTCGGGGCGCCGGGACATGCACCCAATAGGGACGCGCATTCAGCCTGCGCTCATCTGCCAGCGTCGTGCCGGGGCGGACCTTGACGTAATCCACCATGATCCAGTCGAGAGCGTTATTGATGCCGGCAAAGAACGTGTTCTGCGCAAAGACGTGCAGGTGATTGCCCGCCCCGTCCACGTCCTCTTGGAAATCCTCGAACTCCTTGCCACCATCTTCAACAACGGCCATTTCACGCTGGAACGGCTTTGCGGCCAGCGTTTCGGCTATGTCGCGATAGATGTTGGTGAACTTCGCGTTCGCAACGCGATAGGTGTAATCCGCCCGCGTCTCATTCGGGTATTTCGGCAGATACGGGTTATCCGGCCCGCTCTTTGCCTCGCGCATGGCCTTCGACCCGTCGAGGATATCGCCCACCATGGCCCAATAGCCTGACATGGCGTCGTAGTCGCTCGACGTGGTGTCAGGCGATGTTTTCGCTTGGCTCATTGAGACGATCCATATGTGCCGAAAAGAGGCGTGGCGTCGGACCGAGAGCGCGGCGCAAACGCCATGATGAAGGCGTCGGCCTTGTTTGGAGACGGGATGTCCCGCTTCTCCAAATCCTTCTTGCTCTCGACCTTGGCTTTGCCCCTATTGTCAAAATCGCGGCGCGGTGTAGCGAGTTCGTCTATCAAGGCGTCCAGATGTTCGCATTCCGACGAGATGGAAATCAGGTCGCCGTCATTCAGATCGCCGGCCCGCCCGTTGACCGCGTTGAACGTGTTGCGGAACCGCTTGCCTACTTCCCACCAGGCCTGCGCCTTGAGGTTGGCATAGAAATCGCCATTGAGCGGCGAGTTCGGGTCGTTGGCGTCAATCCTGTCCGCCTTATTCAATACCTCGCCACCCGCGTTGAAACGATGGTACTCGACCCGTGATTTCTTTTCCTCATTCAGNNGCCTTGAAGTGCGCGCCGGAAAAGGCCCCTACCCCGATGCTGTCGTAATCGATCTCTGCGCAGTGCTGGACGGCCATGGCATGGACACGAGATGCCGACTTGAGCAATTCGTCCTCGCGGCCTTTCCATTCATCGACGGCCAACGCCACGATGCCATGTGCGTAAACACTGGCGTTCTTGTCCTCGCCGCTGTCTGCCACGTCGAAGCCGATGCGCTTGCGACCCGATGGTACAATGCCAAGGCGCTTGTGCGCGTCGATAGCCGCCTTGATCCACGAGCGCTTGATGATAACCGCATCGTCATCTTCACGCGGCTCGCCAAGGTATATGTGGCGGTATTCTTCTTCGTCTTCGGCCTTCTTGCGTTCAATGACCTGGATAATGGTAGACGACAGGAACGGGTTTTCGTCGTAGTTGATCTTGCGGCGGATGACGCCCCCCGCCTCGCCGGTGATCTTGCCCGCTACCGTTCCAGAGCCACCCTCCGCGACAAACTTGCGATAGACGAAATCAGTGGCAAGACGCGGATTGAAGATAATCCAGAACTGCGACGCCTCATTGCGTAGCGTCGGTTCCAGAATCTCCCACTGTTCCTTGGTGAGGTTGTGGGCTTCCTCGATCCAGCATATATCGATGCCTTCCAGCGATTTGATCTCATCAATGTGCCGCCAAAGGCCGTAGAAGATGAACTCCGAGCCGGTCTTGTTGTGAACGATGGAATCCCGCAGGATTGTGAACTCGTCATGCAGTCCGAACCGCTCGATCTGTATCTTGAGCAGCGTGTAGACAGACTCGGCAATCTTGTTCTGGAACTGCCGGGCGCACAGAACACGAATGCGGCACGTTGACGCCAGATAAACCGCGAAGCCCGCCGCATCCCATGACTTCGAACTCGACCGCCCGCCGTACAGAAGCCGGATGCGAGCCGGCGTCAGCCAAAAATCACGTAGAACCGGGTTTAATGTCGGCGTAGAAGTCTGCAAGGGTCCGGTGCTCAATCGGACCTCCGTCCTTGCCTGTGTGCTCGTGAGACTGCTTGTCGCGCCAATCGTCGGACGCCATGTTCTTCAGGCCGAAGATAACCGCCGTAGCAGCACCAGGGGCTCCGCCTGTCTGCGCGATGACTCGAAGCTGCTTCTCCCACCATGCCGCGCATTTGGCCTTGCCGATCTTTAGGGCGTCCGAAAATTCCTCGTTGCCCTCAGCCCATTTATGGACAGTCGAACGCGCAACGCCGATCTCAGCGGCGAAAGACGATATCGATGCACCATCAGCAAGATGATCTATCAGCATCTTGGAATACGCGGGCTTGAACTTGGATGGGCGGCCTGCTTTCACTCAAACCTCACAAACCCCACCGGGTCTATTTCCTCGACTGCGAATAGCTCGTTGCCGGCGCCGTCATACAGACCGGTTGGCATAGGAGACGTGTCACGCTCGTACACAGTCCGCGCCAGATAGTCGGTCGCGTCGGCCTCGTAATAGGCCAGCCTTGGCCTTGGAACGTACCGCCGCATTACGCCAGCTCATCCACCGGCAACCAATGGTCATCCACGCGTGCAAACGCCCTGCCATCCGCATGGACAACAGTGGCGTCTACCGTGCCGGAAATGCCCGATGGGTGTCTTACGTTCATGCCGATCATTTGA
>NZ_DGNK01000036.1:19439-20080 GCF_002388935.1 Hyphomonas sp. UBA4494
GCCTAGCGGATCGTCATGTGCTGGCGCTAATCCGGTTCACCAAACGCCGCGAATTGGCTCCGAGGGGTCGCGTGGAATCTCGAACCCACCGATCCTGAGCGTATAGTATGGCGAAGTAAGTTCACGACGAAACGCAAACCACCATTCTCGCCATGTGCATTTTCTGCGGCGCTCGTAAGCACGAGCATAAACTGTCGCCACCCTCCCCGCATTGCGAGCGGCGCGGATAAATTCACGCGCAATATCCATTACGAACAACGCCGTCACTACGGCGCCTATGGTCGCTAGCACCGACACAATGCAGTTCCACGCGGTCATTAGCTTCCTACGGTATCGCCATGTGCTCATGACTGGTGTGCAATGCAGGGACCGGGGTCTTGTTTACTGTAGGCCAATCTCGTGCAGGCGGAGCTTGGCATCACGCCTATCCCTGCGACTCATCTGCTTCTTGATGCCGTGGGTGACACCAGGTTTGCGCATGTAGCACNNCAACACGCGCCGCCATCGCGTCACCGCATCCTCTTCGGCACCGGTCTTAAGCCTCTGGCGATGCCCCATCATAGCAATCCCCCTCCGGCTGGGGGTAGCTGGTTAAGCTGCCTCCCCTTTGCCGTCCTGATTAGGTGCCCGGACACCCCGCT
>NZ_DGNK01000042.1:0-1171 GCF_002388935.1 Hyphomonas sp. UBA4494
GCATGTAGCGCACGCGCACGCCGTTTTCGTTGAGGAAGTCGGTCAGGTCTTCCGCCATCTTCTTGGTCAGCGTCGTGATCAGGCTGCGATAGCCCTTGGCGGCCACGTCCTTGACCTCGGCCATGACATCATCGACCTGGTTGGCGCCATCCTTCGAGACGGGGCGGACCTCGACCGGCGGGTCGATCAGGCCGGTGGGGCGGATGACCTGTTCGGTGAACACACCGCCGGTGCGGTCCAGCTCCCACTTGCCGGGCGTGGCCGAGACGTGGACGGTTTGCGGGCGCATTGCGTCCCATTCCTCGAATTTGAGGGGGCGGTTGTCCATGCAGGAGGGGAGGCGGAAGCCGTATTCGGCCAGCGTGGTCTTGCGGCTGAAGTCGCCTTTGTACATGGCGCCGATCTGGGGCACGGTCTGGTGGCTCTCATCGGTGAAGACGAGGGCATTGTCGGGCAGGTATTCGAACATGGTCGGCGGCGGGTCGCCGGGCTTGCGGCCGGTGAGGTAGCGGGAATAGTTCTCGATGCCGTTGCAGGAGCCGGTGGCGGCGAGCATTTCGAGATCGTACTGGGTGCGCTGCTGGATGCGCTGGGCCTCGAGCAGTTTTCCGTTGGCCTCGAAATGGGCAATCGTGGTCTTCAGCTCCGCCTTGATCTTGTCGATGGCCTGGTTGAGCGTCGGGCGGGGCGTCACATAGTGGCTGTTCGCATAGATCTTGATGGCGGGCAGCTTCTGCATGGTGCGGCCGGTGAGCGGGTCGAACTCGGTGATGCTCTCCAGCTCGTCGCCGAAGAAGGAGAGCTTCCAGGCGCGGTCTTCGAAGTGGGCCGGGAAGATGTCGACCACGTCGCCCTTCACACGGAACGTGCCGCGGGTGAAGGCCATGTCATTGCGGGTATACTGGTTGGCGACGAGCTGTTCGGCGACGCGGCGCGGGTCGATGCGCTGGCCCTCTTCGAGCTTGAACGTCATCGACGTGTAGGTCTCGACCGAGCCGATGCCGTAGATGCACGAGACGGAGGCGACGATGATCACGTCGTCGCGCTCGAGGATGGCGCGGGTGGCCGAGTGGCGCATCCGGTCAATGGCCTCGTTGATGGAGGATTCCTTCTCGATATAGAGATCGGCGCGCGGCACGTAGGCTTCGGGCTGGTAGTAATCGTAATAGGA
>NZ_DGNK01000042.1:1262-12314 GCF_002388935.1 Hyphomonas sp. UBA4494
AAGGTCTTGCCGGTGCCGGTCGCGCCGAGCAGGACCTGGTCGCGCTCGCCCGCGCCGATGCCTTCGACGAGTTCGGGGATCGCGGTGCGCTGGTCGCCCGCAGGCTCATATTCGGAATGGACCTTGAACCGCTTGCCGCCCTCCAGCTTGACCCAGTCGCGGTCAGGCCGGTGGGGCGTCCAGTTGTCGGACGGCAGGGCGCCGGCGGCATCGCGCGCGAAGCCATCAAGCGAGAACACGCTGGGCGCTTCAGAAACGCCCTTGGAAGGAGGAGGAGGAGCCATGCCCCCGATATGGGGCGCGGGCAGGGAGGTGTCTAGGGTGTTCTTGTTGTGTTCAGTGTGGTGGTGGATAGAAGGTCTGTAAGCCGGTTGCGCAACTGGTTGGCGATAGTTCCGGCCTTCAAGCGCGCGGGGGCGGCGGCATCTGTCTGGGCCATAAGTTCTAAAAAGCTCATGGTTTCTTCGATTCTCGAAATTTCCCGCCACGCGAAACAGAGGTCTGCGTACCGCTCCATCGCGTCATAAACAATCTGACGCATCTCACTGCGGCCTAGAACGACGTTCGGAACGCGATTGAATTTTCCCTCGATCTGACGGCGCCAAGCAGGCGCTACGGAGTCGGCAGTGTCAGTGAGTGTGTGGGAGGCAAGAGCAAGCAGAATGAATTGACCGCGCCGTTCGCTGAGATAGTCGATCGCCAGGGAGTGCGCGTAGACGAATTCAGGCAAGTTGCTGATATGCTCAAGAAGCTTCAGTAGGGTGTTTGCTTGGTTCAGAGCGAACCATTTGTTATTGTTCGCTCCGGCCTCAATCAGGTCGTCTAACAGTCGCTCGAATTTCAGTTTTTCGTTTCTTATCGTGTTTTTGGCAGCAGCCCGCCTTTGCGGGTGGCTGGTTGCCCGATATTGAGTGTACAGCTCTCGGAAGTCGCAAGGCTGCCGCCATTGTTCTTCCAGCTGTGAAAGTTGTTCGGCAGGTGGCCCGGCAAGTACCCGATACTCACTTACCATCCATTCGGCACCTGCCTTCAGATCAGGGTCTGGAGAGTTCAGCAGCTCGCTAAGTCGGCGTGGACTGTAAGGAAATGCGGGAAGCTTCAGCTCTTCTCTGGCTTCTCGATGCTTCTCAACGCGCTTTCTGAAGCTGGGCTTGGGAATGTATTTCTTTTCGTTGTGGTCGTATCGTATGCCACGTTCAAAGAATTCCTGTTCCGTGAAGGGATCAAAAGCGTTGATGTGGCCCGCATCGTACAGGCGCTGTTGGGCGCGGCTGCGTTGCCATATGCCAAATGCCTGAAATAGAGCCGCCATGATCACGAGGTCGACCAGAGCGCGTGCGGCGAAGGTCAGGTGCTTGGCGAGTGTGGGGTTGCCGACATTGTCGGATACTGAAATGGGGGTGTTTACTTCGACCTGATAAATTTCCCACCAATCGACAAAAGGTACGGCCTTCGCCAGTTCTGCGCCAAAGAAGCTGATCCACGCGTAGAATTGCTGTGTGGGGGGCATGCTTGCAAGAGATTGCTCCGTATCGAAAGCAAAGCTGAACTGTTCTATCTGGAACAGCGCCAAGGGGACCAAAACAAAGAAGGAAACATAGCCCAATAGGGCTTCATCCTTGAGGTCGTTGTCAAAGCCAATATGAATATCCTGCGATTTTCGGAAGTCTGTCGATTGAAGGCGTGAAGCTGTTTCCCTGTCTGCTTCCACCCATGCCCATCTCCTGCCGAGCGCTATAACGATCAACATTGCAAGGAATATGGGGATGAGACCAAAGGGGCTGCTCAAAACGAAGCCGATGGCGGATAGTGGAAGAATCAGACCGACTACCAATAGGTGAGGCACGGGTGCTCCATGCTGGGTTGCGCCGGACAAGGGGGCTATAAGCCGGACAAGGATCGAATCCAGTCGGCTGACCCATACTTCCGGAGCAAAACTGGCGATGCCGCCCGCTGCGGTGCTCGCCCGTGCTGTGCGATTTTCTTCGTTTTGATTCAGATGACGCGTGAGATGTGGCGCGATTATGAAAACCAGGAATGCGATGATGACTACAAGGTAGATGATGACACCCAGATCCTGATCAATCGAGAAGAACCCGGCGCCAGCGGCCCACGCCAAAAGGAGAATGCCGCCAATGGCTATGAAGCTCGTGATCAACGAGTTGCGAGACACGACATCTGTCCTGAACAAAGGCGACTTGCTTTGCTTGGCTTCTGCTGCAGCCATGCGTGCGATGGCTGTCAAAATTGGAAGGAAAGCCCCCGCGAAAAAGGCGCAATAAATTGCGATATGTAGAAGACTGCGTTCCGCGTCCGAGCCTCGCAATCGTATATGCTCAAGTTCCGAAATCAGGGGGCTGCCAGATACGAAGGCCAGCACGGACAGGGCCAAAAGTGAGAGCAGCAGATAGACGAACAGCTCTTTCAAGCCTTGGGCGATAATTTTTTCATCACTGCGCGTACGCCTTGAGGGGTTCACGGCGAGCGCGGAATGTAGACGGGCCCATATCTGGTGACTCCGGAAAAGTCCCGCCGCCACAGCTCCCACCCATAGGGCGGCCAGCAGGGCATAATTCGGTGTTTGTTGTCGGTCGGCGTCTGATAGCGGCCAAAGAAGCAGGCATATCGCCGTCATCGAGACCACGGCCCCTGTTCGGATGCCATCCGACGCGTCCAGGGACTTAAATCCCATCCATTGCGGTCGCCGAAACCCAAATTCAACTCCGAGAGACATATGTACACCGTCCTCCTCACCCAAGTTGAACTTTACCTTTCGTTAATGCTTGCGCAACCTTGGATCGAGGGTGAAGGTCAAAGAAAATGAATGGGGAAGACAATGACCAATCTGACCGAAGCCCGTATCGCGAATGTCCGTAACCATATGGCGTTGGAGGTGACGCATGATTGGGATGCGGTGATGGCGACATTCGCGCATCCCCGGTATGAGATGCATGGCGGCGGGCAGGTGTTCGACGGGGAGGCCGCGGTGCGGCGCTATTTCGAACTGTCGCGCACGCCCTTTCCGGATCAGGACAATGAAATCATCTCGATAGCCGTCGATGAGGCGACCGACAAACTTCTGGTCGAGTTCTGGCTGACGGGCACGCATACCGGCCCGCTACAGGTCGGCAAGACCACGATTGAGCCCACCGGGCGCCGTTTCAAGGTGCGCATGGCGGCAACGTTTGAATTCGCGCCGGGCAGTGACCGGATTATCTGCGAGCGCCCCTATTATGATCAGGGCGCCGTGCTGCGCGCGCTGGACCTTGTCTGATCGTGGCGGCGCGTCGGCCGAGGCGGCCAGATTGCCCGGACTCTCGTCAGGGTAGGAAAAAATGAACCAATTGGGTGCTGGGGCATAGTAGGGGCATGACCCAACTCGTTTCCGTTCCGACCCAGGCCGATTCCGCCCCCGCCGAATTGCGGCGCAGCACGCGCGTTCGCCTGCAAACGTCCGGGCGAGTTGTCCTGATGGATTATAGCGAGGCGCGCAGCATTCTCGTGCAGGATTTATCGGTCCACGGGGCCTGTCTGAAAGTCGGCGATTGGGCCGATCTGCCAAACCGTTTCCACTTGCTGCTGCGCCGGACCCCGTCGGAGCCGCATTTCCAGGTCGATTGCACGGTGCGCTGGCGCGTTGGCCCGGCGGTCGGGGTTGAGTTTGATCGTGCGATGGCCGGCTATATTCTGGCCGAACTGATCCGCCAGCCTGCGTTCCGTCACTGAACGCGGCGTCCGCGCCTAATCTTTGGTGTCTGAATCCTGGCTGCGTTCCTTTGAGCGCAGCTGTGCCATCAGCCCTTCAAGTCTCGCAGAGGGTGGCGCTTTCAGACTCTCCTCAAAGGATTTCCTGAGTGCGTCGCGCAATGGATCTGCGCTTGTGTCCTCTTTCGTGTCTTGTGCGCTAGAAATAGACTGTCTCTTTTCCTGCATATCTGCGTCCCCAAACCCGCGCAGCTACTATAATCCGGTTCGAGCTTGTGGGCCCGAACAAGGGACGGTCTCTAGGAAGTTTTCCCCCCCTTGTCGATGCCCGGATCGAGACCGGAATCGCTCATGTCCGAGCGGGCTCCGATTTTATGATTCGTTGATCCGTCACGCTTGCGGGTATTGGCGCTCACGACTGGGGGCCAAAGAGCGCAAGACGTATCCGATCGGGGTTGGCCCGCCTTCCGCATCGTGTTGTACGCGCTACAGGGGCGCGGATGTGAAGTGGGGCGGGGGATACAATCGGCACGAGAAAACCACCGGGTCTGAGGGAAACTTTCAGGTTTTTCATTTTGTAACAATTTGAAATAAACCGTGTGGATGAGCGCCACGATTTTCGCGAATGTCTCCGTGCCGCATGGCCATGGCGGCCAGCTTGAAGGTGAGGCCGCACCCGCAAGAGCGTGCGCGCGCAACGCACACTTCAGATTTGCGTCAAATTTCACCTTTCGATTCAACCAGACTTCCACCTCGCTGTGTCAGAACGGGGCGTAACGATACGGGACGGATGTGTTCCGCTTTGTATCAAACATCTGGTTTCGGGAACGGGCGATCCGTCGGTTCCTTGTAGAGAAGGTAGTAATCGCAATGGCCAAGACGGTGCTTGTAATTGATGACGATCCGACCCAGCGCCGCCTGCTTCAGGCTGCGGTCGAGAAGGCTGGATTTGCCTGTCGCACGGCGCCGGATGGCGAGGCGGGACTTGCGCTTGCCTCTGACCCGAAGGATGGCATCGACGTGGTCCTGCTGGACCTGACCATGCCGGGCCTGTCGGGCATGGACACGCTGGAACGCCTGTCGGCCAAGCGCGCTGACCTGCCGGTCATCATGCTGACGGCGACCAGCGGCATTGACACGATCGTTCAGGCCATGCGCCGCGGCGCGGTGGACTTCATCGTGAAGCCCGCCAATCCGGAGCGCGTCGTCGTTTCGATCCGCAACGCCCTGAAATTGCAATCCCTGTCAGGGGAAGTGAAGCGCCTCTCGCGCAAATCCGAAGGCGGCATGAGCTTTGACGACATGATCGCGACCGCGCCGCCGATGCGCCAGGTCGTGCGTCTGGCCGAACGCGCCGCGAGTTCTGATATTCCCGTCCTGATCCTGGGCGAAAGTGGTGTGGGTAAGGAAGTTGTTGCCCGCTGCATTCAGGGCGCATCTGACCGTGCCGGGAAACCATTCGTCACCGTGAACTGTGGTGCGATCCCGGAAAACCTGGTCGAGTCGATCCTGTTCGGTCATGAAAAGGGCGCCTTTACCGGTGCCATCTCAAAAGCGCTCGGCAAGTTTGTCGAGGCCGATGGCGGCACGCTTTTCCTCGATGAGGTGGGTGAGTTGCCGCTGGATGCACAAGTGAAGCTGCTCCGTGCCCTGCAGGAAGGGGAGGTGGATGCCGTTGGCTCGCGCCGCCCGACCAAGGTGGATGTACGGATCATTTCCGCAACCAACCGCGACCTGTCGCAACAGGTTGCCGAAGGCACATTCCGCGAAGACCTGTTCTATCGCCTCAATGTCTATCCGGTTGACATGCCGTCGCTGCGCGAGCGCCGTGATGATATTCCGGCGCTGGTGGACCATTTCGTGAATCGCTTCAATGCCAGCGAAGGCGCGAAAGTGACCGGTGTGGCCGACGAGACGATGAAGATGCTGTACGCCTTTGACTGGCCGGGCAATGTCCGCCAGCTGGAGAATGCTGTCTTCCGCGCCGTGGTTCTGTGCGATGGCGACCAGTTGCGCCCGCAGGATTTCCCGCAGATTTCCGGACAGATGCCGGATGTGAGCAACCTGCCTTCATCGCCCTTCAACAAGGCCCCCGATATCGCCGAGCCCGTTCAGTCCGGCGAGAACGGCCCGGTAGCCATTCAGGACGAGGCGGGCGAGCTGCGCACGCTGAGCGATATCGAGCGCGATATCCTTCAGTATGCCATCGACTTCTATGAAGGCCATATGAGTGAAGTGTCGCGTCGTCTCGGCATTGGCCGCTCGACGCTCTATCGCAAGGTCCGCGAATATGATCTCGATGTGCGCCAGGAGCGCGAAGCGAGCTAGGCCAAGGCCAAAGGGAGATGCCGGCACAGATCGGCGACAAAGCCCCGCCCCACCGGTGGGGCTTTTTTATGAGCGGGCAGGCATCGCATAGGACATGGTGACGTTGCAGCGCTCATAGCGGTGGCCATAGCGGCGCATGATGTCGTCATCATGCCGGAAGCCGTATTTCTCGTAGAGCCGGATGGCCGACGCGCATTTTGAATTGGTCAGCAGGAAGAGATCCTGGATTTCCATCTGGCGGGCGCGCTTCAGAATCTGCCGCATCAGGAAGTCTCCGGCCCTGCGGCCGCGCGCGGAGGCCAGAACGCCCATCTTGGTCAGTTCCACGCTGCCATCCGCCATCGGCATCAGCGCGCAGGTGCCAATGATGCCGAGTTCCGGATCTTCGACGAACAGGATGGTGCCGCCCTTGTCGATCACCTTGGCACGTGGGTTTTCGATCATGGCGATGTCTTCCGGCTCAAGGCGGAACATTTCCTCGACCCATTCGCGTGAGATGTGGTCGAAATGCGGGGCGAGTTCGTCTGAGAATTCCATGATCTTCAGGCCCGCAGGGTTGGCCAGGGTCTCGATCCGCGCCGACAGGGGCTGCTCGGCGAGACGCGATTCCACGAGGCTGATTTCCGCCAGCAAGTCATGATCTGGGTAGAGACAGAGTTGCTCGGCGGCCTCCTGAACGGCGGGCCAGAAGCTGGCGCGCATTTCGGACACCAGCGCTTCCCCGGCTGGCGTGAGGAAGATTTCCTTCTGGCGATTGTCGCCCTCGATCGGGCGCGTGTCGGTCAGGCCCATCTTCTGGAGCGCATTGTGGATGCGCGTGATGGCGGGCTGGCTAACGCCGGTGGCCTCGACGGCGGCTCTCACACTGAGCGGGCCGTTGGCCTCGAGCGCGGCGATCAAGGGAAAGTGCGTCGTCTGGATCGGATAGGCGCGATTGTCGAACACGCTGACCGCTTCTGCCTGCAGCCGGTCGGCAAGACGCTTCAGCCGACTGGCCAGGCCGAGATAGGCGACTTGTGCGAGAATATCCTGGCTCATCACGGGATTCCATAATCAGTTATATAACGCGTTATATAATTAGGCTTGGCCACGGGAACCGTCAAGATGAAATCCCGATTATCAGAGGGGAAGGGGTCTAGTGCCGGGTGGCGGCCTTGACGATTTCACCGATCTTGCGGGCATCGGCCTCGCGTGGGCTGCCGGTGCGCCAGGCGATACCGATCTGGCGGCCGACCACGGGACTGACGAATTCGCGTACGGCGACGTCCGGTCCGATGTTCAGGCCGTTATCTGTGGCGAGTTTGGGCAGGAGCGAGACGCCAAGGCCCCCGGCAATCATGTTGACCAATGTTCCGAGTGAAGTAGCGGCCACCTGATCAGTGCCGTTGCCGGTCTTCATGCGACAGATGGAGAGTGCATGATCGCGCAAGCAGTGCCCGTCTTCGAGCAGGAGGAGGTTCTCGCCCGCCAGGTCTTCTGGCGAGAGGCCGTTCTTCTTGGCCAGCGGGTGTGAAGCGGGCGCGGCAAACAGGAATTCATCATCGAATAGCGGCAGCATCTCGATGCCCGGAACGTCCCAGGGCAGGGCAATCAGGGCGGCGTCCAGAGTGCGCGTGCGCAACTGGTCGATCAGGCGCGGTGTCTTCTCTTCGTGCAGGTAGAGCTTGAGCTGGGGATATTGCTCGCTGAGGGCGCGGACTGCCGCTGGCAGGACGAAGGGGGCGATGGTCGGGATCGCGCCGAGATGAAAGGGGCCCGTGAGCAGAGCGCCGGCGCTCTGAACCGACTGGACCAGGGAATGGGCATCATTGATCAGCGCATTGGCGCGCGATACCGCCAGCTCTCCGGCATGAGTCAGCTTGGCGCCGCGCGGTTCGCGTTCGGCCAGTTTGACGCCCAGCAAATCCTCCAACTCCTTGATCCCGGCTGACAAGGTGGGCTGCGTCACATAGCACGCCTCGGCGGCCCGAGAGAACGAGCCGGTCTCTCCAAGAGCCACTAGATACTGCAGTTGGCGAAGGGTCGGTATAATCATAGAGACAATCTATACCGGCAATGGGAATTATCAATTTTCCTTTTTGCCGCAACTGCGAGAAAGCACGGCCACCGGGCCCACCGTTCCGGCAGCCTCAACATCTTATCCCAGGAGATCCACTATGCTTGGCATTGGCGAAAAGCTTCCCGAGTTCACAGTCACGGGCGTAAAGCCGAAATTCATGCAGCATGAGCAGAATGGCGAAAGCGCATTCGAGCCCATCACGCAGGATTCCTTTGAGGGTAAATGGAAAGTCATCTTCTTCTACCCGAAAGACTTCACCTTCGTTTGCCCAACTGAAATCGCTGAATTCGCCCGCCTGTCCGGCGACTTCGAAGATCGCGACGCGGTTGTGCTTGGCGGGTCCACCGACAACGAATTCGTGAAGCTGGCATGGCGCCGCGACCACGCAGACCTCGCAGAGCTGCCGATCTGGCAGTTTGCGGACACCCGCGGTGAGCTGGTTGATGGTCTTGGCGTGCGTGAGCCGTCTGAAGGCGTTGCCTATCGCGCGACATATGTTGTCGACCCGCACAACGTGATTCAGCACGTTTATGTGACGAATCTGAACGTCGGCCGCAGCCCTGCAGACACGCTCCGCGTGCTGGATGCCCTGCAGACCGATGAGCTGTGCCCATGTAATCGTCCGGTTGGCGGAGATATTTTGGAACCAGCTGCCTAGGTTGCGCATAGATAGAGCGCAACGCTGAAACTTCCGGGAAGATGTCTCACTCCCTCCCCCACCCATGAGGCATCTTCCCTTCAGCGTCGCGAAAGGTCCGGCAGGCCTTCCGTCCACCCAGTTCCGGACGTTGGCGCTCCCACCCCTCTAGCCTGCAAGGCTTGTCGGACCCATTCGCTCCCCACCCCATCAAAACAACGAATTCCGGAAGGATGAGGATTCATGTCTATCGAGTCCCTGAAATCTTCGCTGCCTGACTATGCGAAGGATCTGAAGCTCAATCTCGGCTCGCTGATGAACGAGACCCTGTTGAGCGACCAACAGAAATATGGCTGTTTCCTCGCCTGTGCCCATGCTGTGGGTGAACCCCAGACGCTGACGGCGCTGGAAGCGGAAGCGGACGGAAAGCTGAGCCCCGAAGCGATCAAGGCTGCGAAAGCTGCCAGCGCGATCATGGGCATGAACAATGTCTATTACCGGTCGATCCACCTGATCAGCAATTCGACGTACCAGACCTTGCCAGCCAAGCTGCGCATGAACGTGATCGGTGCGCCGGGAATTGAGAAAGCGGACTTCGAGCTTTATTCCCTTGGTGTGTCCGCCGTGAATGGCTGCGGCATGTGTCTCGNNGCCGAATTGCGCAAGCACGGCTTGTCGACCGAGCAGATCCAGGCGGGCATCCGCATCGGCGCTGTGGTCAATGCTGTCGCCCGCGTGCTGGCTGCTGAGGCGGTCTCGGCCGGCTAGTTGCGCGGCGAATGTTCCAAGACCCATGGAAAGGCCCCGAAGCATTGCTTCGGGGCTTTTTTTGCGATTCGAAGCATTCGCGAAGTGATACGGGGCCGAAACGAACAGATACTGGGCACTGCCGAAACGAGCTGTGGAAATCAGCAGAAAAAGACATGTTCCGTCCCCCGTGCCTTTCTCGTCACAGCAGGGGAGGGCAGCGGCCTGATTCAGAAAGGAAAATTACCGGCCGCCCATTTCGGCCCATTCGACCGTTCCGGTATGTTCCTGTAATATTTCTTCTATGTTCCGGTGGTTTACGGATGTGGATATTTCGATTCATCCACAGTGCCCATTGAGACCCATACAGTCCCATGATACTCCACGTTAAGACATGGTTTACCCATGCGGGGTTTAGGCAGACAAAGTCAGGGTTGGCGGGTGTTCGTTTCCACCTATGAAAGCGCTATTGATGCAAAGGGTCGGGTTTCCATACCCGCTTCCTTTCGCGCTGCGCTGGGCGGTGGAAACCGGATTTTCCTCTGGTCGGCGCTCGACGGATCCGGTTGTCTGGAAGGCGGCGGTGAGGCCCTGATGGCGATGTATCGGGCGACGCTGACCCGGCTCGCCCCGCACTCCCCCGCCCGCAAGGCCCTGGTCACACGCATCATCGCAGGCTCTGCCGACCTGAAGATGGACGATACCGGCCGCATCAAACTGTCTGACGAGTTGATGAAGGCGGCAAACCTGACCGATCGCGTCAAATTCGCGGGCAATATGGACAGTTTCCAGATATGGAACCCGGATCGCCATGCTGAACATTTCGACGCCATGGCCGCCGAGGCTGCGAAAGAAGACACACTGGAAGCGCTCGGGCATGCCTATTCCGAAGTGCTGCACCAGCAGGCCTCGGGGAATGCCGCCCTGAAGCTCGTGGATGGGGGCGACAGCTGATGACACAGGACGCGCCCCTCGCTCCCGACCCTGGCCACAAACCGGTCATGCTGGATGAAGTGCTGGAATGGCTCGCCCCCAGGGATGGGGAGATCATTGTTGACGGCACGTTTGGCGGCGGCGGTTATAGCCGCGCCATTCTTGGGTCTTCCAAATGCACCCTGATTGGCATTGATCGCGATGTGGATGCCATTGAGCGCGCCCGGAAGATGGCGGAAAAGACGGAACGCCTCGTACCCTTGCTCGGTCGCTTCGGCGAAATAGACGACATCGTCCGCGCGGCGGGATATGAACATGTTGACGGCGTTGTGCTCGACATCGGTGTTTCCAGTTTCCAGATTGACCAGGCTGCGCGCGGTTTTTCCTTCATGAAGCATGGTCCACTGGACATGCGCATGGGCGATACAGGCCCAACGGCGGCGGATGTGGTCAATATGATGAGTGAGCGCGACCTCGCGAACATCATCTTCCGTCTTGGCGAAGAGCGCCAGGCACGCCGGATTGCCCGGGCGATTGTGCTGCACCGTGATGACACGCCGTTCGAGACAACCACCGAACTGGCCGATGCGGTTGAAAAGGCCGTGGGCGGGCGCAAGGGCGCGCGTATTCACCCGGCGACGCT
>NZ_DGNK01000042.1:12323-108352 GCF_002388935.1 Hyphomonas sp. UBA4494
GAGCTGGGAGAGTTGGCCCGTGCGCTGCACGCTGCCGAACGCCTGCTGCGTCCGGGCGGCCGTCTCGTGATCGTGGCCTTCCACTCGCTGGAAGACCGTATGGTGAAACAGTGGTTGAAGAACCGTGCCGGCAAGATGGGCGGCGGATCGCGTCATTTGCCGGTTGCGCAGAAAGGCCCCGACTCCACGTTCGAGCTGGCTGTTTCCAAGGCGGTTCTGCCGTCTGATAACGAAGTTGAAGGCAATCCGCGCGCACGCTCCGCCAAGTTGCGGGCCGCAATCCGTACCAGCGCACCCGCCATCGAAGAAGAGGCCAGCGACGGCATGAATCTGCCGCCCCTGTCAGACCTGGAGGATGCCCTATGAGCCGCCGCGCATTTCTGTTTGGATTGGTCGTTGTCGGCCTGCTGATTGTCAGCCTCTATCGTGCCAAATATGGCGCCAAGGACACCGCGGCTGAGCTGATGGCGGTTGAGGCGCAGATCGAGGAGGCGCGCCAGGAAAAGGCGCTGCTGGAAACCGAGCTGTCGCACATGAGCCGCCGCGAATGGATTGAGGAATATGCCCGCACCGAACTGGGTATGGCACCGCCCAAGCCGGAGCAGATGGCTTCCGAGGGGGATCTGGATGCACTGGTTGGCAAGCCCAACAGCCTGAGCGTCCCGGCGCCTGCATCCACCGAGAACGGGGAGGTGCACGAGTGAGCGAAGCCTCCCGGAACCGGACACGGCTTGCTGGCCTCGCGGTCAGTGCGCTGTTTGTCGTTCTGGCTGGCAAGGCCGGCTACCTGTCCCTTGCGGGCGGGGCGGCACCTGCGCATGCGGCAGGTCAGAAGGCCGAGCGTATCGTGCGGGCCGATATTGTTGATCGCAATGGCGAACTGCTCGCCACATCCGTCTCCGCCTACTCGCTTGTCGCCAATCCGAAACTGATCTGGGATGGCGGCGAAGTGTCCGAAGCGCTCGCGACGGTCCTGCCGGATCTCGACGTGGCGGAGATGACCCGGCGCCTGTCAGATCAGACCCGTGAGTTTGTCTGGGTAGAGCGCGGCCTGACCCCGCGCCAGCGCAAGGCCGTGTTTGACCTGGGCCTTGAAGGGTTGCGTTTCGAGGAAGAGAGCCGCCGGGCCTATCCACGCGGCACCTTGGCCGGACATTTGCTGGGCTACACGAATGTGGATGGCCTCGGCGCAGGCGGCATTGAGTATAGCCAGAATGAACGTCTGGCCGCCGGTGGAGAGCCGGTCCGCCTGACTATCGATAATGGCGTGCAGGCAGCGGTCGAGGCTGAGCTGTCAATCGCCGCTGCCGAGCATGAAGCTGAAGGCGGCGCCGCGATCCTGCTGGATGCGCAAACCGGCGAAGTGCGCGCCATGGCCAGCTGGCCGCCATTTGACCCGAACCGGTCAGTCGATATTCCGATGTCGGATCCGTCCCGCCTCAATCGTGCGACCGGGGCGGTCTACGAACTCGGATCCATCTTCAAGCCCTTCACGGTCGCCGCGGCGCTCGAAGCCGGCGTAGTGCACCCGACCGAATTGTTTGATGTGCGCCGCCCGCTGGAAATTCGCGGTTTCCGGATTGAGGATGACCACCCATTCCATGGCGATGCCGACATCACACACATCATTTCCCAGAGCTCCAATATCGGCACGGTCCGGATCAACGAGAAGCTGGGGCCGCGGCGCCAGCAGGATTTCCTGACCCGCGCCGGTCTGATGGAGCGGGTGAAGATCGAACTGGCGGGCAGCTCGGCGCCAATCCTGCCCGAGCGGTTTGACGATCTCTATTCTGCTACCGTGTCCTATGGGCATGGCATTGCTGTATCGCCCATGTCTTTCCTGGCTGCCTTTTCGACCTTTGCGAATGGGGGTGAGCGGGTTCAGCCGACCCTGATCATGAACAATCGGGATCGCCCTGCGCCTGTAAGAGTGATGTCTGCTCTGACGGCAGAAATGGTGAACGTGATGATGCGCGAAGCGGTCGTCGCCGGCACCGGCAAGAATGCCGAAGTTGCCGGGTATCGCGTTGCGGGAAAAACCGGCACGGCGGAGAAGCCGATCCCTGGCGGCTATGATGATGACCACAATGTCACGAGCTTTGCGGCTGTCTTTCCCTATGATCGCCCCCAATATGCCCTGATCGTGACCCTCGATGATCCGAAGGCCGGATCAGGGGCCGGCGCCACGGCGGCCTACAATGCGGCTCCGGCGGCGGGACGAATGATAGAACGTGTCGCGCCGCTTCTGGGTCTTGCGCCACGGTTCGAGGATATTCGCCCGGCGGGCGCAGCCCTCCGCTCCGGCCAGGAGAAGAGGAGTTCCTTGTGACCAAACTGAAAGACCTGTTCCCGCTCGTCGAGCAGGGAGACATCGAAATCAAAGGCATGACGGCTGACAGCCGTCGGGTAGCGCCGGGCTATCTGTTCGCGGCGCTGAAAGGCACCGTATCGGATGGTCGGGACTATATTCCGCAGGCAATCGAAAAAGGCGCTGCGGCGATCCTGTCCGAAGGCGGCGTTGCCGTGGATGGCGCAGCGCATGTGATCGCGGATGAGCCGCGCCGCGCGCTGGCCCTCGCCGCGAAGCGCTTCCATGTCGCGCAGCCGAAAACGATCGCTGCCGTGACAGGTACGAATGGCAAATCCTCGACGGTGGATTTCTGTCGCCAGATCTGGGCGAATGCAAACCTGTCGGCTGCCTCGATGGGCACGCTTGGTGCCATTGGCCCGAAGGGCAAGATTGATGTCGGCCATACGACACCTGATCCGGTTACCATTCACGAGACCCTCCACGAACTGGCCGGGCAAGGGGTCACCCATTGTGCGATGGAGGCGTCCAGCCACGGCCTTGAGCAACATCGCCTTGATGGTGTGGATTTGTCGGCTGTTGCTTTCCTGAACTTTACCCAGGACCATCTCGACTATCACGCCACGATGGAAGAATACCTCGACGCCAAACTGCGCCTGTTCCGCGACTTTGGCGGACAGGGCATGCCAGCCATCGTGAACGCCGACAGCGACCATCGTGAGGTCTTCGAGAAGGCCGCAACCGATCATGGCCTGCAGGTCGTGTCCTTCGGCTGGCGCGGCGAGGATCTCTGGATCGACGAAATCATGCCGCGCGCGACCGGGCAGGTGCTCAACCTGTTCTGGCGCGATGGCGAATTGAAGCCTTTCGAGCTGCCGCTGATCGGCGAGTTCCAGGCGTTGAATGCGCTGGCGGCGGCGGCGATCTGCTTGTCGCTTGGCATGGACGTCGACGCGGTGATGGACGGCCTGTCCAAGCTGAAGCCCGTTAAGGGGCGTCTCGAACTGGTCGGCAAGACCGAGGCAGGCGCGGGCGTGTTTGTCGATTATGCCCACACGCCGGACGGGCTTGACGTGTTGCTCCGCGCCGTTCGTCCGCATACAGCTGGCCGACTGAAAGTCATCTTTGGGTGCGGCGGTGACCGCGATGCCAAGAAGCGCCCGCTGATGGGCGAGATCGCAACGCGTCAGGCCGACGATGTGATCGTCACCGACGACAACCCGCGCTCTGAAGACCCGGACATGATCCGGCATGCCATTCTCGAAATGGCGCCGAATGCGCGCGAGATTGGTGATCGCGGAGAGGCGATCCGGACGATCATCGCCGAACTGAAAAAAGGCGACACGCTGGTGATCGCTGGCAAGGGCCACGAGACCGGCCAGATCATTGGCGCGGATATCATCCCGTTCTCAGATCAGGACACGGCGCTGGATGCGCTGAAAGGCGGCGCCGGATGAACGCGCCGCTCTGGATCTCTTCCGATATCGCGCTCATTACGGGTGGCAGGGCGACGGATCCGTTCTCTGTGACGGGTTCAGTGTCGATCGACACACGCAGCCTGAAGCCGGGCGACCTGTTCGTGGCGCTGACGGACCAGCGCGATGGGCATGATTTCGTCGAGGCGGCCTTTGCTGCGGGCGCGGCGGGCGCACTCGTGTCGCGTCAGGTCGGGCAGGGACCTAAGCTCGTTGTGGATGATGTGCAGGAAGCGCTGGAGCAGATGGGTGTGGCCGCGCGGGTCCGCTGTGGCGCGCATCGCACGGCCGTGACCGGTTCAGCCGGCAAGACGAGCGTCAAGGAAATGCTGGCACAGATCTATCGCGCCTTCGGCCCGGCGCACTGGAATGTGAAGAGTTTCAACAATCATTGGGGTGTGCCGCTGACTCTGGCGCGGATGCCGGAAGACACCACGCGCGCCGTTTTCGAGATTGGCATGTCGACTCCTGGCGAGATCGCGCCGCGCAGCCAGATGGTTCGTCCGCATACCGGCATCGTGACCTGTATTGCGGGGGCGCATCTTGAAGGGCTCGGCTCTCTCAGTGCAGTCGCGCATGAGAAGGCAGATATCTTTACCGGCATGGAGGCCGGTGGGACATTTATCCTGCCAGCCGATGACGAATTCTTTGACTATCTTGCCGGACGCGCGCGGCGCTTCTGCCCGACCGGAAATCTCGAGAGTTTTGGCCGGAGCGCCAATGCGACGGCGCGTGTCGTCGGGTATGAGACAGACGGCAATGAGAGCCGGATCCAGCTCGACATTGTCGGCAAGCCGGTGCTTGTCACGATCAATGCGGTTGGTGAGCATTGGGCCATGAATGCGGCAGCGGCGGTTCTGGCCGCCAGCCAGTCCGGTCTGTCGGTCGAGGACTGCGCCGAAGCACTTTCGGGTTACACGCCACCTCCCGGTCGGGGGACAGCCGAACAGCTCACCCTGCCACAGGGTGGACACATTACGCTGATCGATGATGCCTACAATGCAAACCCTGCCAGCATGAAGGCCTCATTGGCTGCGCTGTCCCGTCGGGGCAGTGGACGTCGGCTGATTGCGCTCGGCGAAATGCTCGAAATTGGCGAAACGTCGGATGCTGAACATGCCGCGCTTGCGGATCCGGTGGCGGATACTGGGCCAGCTGCCATTTTCCTGGCAGGCGACAAAATGACTCATCTTTCGGACGCACTTCCGCCGCAGTTGGAGCAGACCTGGACTCGCAATTGGGAAGAGCTGTGGAATCCTCTGCAAAATGCGCTCCGAGATGGAGATGTGCTCTTGATCAAGGGGTCGAATGCGTCCGGGATGGCGAAACTAGCTGACCGAATTCGCCAATGGAGCGACTCGGCAATGGGTAAGATGGAACGCGGGGCAGAAGGCGCCGCAGAGGTTGGGTGATGCTATACGAATGGCTGGCCGCAGACAGCGGTATATTTAACGTTCTGAACTACATCACATTCCGGTCCGGCGCGGCCGTGGTGACGGCGTTCCTTGTGACCGTCCTGTTCGGAGACGCAATCATCAACTTCCTCCGTGCCCGGCAGGGTAAGGGCCAGCCGATCCGCGACTTGTCGCTGGAAGCGCAGCTGTCGAAGCAGGGCACGCCGACGATGGGCGGTTTCCTGATCTGGCTGGGCCTGGTGGTCGGCGTCTTGCTCTGGGGCAACCTGACGAACCCATACATCTGGGTCACACTGTTCGTGACGCTGTCTTACGCCGTTCTTGGCTTCCTGGACGATCTTGCCAAGGTTTCCAAGCAGAGCGCGGATGGCGTTCCGGCGAGCGTGCGCCTGCTCGCGGGCTTTGGCATAGCGGCGATTGCCTGTGCGTTCATCATGGGCCTGCACGGCGCGCACACGCCAGCGGGTCATGCCGAATGGGGCCCGCTGAACGGATTGGCTGAGACCATTGCCAGCCTGGCACCCGAAACAAGCGTCGAGCCTGCCGACCCGGCCTTTTCCGGCGGCGTGGCTGTGCCCTTCGTAAATGACTATTTCTTCCCGCTTGGCGGCTTCTTCATCCTGTTTGGCATGATCGTGGTTGTCGGCAGCGCGAATGCGGTGAACTTCACCGACGGTCTGGATGGCCTCGCCATTGTGCCGATGAGTTTCGCGGCTGCCTCCTATGCCCTGATTGCTTACCTGACAGGTAACTTCGTCTTCGCCGACTATCTCGGCATCCAGTTCACGCCGGGCACCGGCGAGCTGACCGTGTTGCTCGCCTCCATGATCGGCGCGGGCATGGGCTTCCTCTGGTACAATGCCTATCCGGCCAAGGTCTTCATGGGTGACACCGGATCGCTCGGGCTTGGAGGAATGCTGGGTGTCGTTGCGGTGGCGGCCAAGCACGAATTTGCGCTGGTTATCATTGGCGGTCTGTTCGTGATGGAAGCGGTGTCTGTGATGATACAGGTCGGCTGGTTCAAGGTCACCCGCAAGCTGACGGGGGAGGGCAAGCGCATCTTCCTCATGGCGCCGCTGCACCACCATTTCCAGAAGAAAAACTGGCCAGAAACGCGCGTTGTGGCGCGCTTCTGGATCCTGTCCGTCCTGTTCGCCCTCGCGGGCCTCGCAACGCTGAAGCTGAGGTAAGCCGAGACTCATGATTCCGATTACTGAATATGCTGGAAGAGATGTTGCAGTGTTCGGCCTTGGCCGGACAGGCCTCTCGGCTGCCAAGGCCCTCAAGGCCGGGGGCGCGCGTGTTCATGCGTGGGATGACAATGAAGAGACCCGCGCAAAGGCGGAGGCCGCTGGCCTGACCCTGTCAGACATCAACAAGCGCGACTGGCAGACCTTTGCCGCGCTCGTCCTTTCCCCCGGCGTGCCATACAAATTCCCGCAGCCGCACCGGATTGTGCGGATGGCGGAAATGACCAATGTGCCGGTCGTCGGCGACATGGAATTGTTCGCCCGCGCTGTGCAGGCCCTGCCAGAGCGTGGCCGTCCGAAGATCGTGGCCATCACCGGCACGAACGGGAAGTCGACCACAACCGCGTTGATCGGGCATATCCTGAAACATGCGGGCCGTGATGCGCGCATCGGAGGCAATATCGGCACAGGCGTGCTGGACCTTGCCCCACTGCACGCCAACGCAACCTATGTTCTGGAGCTCTCTTCCTACCAGCTGGACCTGGTGAAGAGCCTGCATTGCGATGTCGCCGTGCTGCTCAACATCACGCCGGATCACCTGGATCGCCATGGCGGCATGGACGGGTACCAGGCTGCGAAAATGCGCATCTTCCAGAACCAGACCGAGAAAGATGTTGCGATCATTGGCTTTGACGATGTGATCACCCAGTCCATCGCCATCGGCCTGTCGGCAAATGGCCCGGCCCGTGTGGTCCAGGCTTCATCCACCTATGCGCTCGGCCGGGGAGTCAGCGCCGTGGACGGACGACTCTATGACAGCAATAGCGGTCAGGCGCAGTTCGTTGGCAACCTCTCCGACTGCATGGCGCTGCCGGGCCGTCACAACCACCAGAATGCCGCGGCAGCCTATGCCGCCTGCCGGGCGCTGGGCCTCGACCCACAGACCATCATGGATGGTATTCGCACCTTCCCGGGTCTTGCCCACCGACTCGAAATGGTTGGCGAGATTGATGGCGTGAAATTCGTCAATGACTCCAAGGCGACCAATGCCGAAGCCGCCGAACAGGCGTTGAAAGCCTACAAGAAAGCATACTGGATTGCAGGCGGTGTTTCGAAGGCTGAGGGCATCCAGCCATTGGCGCCGCTGTTCCCGAACATCACGAAGGCCTATCTGATCGGGGACTCTGAAGAAACCTTCGCCGCAACGCTGAAGGGAAAGGTGGCCCTGCAAACATGCGGCACGCTCGAAAATGCAGTTCAGGCTGCATTTCGTGATGCAAAAGTGGTCGGAGACGAAAATCCGGTCATTCTTCTTTCACCTGCCTGTGCAAGTTTCGACCAGTTCCGCGACTTTGAACATCGCGGAGATGTGTTCCGGAGCATCGTCCAGTCAATGATGCCGCAGGAGTTGAAGGAGTTGGCTTGACCTACGTAGCATCCGCCCCATTGCTCGCACGCTCGGACATGTCCTGGCTGACCGAGTGGCGGCGGACGCTCGATTGGGGGCTCTTCGGCGGTGCGTTTTTCCTGATTGCCATTGGCTTGCTCATGTCGCTTGCGGCGGGGCCGACTGCGGCGGCGCGTATTGGCTATGCGGATGAATACTTCTTTGTGTTCCGTCAGGTCTGCTTTGCCGGTTTGGGCGCGACCATCATGGTGGTGGTCAGCATGCTGGACCGGACCTGGGCGCGGCGATTTGCAACGCTGGTCTTTATCGTCAGCCTTGCCCTGATGTTCTTCATTCTCGTTTGGGGACACGAAGCCAAGGGCGCGCAGCGCTGGTTGCGGTTTGCCGGGTTTTCCCTGCAGCCGAGCGAGATGGTGAAGCCTGCCTTGATTGTCCTGAGCGGTTGGTTGCTGGCGCAGCGAGAGCTGTATCCGACCGGACCTTGGGCGATCATTGCCTTCCTGTTCTATGCGGTCACGCTCGGCCTGTTATTGTTGCAACCGGATGTCGGACAGTCGGTGTTGCTGAGTGCGGCCTTCGTCGTGACCTTCTATGTCAGTGGCCTGCCGTGGAGATGGGCGGCAGGGTTCGCGGTTGGCGGGGTCAGCTTGTCGGCGTCGCTTTATGCCTTGCTGCCGCATGTCCGCTACCGAGTGAACAGCTTCATCAATCCAGACTCTGCCGATACGTACCAGATTGACCGTGCCGCCGAAGCCATCGGCCGGGGGGGATTGTTCGGTGTCGGCCCCGGGGAGGGGCAAGTGAAGATCCATCTGCCGGACGCGCACACTGATTTCATCTATGCGGTCATGGTCGAGGAGTTTGGCTTGATCGCGGCGCTGATGCTGATGGCGGTTTTCGTATTGCTGATCCTGCGGGGCTTCCGTGCCAGTTCACGTGTGGAAGATGGCTATGCGCGCGCTGCGGCTGCCGGACTCTTCACGCTATTCGGCCTTCAGGCTGCCATAAACATTGCCGTAAATCTGGCCCTTATCCCGCCAAAGGGCATGACACTGCCATTTGTGTCCTATGGTGGCTCGTCCATGATCGGGACGGGATTGACACTGGGCCTTGCGCTGGCACTTGTGCGCGGACAAGGTACGCGCACAAGGGGCCGGTATGGCTGAAGACAGAGACAAGCTTGTCGTCATCGCAGCAGGTGGCACAGGGGGGCACATGTTCCCCGCCAGAGCCTTTGCAGACGAGATGATTGCAAGAGGCTGGAAGGTTGGCCTGATCTCTGACAAGCGCGGCGCAAAATATGCCAAGGACTTTCCGGCAGACTGGCTGGAACAGATTCAGGCCTCTTCCCCCAATCTCCGCAAGCCGTGGACTCTGCCGGCGACGGCCGTCAAGATCAATGCGGGCATATCTCGTGCGAAAACCCTGATCCGTGAAACCCGGCCCAGCCTGATCGCAGGCTTTGGTGGCTATCCGGCCTTCCCGGCGCTGGCTGCGGCGCGCCGCATGAAGGTGCCGATCATCATCCATGAGCAGAATGCGGTGCTCGGGCGAGTGAACCGCCGTTTTGCCCGGCAGGCCAAACTGGTGGCCAGCGGGTTCGAGCGGCTCGACAGGCTACCCTCCTGGAGCGCGCATCTGGCCGTGGGCAATCCGGTGCGTGAGGCCATACTGGCGCGGCGGGAGGATCCCTATCCCTCCACGGACGATATGCTGACCATCCTGATTACGGGCGGAAGTCAGGGGTCCAAGATCATCGGTGAAACGATCCCGACGGCGATTGTTGATTTCGTGCCGCCCCCGCTGCAGGCGCGGCTTCGCATCATCCAGCAGGTGCGTCAGGAACAGTATGCCTTTGTCGATAACATGTATCGGCGTGTGAAGATTGAAGCCGAGTTGTCGCCGTTCTTCTCGGACATGCCGCAGAAGCTGTCACAGGCGCATCTCGTCATCGCACGGTCGGGCGCCGGCACAGTATCGGAGATTGCCGCGGTCGGTCGGCCGTCCATCCTGATTCCGCTGGCGATTGCCATGGATGATCATCAGGCCGCCAATGCCGAGGCCCTGACGGAGATTGGCGCCGCCGACATGGTGCTGGAGAGCAATCTCTATCCGCAATTGCTGGGCGCGCTGATAACGGCCCGTCTGCAGGATGCCGACGATCTGCGCGCACGGGCGGCAGCCGCGAAGGCGTCTGCCAAGGTCAATGCCGCCAAAGAACTGGCAGACATGGCCGAACGAGTCGCTGAGCTTTAGGCTACACGGGGGGCGCAGGCGTGCGTCTTGTGCAATTCGGCTTCACGCAACCATTCCCATCCGAAGGCTTCATCCGTGTCGCCATCTTGCTGGCGGCGGGCCAGTCGTTCCAGTGCTTCGTCCAGTGTCGGCTCGTGACCCTCTGGCACCCACCACATGACGAAATGCATCTCGCGCATCATCTCGAACCATTCAGCGCGGCGTTCGTAGAATTTCCGGTGGATCGTGCCCCAAACAAAGGTTTCGAGGCTTTGTACGTCTTCCCAGACGGTCAGATTGGCAACGAACTGCGGATCGCCATCGATCTTGGCTTCCGTATTGCCCTGGCCGGGCTCACCCGATCCTTCCATCATCCAGACGAAACCGGGCATGGATTTGCCGATCCCGTTGATGAAATCGAGATTGTCCATGAAATCTTTCACGCGCGGATCATCCGTCGGCGCGACGAGGTGGCCGACATTGAGCTGGGCCAGATGCATTTTCATGAGTGCGGTTCCCCTCGCAACGAAGCACCCGAATTGTGCCTCATTACAGTCATTTTGGGATCGCACGATGCCCATTCAAGAAAAACGCCTCGGATTTCATGAATGCGTCATGCGCAAGCAGTCCTTGCTTCGCGCTCCCGCGTCACGGTATCGCTAAGCGTTCCCGTTTCCTCATTTGGACGATCCTGCATGACTTCTCCCACTCCGTTTGATCTTGGTCCCGCGCATATTGTCGGCATTGGCGGCATCGGCATGTCTGGCATCGCCGATGTCATGATCACGATGGGCTATCAGGTGCAGGGCTCTGACATACGCGAGTCCGACAATATCCAGCGCCTGCGCGATCGGGGCGCGAAGATCTTCATCGGGCACGCTGCCGAGAATGTGGAGGGGGCTGGCACGGTCATCATCTCCACCGCGATCAAGTCTGGCAATCCAGAGGTTGATGCGGCGCGCGCCACAGGTATTCCGGTCGTGCGCCGGGCTAACATGCTGGCCGAGATCACGCGGCTGAAATATACGGTCTGCATTGCGGGCACACATGGCAAGACGACGACGACCTCGATGGTCGCGGCGCTGCTGGATGGCGCAAATATCGACCCGACCGTCATCAATGGCGGGATCATCCATGCGTATGGGTCGAACTACAAGGCAGGCGAGAGCGACTGGATGGTGGTCGAGAGCGACGAAAGCGACGGCACTTTTGCCAAGCTGCACCCAACCTGCGCCGTGGTAACCAATATCGACGCCGAACACATGGACCATTACGGCTCCATGGAGAAACTCCGCGAGGCGTTTGATACTTTTGTCGAGAATTTGCCTTTCTATGGCTTTGCCGTCCTGTGCACGGACCATCCTGAAGTGCAGGGATTGGCTGCGCGCGTTACGGACCGGCGCCGCATCACCTATGGCTTCAACCGCCAGGCCGATGTCCGCGCCATCAATCTGAAAACCGATCTGTCGGGCGCGCATTTCGATGTCGCGTTGCGCCGTCCGGGCTCTGCTCAGCCGCGGATGATCACGGACCTGACCCTGCCAATGGCGGGCGAGCACAATGTCCAGAACGCGCTGGCCGCCGTTGCGGTCGCGCTGGAGCTAGGCGCCACGGACGACCAGATCCGCAACTCCATGGGCGGATTTGGTGGGGTGAAGCGCCGGTTCACACAAGTTGGCGAATGGGTGCCGGTCGCAGGTCAGCCGCCCGTCCGCATCATTGATGATTATGGTCATCACCCGGTAGAGATTTCGGCCGTATTGAAGGCTGCCCGCGCCATGCAGGGGCAAGGCCAGCTGATCGCTGTTTGCCAACCGCACCGCTATACGCGTCTGCGTGACCTGTTCGAGGATTTCTCCCGCTGTTTCGATCAGGCTGACCATGTGTTGGTCGCACCCGTCTATGAGGCGGGCGAGAGCCCGATTGACGGGTTCAACCATGAGACCCTTGTCGCCAGCATAGTCCGCAATGGCCATCGCGGTGCTGCAACGATGCCGTCCATGGAGGCGTTGCCAGAGACATTGAAAGCCCTGGCTGAGCCCGGCGCGATGGTGGTTTGTCTCGGCGCGGGAGACATCACCAAGTACGCGGCCGAATTGGCGGAAAAGCTGTCGGCCTGACGTTGCGACAGCGGCAAAACCGCTTTCACTTTCTTTCCGAATGTGCACGCTAGTCGACAGATGCCGGCAAGCGGCACTTGGGAGGATACCGCATGACCGAGACATCCATTTCGCCCGGCCAGGACGAAGAAGCTGCAATTGTAGCTGCGCAAGGCGCGCACACGGCCGGGGAGGGCGGAGCGCTCGGCAAGACGGGCTTTGCGTGGGCCTGGTTCGAATGGGCGCGCAATCCTTATTACATCCTCATTATCATCTATGTGTTTGCGCCCTATTTCGCCCGCGACATCATTGGCGCGGACATATTGGCCAGCGGAGAGCTGGAGGGGATGGACCCGGAAACCGCTCGGCAGGTTGCTGGTGCGAAAGGACAGGCTGTGGTGGCGTCCCTGTCGAAATGGGCGGGCGCGATTGCGGCGCTGACGGCCCCCTTCCTCGGAGCGGCATTCGACCGGGGCCTGAGGCGCAAGCCGCTCCTGATTCTGTTCCTCGGTGTCCTGTCTGTGCTCAGCTTCCTGCTTTGGTGGGCCGTGCCTGGCGAATCCGGATTTTCCACCGGCACAATCATCGCCATCCTCATCGCAGCCTATGTCACCTACACATTCAGTGAGGTGACGCATAACTCCATGCTTCCCGACGCCGCCCGGCCAAGCGCCCTCCCGGCCGTGTCGGGCTTTGGTTTGGCACTCGGCAATGCGGCGGCGACGCTGTTGTTCGTTGCAATCGTCTTCATGTTTGCCCTGCCAGATATGCTGAACTGGCCATTCGCGGAGCCCCTGTTCGGTATTGATACCGCACAGTACCAGCATTTCCGCATTGCCGGACCGATCTGCGCGGTATGGCTGGTCGTGATGATCGTTCCGTTCTTCCTTTACGCCAAAGATACGGGTGTGAAGGGGACCCCGCTTTTCCCATCGGTAAAAGAAGGGGCTGCAGGGGTTATCCGCACCGTGCGCAAGGCTGCTGAATATCGCGAGGCGTTCAAATTCCTGATTGCGCGTACCATTTATGCTGATGGCATGTTTGCCCTGCTGGCACTGGCGGCCGTCTATGTCAGCCTGTTCCTCGGCTGGGGCATTGTCGAGCTGACCGTCTACGCAATCTGGGCCTCGATCTGGGCGGCGATTGGCGGTGTGGCGGGCGGCTGGTTCGACTCAAAGCTCGGCCCGAAGAACGCGCTCCTGATGGAGCTTATGGCAATCGTCATCATCTTGTTCTTTGGCTTGTCCGTGACGCGGGATTCCATCCTGTTCGGCCTGATCGAGAACCGCGAACTGTGGCAGGCACCTGTTTTCTCCAGCCTGTCTGACGTCACCTACCTGCTGAACGGGGCGCTGATCGGCGTGTTCGCTACGGCGAACATTTCGTCGAGCCGGTCGATGCTGGTTCACATTGCACCAACGCATATGCGGGGGGAGTTCTTCGGGCTTTATGCGATTGCGGGCACCGTCACCGTCTGGATCGGGCCCTTGCTGATCGAATTGTTCACAACATGGTCGAACAGCCAGCGGGTCGGCATGTCTGCCATCGCGCTTCTGTTCTTTTGCGGCTTTGCCGTACTGACAACCGTGAAAGTGTCCAAGACACCTGCTGAATAGAGGGCAGGGGGCCTAGCTGGTCGGGCCGAAAGAGTCGCCTGTTCCGAGGGTCACGCGGGCAATCGCGTCGACACGGCGAGGACGGAGATAGAATTCATCGTCGATCGTCATCGTTGTGTTGAGGAAGCCACCAATCTTGCTGTCATACTCATAGACGACTTCGGACAAGATGATCGATCCTGGCGACGAGATGATCCCGCTTGGGACCGTGACCGTCGCGCCTTTGGAATAGGCGGTCATCTTGTAGGCGTCTGACCATGCGACAACGGCCTTGCCGTCTCCACTGTCGACGATGCTGGTGATCCGCATGGTGGCGCTCTGTGCCTCATATGGCTGCATCATGACTTCTGCGGCGGCAAACATTTCTTCCATGTCTTCGTCGGTCACCGTTGCGAGACGTGCGGTTAGGTCGCCAAGGCTCGCGGTGGTTGATGTGACGCGGCGATCCACCCGCATCAGCAGGCTCAGCTCGACCGCGCCCAGATAGATGAAAATCAGGATCGGTGCGATCAACGCAAATTCGACCGCAGAGACGCCTTCCTCATTATAGCGAATGCCGCGCACACCGCGCCATTTGAGACGGGGATTGAGTCGAGAGAGCAGGGATTTCTTGGTCATGGTCATCAATCTCCGAAAGGCTCGTTGCGGAACACCGCATTGGCCTGAAGCAGGTGGCGATTGTTTGGAAGGTTGGACAAAGGTGTCGATACCCACGGGGTCATGAGGGACCACTCATAATAGACACGCACAGCCACAATATCATTGGCCGAGCCGGGATCATATTTGAAGTCGGTATCATCAATTTCACCGTCACCGGCCAACGGCGTGGTCAGGTCGGCGAGGCTGAACTTGTCGAGCGAGCGCACGTCAATATAGAGGCGATCATCGCAATTGAGCAGATTGTAGAACTTTGAGCAGACTTCGTTCCGGAACTCGACTTTTGTGAAGCTGTTGTCCTGGGCCTGTCCGGTACGGATCTTTCTGGAGGCTTCCGCCAGCGCATGTTCGAGTACTGTGGACATGATGAATATCAGGCAGATTTCCAGCAGGCCGAAGATCAGGAAGAAGAAAGGGACGGATACGAGCGCAAACTCGACGGCGGTCGCACCGCGCCGGTTTTCACACCATGCCTTGAACTTGCTGCGCAGTCGTGGCGCAAGAATGCCAAGTTGTAATGTCATTGTCGTCACCCACACAGACCCATTTGATCAGGTGAGGTGTCTACCAGATGTGGGTGATCAGCCAGTTTCGCGAATCTGTCGAATTTTATGTATTCGGGTCAGAGAAACGGTACGAACCGTCAATCAATTGCTGTCGGACAGTGCCTTCACGCCCGTTTGCTGATCGATATACTGTTCGAAGTGCTCCGGAGCATCGCCAACGCTGAGGGTTGAGCGGCAGGTAGGTGCACAGTCATATGTATAGTTGGATCCTGACCGGTTGATCGTCACCACATTCGCTTCATTCGCGACAACAAGGATGTCCGTGGAATAGATCTGGCGGCCAGATTTGTCGAAAATCAGCAAATTGGTGGTGCCAAACGTCTTGCCTGTAATGAAGATGAGCTTCTCATCATGGACCGCAACGTCTGCGATTGTCTGATTGCCCAGGACGACGCTGGCAGCTGCACTGCGCAAGTGAACCGGTATGGTTTTGTTCACCTCTACCGACAGAGGGCCCGCGACTGCGATTTGGGATACAAGCGCAGCGGCAACCGGCAGTGTGCAGATTTTCGCGAACAGATTCATCTTGCTGTCTCCAGACTTAATTCAGCCCGCGCACATTCTTCCAATAAGGTTGCACGTTTCCTAATAGGTGGCCCGCTCTGACGAGATTTCGCTGCTATAGTCATTATATGGGACAAGTCGGGCAAATTCCGAATCACCAAAAGCCCAATAGTTGCAGGTACTAAGAAGGTAAACGAAACCCTGTTTTGCCTTCACGGATTTTCTGTTTTCTTTCACGCGATATTGAGAATGAACCGGTAGTGTCAGTCATGTTCCGGGTAGAGGATTATTGCCGGGGCAATAACAATTGCATGATGGGAGTTTCCAATGTTTGCACGTTTTCTGAAAGACGAGTCCGGCGCTACGGCCATTGAATACGGTCTGATCGCTGCGCTTATCGCTGTTGCTATCATCGGCGGTGCTACCGCCCTCGGTAATTCTGTGAACGAAAAGTTCCAGGGCGTTGCCGACGACATGAACGCAGCCTAAGACCAAGACTTATTTAGTCTTGCTATATAAATGGAGCCGCCGGGGAAACCTGGCGGCTTCTTTTTTTCTGATCATGCGGCGAGGCATAAAAACTTCCTTCAAACTTTTGGGTCAGCATGCTTCGCAACAGACTTGAAGGAAGCCCTCAATGATCCTGGCCATGATTGCCGGCCTGTTCCTGGCCTTGTGCGTTTTTGCAGCGCTTCATGATGTGAATCGCCTGACGATTCCGAACTGGTTGAACGTGACGCTCGCAGTGTTGTTCGTGCCGGCAGCGTTCGTTTCAGGCGTTCCGATGGAAATCATCGGGGGACACCTTATTACTGCCTTGTGTGCCTTCCTGATCGCGTTCGGCTTGTTCGCGTTCAATATCGTTGGGGGAGGGGACGCCAAGATGATCCCTGCCGTGATGCTTTGGGTCGGGCCGAGTGCCAGCATCACATTCTTGTTCGTGATGGCTGTGGCGGGTGGCGCATGCGCAATCCTCATCATTCTGGTTCGCAAGACCATGCCGGTTGAAGTGGTTCCGGGAGCTGTTCGCGCACCATTCGAGGAAAAGGCAGGCGTTCCCTATGGTGTCGCGATCGCTGCGGGGGTTTTTGCCGCCGGTTCGCAGTCGCCATTTCTTACCGATGTCTTAAGCCGGATCAGTCTTTTCAGTTAACGATGCTTTAGTGGCCTTGTGAAAAGGTCGCCTTTGACCGGACCACTCTGAATCCCTCAGGGCAGTCCGCGGAGTCTTGTTTCCAGAGGAGTGGGGCCTCATGTCGCCAATTCGTCTAATCATCCTGATCGGCGCTGCGGTTGCCGCAATTGCGGCGGCTTTCCTTGTCCGTAATCTCGCGCAGGCACCTGCGCCGACGATCCAGACTGAGCAGCAGACCGTGGTCGAAACGCGCGAAGTGTCCGAGACGAAAGTGCTTGTTGCACGCCGTGACCTGGATATCGGTGACCTCGTGACCGTGGATGATCTGGAATGGGCGGATTGGCCGGAAAAGAGTATTGTTGCTGGCTATCGCACGGAGACCGATTCACCGGAGGCGATAGAGGAGCTGGCCGGCAGTGTCGTGCGGGTGCCCATATTCGAGAATGAGCCGATCCTGCCTCGCAAGCTGGTGAAGAAGGGTGATACGGGCACGATGGCCGCGCTGATTGAGCCCGGCATGCGCGCCATGTCCGTCGAAATATCTACAGAATCGGCATCCGGCGGCTTTATTTTGCCGAATGATCGGGTGGATGTGATCCTGACATATCAAGCCACGATGCAGATGAATGGCGAAATGGTGCCGCAGACTGCCACCGAAACCATTATTCAGAACGTGCGTGTACTGGCGATCGACCAGGTCTACCTGACATATGATGAAGGCGGCGCCTCTCAAGTGGGCAATACGGCCACGCTGGAAGTGGACAGCAAGGAAGCCGAACTGATTGCGCTCTCGCAGCGCAAAGGCGCGCTTTCGCTCTCCCTGCGTCCCTGGTCGGATGTTGGGGATAGCTATGACCGGGCAGCGCGGATCGACATGCTTGAGAATGGCGGCAACAGCAATGGTGGCATTCTGATTTATCGGAACGGCAAAGCATCAAATGCCGGGCCGGGGGGAAGCTGAATATGAAATTGTCCAGGATTTTACCGGGTTTTGCAGCGTTGGCATCAGCCATTGCGCTCGTTCCGGTGGCGCAAGCCCAATCAGATAGTTTCGGGACACGGATCACGCATCCGGGTCAATCGGAATACAGCCAACAGGTCACACTCGGCCTGAACAAGTCGATGATTGTCGAACTCGACACTCCGGCCGCCGATGTCGTCATCACCAATCCAGACATTGCCGACGCGGTCGTGCAGACAGCGAAACGTATCATCTTCCGGGGCGTGAGCTTTGGACAGACCAACGCGTTCGTATTCGACAGTGCCGGCAATCAGATCCTCAATCTCGAAATCGGGGTCGAGATGGACATGGCATCGCTGGAGCAGCTCGTGGCACGCCATGTGCCCGGCGCCCGTGTGCGTATTGAGGGCATGAATGGCAGCGTGGTTCTGACCGGTTCGGCAGACAGTTTGAGCGCATCCAATGCGGTTGAGCGTCTCGTCTCTGCCTATGTGCAGGCTGGCGAAAACACGCAAGTCATCAACATGATCAGCATCGCTGCGAAAGATCAGGTGCTTCTGGAAGTGCGCATCGTCGAGATGCAGCGCAATGCCGTCAAGCAGTTGGGCATCAATTTGACCGGATCGCCGGGTTTCGGAGATCTGGCTGCATTGGTGGAGCGGCAGCTATTTGTGGATAATGGAAGCGGTGTACCGGTGGATTCCGGAACCACCGCACTTGCGCCGGGCCTGCCTTATTCTTTCAATGGTGATATCGGCAGTTCACTGAGCTATCCGGTTCAGGGACAGAGCCTTGGCGGGTTCGGTGGTACGATCGGTTACCAGAACTATGTCGGCACGGATCTGCAATCGAGTATCGGGGCCGAAATCAACGCGTTGGAACGGATCGGCGTCGTGCGCACGCTGGCCGAACCGAATATTGTTGCCATGTCTGGTGAAGCCGCGAAATTCCTTGCCGGGGGTGAGTTCCCGGTTCCTGTCGGTCAAGACAATAACGGACGCATTACCGTCGAGTTCAAACCCTATGGTGTCGGTCTTGGCTTCACACCGGTCGTGCTGTCTGAAGGGCGTATTTCGCTGAAAGTGTCGACTGAAGTATCAGAGCTCTCGTCAGAAGGTGCCTTTCAGGGAACCAGCACAACGACGATTGATGATTCCGGCAATGTTGTGACAGTGGAGGGCGTGACGCTGCCAGCCTTGTCAGTGCGGCGCGCTGAATCGACGATTGAACTTCCGTCCGGCGGCTCCATGATGATGGCAGGTCTCATCCAGACACGGTCACGTCAGAGCCTTGACCAAGTTCCAGGCCTGAAGAAGTTGCCGATCCTTGGGGCTTTGTTCCAATCACGTGACTTCATTCAGGAAGAGACCGAGCTGGTCGTGATCGTCACTCCGTATCTGGTGGACCCAACGTCCAAGGATCAGTTGCGGACACCGGCAGATGGCTTCGCCAATGCGTCGGACGCCAAGACCATCTTCTTCGGAAAGATCAATGAGCAATATGGCAAGAACGGCGCAAAGGTAGACGCTTCCGACTATCGTGCACCCGTTGGATTTATTGAGGAGTAGGGGACCCAGGATGACCAGGCTATTGACTTCACCTCTTGCTCTTGCCGCGGCGCTCGGCGCCCTGACCGTGACGGGTTGTTCCAGCGCGGCACCGACAGCCGTGCCGGCATCATATCTTCAGGGTACGCCGCTTGATCGCAATCCAATTACTGTTGCAAAGCGCACGGAATTTCTTGAGATCGACATTCACCCGGAGGCCAGCCAGCTGAGCCTGAGTGACAAGGCTCGCATCCAGAACTTTGTGGCCAGCTACCGATCGGTTGGCCACGGCCCGCTGATCATGTCGCTGCCGGAATCGTCATCCAATCCCCAGCTCGCGGTATCCGCCGTTGCTGAAGCCCGCGAAATCGCGTGGGAAAATGGCGTGGAGTACGAAGAGATCTCGGGCAGCAGCCATGGTGCAGAATCGACTGTGTCGGAACCGATGATCCTTGCTTATCAGGCCTATGATGCGATTGCGCCGGATTGCCCGTCGCTCGCCTCCCTGAACATGGCAGACATTTCATCCAACAATGAGTTGCCTACTCTTGGCTGCTCAATCCGGACCAATCTTGCGGCGATGATATCGGATCCCGGCGACTTGCTGGGCCAGCGCGCTTTGGATGAGGGCGATCCCGTACGCCGAAGCACAATCCTTGGAAAGTTCCGCGAGGGCGAGTCAACCGGCGCCGAGCGGAGCGATGCCGAGTCAGGTTCTGTGTCGACTGCGGTCGGCAACTAGTGGGGACGAGAAGGACTTAGTAGATAATGTCAAACGAAAACGCATTGTTCGACGACGATTTCGAGGACGTCTTTTCCGAAGATTCGATGTCCGACCACACACCGTCTGATATCGACCTCAATGAGGTTGACGACAGCGTGGACCAGGCTGTTGCCGAAGGCGCACCCATGGGCCTGACTGCAGACAATGATACGCATGGCCTCGGACATTCAGAGCCGAGCGGTGGCGACGTCATGTTGCCCGCCATATCCATCAAGCTGTTCTATGAGCGCGAGGAAACACGCGGTCTGCTGGAAGTCAGCGCGCAAGACCGACGTATGGGCCGAGCTACGGTCGAATGCATCCCCGGCGGCATTCCCGCGGCCATTGCGTACATGAGCGAGAATCCGACTCCCAATCTGCTGATGATTGAATCGTCGGAATCGGCTGGTCAGGTTGTTCGTGAAATCGATGCGCTTGCTGAGCATTGCGACGAGACTGTCAAAGTCATGGTGATCGGTGCCGTCAACGATATCATGCTGTATCGACAGCTCATTGCGCGCGGCGTGAGTGAATATCTGGTGCCGCCGTTCCAGCCCTTGCAGATCATCCGTTCAATCGGTGAGTTGTTCGTCAACCCGGACTCGCCATTTGTCGGAAAGCAGATCTCTGTTGTGGGCGCAAAGGGCGGAGTAGGGGCCTCGACAATCGCGCACAATTTGTCTTGGGCGCTTGCTGAAAACGTCAAGGTCAATACCACGCTCGTGGACCTGGACCTTTCCTTCGGAACGACGGCTCTGGACTTCAATCAGGAGACACCTCAAACGGTGGCTGATGCGTTGCTCGCACCGGAGCGCGCCGACGAATCCGTTATTGAACGTTTGTTGGCCAAGCCGACAGACCGCCTGTCCCTGTTTACAGCGCCTGCGACGATCAACCAGATTATGGATATCCCGGACGAAGCCTACACGACTGTGATCGAGGGTGTACGGCGCAATGTGCCCTATCTGGTGCTTGACTTGCCACACATGTGGTCAAGCTGGATGCTCAGCACATTGATTGGATCCGATGAAGTGATTGTGGTCTGCCAGCCAGATCTCGCATCGCTTCGGAATGGCAAGAACATGATTGACCAGCTCAAGGCGAAGCGGCCGAACGACCACCCACCGCGCCTCGTCCTGAATATGAGCGGAGTGCCAAAGCGACCGGAAATTCCGGTCAAGGATTTTGCGGCCGCCATTGGTGTAGAGCCAGACGTTATCCTGCCTTTCGATCCTGAACTTTTCGGTACTGCAGCGAATAACGGTCAGATGATCTCTGAAACGGATCCGGCGTCGAAGTCGGCGCAGGCGATCGACCATCTGGCATCCACGCTGACAGGCCGGGCGGTGGAGCCTCAGGAGAAGTCGTTCCTTAAGAAATTGCTGGGAAAGTGACCCCTAGGGGGAATTTCATATGGCCTTTGGAAAACGACCTGCCTCAAGCGCGCAACTAACAGCACCAGCGCCAGCTCCAAAGCCGGCCCCGGCGGCTGAGGTGAAGCCGAAGCCGACGCCCAAAAAGCCACCTGTGCCCGACCCGGTGCCGGTGAAGGGCGCGCCGAAACCTCCGTCGGCGGGTGGTTCCAAACCCGTGCGCGTGCAGGCGCCGGAAGCCAAGCCGGAACCGGTTCGCAAGGTGAACCAGCAGTCAGACCAGTATTATGCGACGAAGATGACCATCTTCAATGCGTTGATCGACACGATCGACCTGTCGCAACTCGCTCAGCTGGATGCCGAAAGCGCGCGTGAAGAGATCCGCGACATCGTCGTCGAGATTATCAGTATCAAGAATGTTGTAATGTCGATTTCCGAGCAGGAACAACTGCTCGACGACATTTGTAACGACGTTCTGGGGTACGGCCCGCTGGAGCCATTGCTGGCGCGCGATGATATCGCCGATATCATGGTGAACGGTGCCGATACGACCTATATCGAGGTCAACGGCAAGATTGAACGCACCAATATCCGGTTTCGTGACAATGCCCAGCTGATGAATATTTGTCAGCGCATTGTGAGCCAGGTCGGCCGCCGCGTAGATGACTCTTCCCCGATCTGTGACGCCCGCCTTCTGGACGGCTCACGTGTGAACGTGATTGCCCCGCCGCTGGCGATTGATGGGCCAACGCTCACAATTCGTAAGTTCAAAAAGGACAAGCTGCGCCTGCAGGATCTTGTGAACTTCGGGTCCATTTCAGAGCCAGGCGCAGAACTTCTGCGTATCATCGGACATTCGCGCTGTAACATCCTGATCTCGGGCGGTACCGGTTCCGGGAAGACCACGCTGTTGAACTGTCTGACCGGCTTTATCGATCCGACTGAGCGCGTAATTACATGCGAAGACTCGGCAGAGCTTCAGTTGCAGCAGCCACATGTGGTGCGCCTGGAAACCCGCCCGCCCAATATCGAAGGCTCCGGCGAGATCACGATGCGCGAACTGGTCAAGAACTGTCTGCGTATGCGTCCTGAACGGATCATTGTGGGCGAGGTGCGTGGACCCGAAGCCTTCGATCTGTTGCAGGCCATGAACACCGGCCATGACGGCTCGATGGGTACGCTGCACGCGAACAGCCCGCGCGAAGCCCTCAGCCGTGTTGAATCCATGATTACGATGGGTGGCTTTTCGCTGCCAGCCAAAACAATCCGGGAAATGATTGTTGGTTCAATCGACGTGGTCGTTCAGGCGTCACGCCTGCGGGATGGCTCGCGTCGTATCATGAATATCACCGAAGTCATGGGCCTCGAAGGCGAAACGATCGTGTTGCAGGATGTCCTGAAATACGAGATCGACGGCGAAGACGAAGACGGCAAGGTACTTGGCACGCATAGAGGCACAGGTGTTGGCCGTCCGCGCTTCTGGGAGCGTGCTTCTTATTACAATATGGAGCGCGACCTGGCCGCAGCGCTCGATGCATTGGGGTCCTGACGCATGGACGCAAACATGTTGATCTACGTCATCGGCGGGCTCGCTTTTCTGACAATTGCTGGTCTTGGCATCGCCTTGACCGGTGACAAATCCGACGCCGCGCGCAAGCGGGCCAGGGCGATTGGCACGGGTGGATCCGGCGCGAGCAAGCGCGACAAGGCAATGGACGAAAATGCGAAGCGTCGGCAGAAGACTCAGGAAATGCTGGATACGATGCGCAAGCAGGACAAGGAGCGTCGCAAGTCCATTCGTCCACAGAATCTCAGCTCTCGCCTGACGCAGGCAGGGCTGGATGTGCCTGTTTCCGCCTTCTGGATTTTCTCACTTGTGCTCGGCATGGCGCTCGGCGGCACAGTCTATATCCTCGGCTTCGACGGGCTCGTGATCAGCGGCATTTCGTTCAAGAGCCGGCCAGCGCTGGTCGGAGGTGCCTTCTTCTTCGGCGCCGTCGGCTTGCCGCGGATTTTGCTCGGCATGGCTACCAATGGGCGAAACAAGAAAATGATCAACCAGTTTGCGGACGCGCTGGACATCATTGTGCGGGGTGTGAAATCCGGTCTGCCGCTGAACGAGTGCGTTCGAATCATTTCCAAGGAATCACCTGAACCCCTGCGTTCGGAATTCGCCATGTTGACCGACAACCTGTCCATGGGGGCAGGGCTGGAGCGGTCGCTGAACACTTTCTACAAGCGCGTGCCGCTTCAGGAAGTGAACTTTTTCATGATCGTCCTGATGATCCAGTCGAAGGCTGGGGGCAACCTGTCTGAGGCCCTAGGCAACCTGTCGAGCGTCATTCGTGCTCGCAAGATGATGCGCGAGAAGGTCAAGGCCATGTCGTCCGAAGCCAAGGCATCGGCCATGATCATTGGGGCGTTGCCCTTTGTCGTGGGCTCTCTCGTCTACATGACGACACCCGCCTACATCATGCAGTTGTTCACGACGGATACGGGTCATCTGTTTCTAACCATCGGTGTGGTGATGATGTCCATGGGCATCCTGGTCATGCGCAAGATGATCAATTTCGATTTGTAAGGGACAGAGATGACGGACATTCTTGCATCACTGGCCAAGCCTGACGCGATCGCAGCCCTGCTGATCGCGCTCGCTGTCTTTGGTACGGTCATATCCGTGTTGCTCCCCTACTTGCAGACCGACAAGCTTGAGACGCGCCTGAAGGCGGTCACCGATCAGCGGGAAAAGCTGCGCAAGCAGAGCCGCGCAGCTCTGGACAATCCCAAAGGTCTTCGTCGAAAGGACGATTCTGTTGTCGGAAACATTTCGTCGAAACTGAACCTAGCGAAGGCGCTGGAAGATCCCAACATCGTCAACAATCTTGCCAAAGCGGGCCTTCGCGGCCCTGGGCCATTGTCGGCATTCTACTTTGCACGGATGACCATGCCGTTTGTCGGCGCGTTGCTGATGTTCTTCTACATCTTTTTCGTGAACGATCATGGCTTTGCACCAGTCTTGAAATATGGCTCATTGCTGTTTGGCGCGGCGGCCGGTTTCTACGCCCCCAATATCTATATTTCCAATGTCGCCCAGAAGCGTCAGCAATCCATCATGCGGGCATTTCCGGATGCGCTTGATATGCTGTTGATCTGCGTGGAAGCAGGCATGTCCATCGAACTCGGCTTTTCCAAGGTCAGTCAGGAAGTCGGCTCGGCATCTTCCGAACTTGCTGAGGAATTTGGCCTGACGGTTGCGGAGCTATCCTATTTGCCCGAACGTCGCCAAGCCTATGAAAACCTCGCCAAGCGAACCGGCAATGAAGGTATCAAGGCAGTCTGTATGGCGTTGGGCCAAGCCGAACGCTACGGTACACCGCTGGGCGATGCGCTCCGTGTGATGGCGAAGGAAAACCGGGACATGCGCATGGCGCAGGCGGAGAAGAAGGCAGCAGCCCTTCCAGCTCAGCTGACCGTGCCAATGATCCTGTTCTTCCTGCCCGTGCTTTTCCTCGTGGTGCTTGGCCCGGCTTATATCGGGTTCAAGGCTTCGCAAGCCAGCGACGAGGCGTCAGTGCCATCGATCGAGCAGTCGGATACGAACTGGGGCTGAGGTCCGGGTGACTTCAGTGAAGCGCGCTCGCTGGCTGGTCCGGCGGGCGCGTTTCGTTTCTGAAGGGATGGTTTCGTCAGCCAGGCGTTCTGCGCAACCGCAGGCCGGTTGCAGCCGGAGCAGGGGCGCTATCGTCGCTCTCCGCTTCAGACGATGGGCCTGCCAAGGCGAGAGTCTCTGATTTGACGGGTTTGGTGACACTGGCTTTTGGTTGGGTCGTCTTTGCAGGAGCAGGGGGCTCCACGGCCTCGGGCGCCTCTTGCAGCGCATCCCACGACCGGACTGGTTGGACCATTTCCTGTAGCAGGGCGGTATTCTTCTTTACGATGCTCTCGGGCGCATAGCGGCTGCTGACCTCAGCCATTTCCTCGTACCGGCCTTGCAGTCCCAGTACCAGGGCGAGGTTTTCGGTCACGCGCAAATCAGCATCGGGCTGGTCGGCGGCCAGTCTCAGTTTCGCCTCGGCGCCCGGCAAGTCTCCGGCGAGTGCCAGAGACAGGCCGTAGTTCGCGAGTGTCACAGTGCGAGTCGGTTCCAATGCCAGCGCCTTGTCATAGGCGGCCTGCGCCATGCCGTGGCGTTCCATCTTGTCCAGCGTGATGCCGAAGGCTGACCATGTGTCGGGGCGTTGAGGTGCTACAATGGCGGCTTTTTCAAAGGCACGCGCGGCGCCGTTCAGGTTGCCCTCGGCGGAAAATACCTTGCCGAGTGCCATCAGCAGATCCGGATTTTCCGGATGCATGACCAGGGTCTGAGAAAGGACTTCGATCGCGCGCTCATTCGAGCCGATGCCGCGTAGCGCAGAGACGAACGTCATCGCCACGTCCAGATTCTTGGGATCCTTGGTGTGCTCATTGGCCCAGAAATTGGCCTTGGTCAGCGGATCTGAATTGTTTGCCGCTTCAATCTCTTCCGGGGTGGCGGGTTTCATCGCATCTTCAATTGCGCGGGCCATCTCTGCCTGGGCCTCTGCTTCAGGGTCTGGGGCAGATGCGCAGGCGCCCAGCGCGAGGATCAGCGCAGTCAGTGACGTTTTGGCTCTGGACATGAGCAGGCTCCGGGTTTGTATCTGAGACACTGCCAGCGAGTCTGGACTGAATGGCGTCAAGGATCAGTTAACGCCTCAGCAGATTCCATTAACTCTTCCCCCTGAAAGGGCTGAATTCCATGCACAAGAGCTTCACCGCCGACCCGAAGGGCGCCGTTGACGTCTTCCTCTACACTTCCAAAGCCTTCAAATCACTGGAGAACGATCCGTTCCCCTCCGCACGTGCCATTGCTGAAGGGCAGACTTTTACAGGCGCAACAGGGCAAGTCGTTCTGGTGCCGGGGGAGGCAGGCGGTCTTGCCCGGGTGCTGTATGGACTGGGCAAGGGCCAGGATGCGCTGGCTGTGGCTGGCCTGTCGGCAAAACTGCCAAAAGGATCGTATCGCATAGCCGAGGCAGGTGGCATGGCGTTCAGCTCGGTTGCGGCCGGTTGGGCAGACGGTGCGTACCGGTTCGACCGATATCTCAAAGACAAGGCGACGCCGCCTCAGCTGGTGATTCCGGCAGACGAAGATGCCGACGCGCTGAGCCGCGAGGCGGATGCCTGCGCGCTCCTGCGCGATCTGGTCAACACGCCTGCCGCCGATATGGGCCCGCAGGACATTCAGGCCACGATTTCAAACCTTGCGGAACGCTTTGGCGCGAAACTCACCACAATTGTCGGGGATGCACTTCTGGAGGCGAACTATCCGATGGTGCATGCGGTTGGCCGGGCCGCGACGTTCGAGCCACGCTTCATGGAGCTGGAATGGGGCGACCCGTCCCATCCAAGCCTTGCCCTTGTGGGGAAGGGGGTGACATTCGATTCCGGTGGACTGGATCTCAAGCCTGGATCGGGCATGCGGATCATGAAGAAGGATATGGGTGGCTCGGCGCACGTGATTGCGCTGTCGCAACTGATCATGAGCGCGAATTTGCCGGTTCATTTGAAGCTCTACGTGCCTTCGGTGGAAAATGCCGTGGCCGGCAATTCTTTCCGACCGGGCGATGTGCTGTCCAGTCGCAAGGGCCTGACGGTCGAGATCGACAATACAGATGCCGAGGGACGTTTGATCCTTGCGGACGCACTTGCGCGGGCCTGTGAGGAAGAGCCGGACCTGCTGATCGATTTCGCTACATTGACGGGCGCCGCGCGCGTGGCGCTGGGGCCGGATCTTGCACCTTTCTACACCGATGACGAGGACATGGCGGACGCAATGGAAGCGGGTGCCAAGGCATCCGGCGACCCGGTCTGGCGCATGCCGCTCTGGGACCCTTATCTCGCGGATCTGAAGAGCCCGATTGCCGACCTCGTCAATTCGGGCGGGCGATTTGCCGGGTCCATTACGGCGGGCCTGTTCCTGAAGGAGTTTGTCGACGCCAAGAGCTGGATGCACTTTGATGTCTGGGCCTGGCGGCTCGGCAAATATGGTCGTCCGGAAGGGGGCGCGCCTTGCGGCCTGCGGGCGGTTTGGCAGATGCTCCAGACGCGGTACAGTTAGTCTTCGTATTTTCGAGGGACGAAATCATGTTAAGAACATATTGGTTGGCCCTGACGGCTTTCCTGCTGCCGGTCAGTGCCTTTGCTCAGAGTTCGGACATGGTCCGTGTGCCTGCGCAAATTGATGAGGGTGCTATTCCTCTTCATGGCGGATATGCACCCGGCGCGGATGGCGGGGAAATCTGGACAGATGTCGGGACCGAAAGATGGGTGCGGAATGTCACTCAGCCGACACTCTTGCCGGTCCTGCCAGATGAAGAAGTCGCGACCGGTGCGGCAGTCATCGTGGTGCCGGGCGGCGGGTTTCAGTTCGTGTCCATCGACAATGAAGGCTATCCGATCGCGCAATGGTTGGCGGACCGGGGTATTGCGGCGTTTGTGCTGAAGTATCGAGTGATGGAAACGCCGGTGCCGGAAGACGAATTCTCCGTACACATGGATCGCATGTTCGCCCCAACCCCTGAGACGGTGCCAATCGACATTCGCGAAGGACTATCTGTAGCGGTCGTCGATGCACAGGCCGCGTTGGAACTTGTCGAAGCCCGCAGCGAGGTGTGGGGGATCGATCCGTCGCGGATCGGTATGCTCGGCTTTTCAGCCGGGGCCATGACAACACTCGGTATCACGTTGAAAGACGGCGACGCGCCGCGTCCGGATTTTATCGGCTATATTTATGGGCCCATGACGCCGGTCGATATTTCAGGAGAAGTCCCGCCCATGTTCGCGGCGTTGGCGGCCGATGATTCCCTGTTTGGAGATCAGGGTTTTGGTCTTGTTGAATCCTGGAAAGATGGTGGGGGAGCCGTAGAGCTGCACTATTATGCAAGCGGCGGGCATGGGTTCGGATCGTACAAGCGCGGTGTGACGGCTGATGGCTGGTTTGATCAGTTCATCAGCTGGATGAAAGCGCAGGGCCTGCTGGACATTCCAGTCGAGGAGTAATCCGCACGCTCTCGCTCTTGTCAGTCGATGATTTCAGGGCTCAGCACGCGTACTTTCGACAGGCGAATGGCTTCGCGGACGCGGCCGCGCAGAACGAGCGTGTCGATATTTTCCGGGTCGGCAGCCATTGCGGCGTCGATATCCGCCATGGCGAGATTCAACTGGTCGAGGTTGAGGTGGGCCTCGGCACGCAGCTGGCGAGCGATGCTCATGTTCGGCGCGAGCGTGATGGCGCGGTCAAGATCTTCCTTGGCTTCGGCCCAATCTTCCAGCATCAGATGGGCGCTAGCCCGATCCACGAGCAGATCAGGGATGCCGGGTTTCAGTTTCAGCGCATTGGTGAAGGTCACGATGGCTGCCTCCGGCGCGCCAGCCTGAAGCCAGGCGTTGCCGGACTGGGTGAGATATTCGGCGCGCTGCTCGACCGACCCGCCATCGACCGAATTGGCGAGCTGTTCCAAGCGCGCCGCACCTTCATCTGGACGGCCAAGCGCGATCAGCGCCATGGCCGTACACTGGCGCGCGCCCGGCCGGTTGCCCTGATAGATCCAGGCAAGCCCATCCTCATAGGCTTCCTCGGCATCCACTTCGATCTTGGCGACGCAGGCTTCGAGCCGGTCGGCTTCGCGCGCCTCAATAGTGGCGCTTGAGGACTGCGTCATCGCCAGTGTTGCGATGGCCAGGGCAAGGATGGACATGGATCAAGCGCTCCGGAAACTGTACACGGGTCTTAGACCCGACAGGAGCGACCAGCGCAAATGACAGATACGACATCTCTGCTTTTTGTTTTTGGGCTTGGTTATAGTGCCCTGCACTTGGCCAGACGGCTGAAAGCAAAGGGAATACAGGTCTCTGGCACCGTGCGAAGCGAGGACAAGGCGGCGACCCTGCGGGCCGAAGGTATTGCCGCACAGGTCTGGTCCGGGCAGGGGCTGCCGGATATTCCAGACGGCGCCCATTGGCTGGTGACCTTGCCGCCGGATGAGGGCGGATGCCCGGCGGCGCGTGTCGCGACCTATTCGGAGCCGGGCGCCGCGAGCATGACCTATCTGTCTACTACTGGGGTCTATGGTGATCTTGGCGGTGGTTGGGCGATGGAATGGAGCCCCGTTAATCCGGGGTCCGACCGGGCAAAGGCGCGTGTGCTGGCAGAGCGGCAGTGGATGGACGCGACCGATGGCGCGGCGCGGATTGTGCGCCTGCCGGGCATTTACGGGCCCGGTCGCTCGCCCTTTCAGAAGCTGAGAGATGGGAGGGCACATCGTGCGGTGAAGCCGGGGCAGGTCTTCTCCCGTGCGCATGTAGACGACATTGCCAGCGGATTGGAGGCGTTGGTCCTGCGACCGCATCTGCATGGAATTTTCCATTTGTGTGATGATCAGCCCGCGCCACCGCAGGATGTGACGGCGTTTGCGGCGACCCTCCTCGGCATTGCGCCGCCGCCGGAAGTCCCGTTCGACGAGGCAGACCTCAGCCCGATGGCGCGCAGTTTCTATGCCGAATGCAAGCGGGTCTCCAATGCGCGCGCGAAAGCGGCGCTCGGCTGGCGGCCGGTACATCCGACCTATCGAGAGGGGTTATCTGCTGTATTGACTGCAGAATGCGGAACGGATTGAAAATTTTTTGATGTTTTCCTCCACTTTCGCGGGATTGTGGTAGGCTCCCTCTCAGGGTGTGGCCGTGACGAATGTTCGTCAGCTTCTGGCCACATGAGGGACAAAAATGACTTCAAGATATTTGCTGCTCGCGGCAAGCCTGATCGCGTTATCAGGCTGCGCGTATACTGACAAGTTTGGAAGCGCGGAGGAGCCGGTAGCGGCTGAAACCGCATCTGCGGCTGACGCCGAGATGAGCTTGGCCGAGATCACAGAGAAAGCTGGCGCGCCATTGTTCGACGGCATGGGGGATTTTCATCGCCCCATCACCACGTCGAATCCGTATGCGCAGAAATATTTCGATCAGGGCATGGTGCTGGCATTTGGCTTCAACCATGCCGAAAGCATCCGCTCTTTCCGGGCGGCTCAGACGCTCGACCCGACCTGCGCCATGTGCTTCTGGGGCGAGGCGATGGCCACCGGCCCCAACATCAATGTGACCAGCAAGGGCAAGGCCGTGATGTCGGACGCAGACCGGCAGTCGGCTTTCGCGGCAATTGTCAGGGCTCAGGAATTGTCAGGTGGTGCGACGGAGCAGGAGAAGGCGCTGATCGTTGCCATGGCTGCGCGTTACAATGGTGATCCGTCCACGTCGCGTGAGCCGCTGGATGTCGCCTATGCACAAGCGATGGGCGACTATGTGGACTCAAATCCGGCGGATGATGATGCCGCGGCAATGTATGCCGAAGCCTGGATGAACACGATGCCGTGGGATTACTGGTCGGCTGATGGCGCGCCGAAGCCGGACACGGTGAAGGTGATCGAATCTCTGGAAGGCATTATTGAGCGGTCGCCGGAGCATCCTCTGGCGTTGCACCTCTATATTCATGCGGTCGAGGCTTCCCAGGATCCGGGCCGTGCGGAGGACGCGGCCGACCAGCTCGCCGATCTGGTGCCGGGGTCTGGCCATCTCGTACATATGCCGGCGCACATCTACTGGCGTGTCGGGCGTTATGATGATGCCGCAAAGGCGAACATCACGGCGGCCTCCGTGGATGAAGCCTATATCGCCCAATGCAACGCGCAGGGATTTTATCCGGCGATGTACTATCCCCATAATATCCACTTCCTGTGGGCGGCGGCCAGCATGTCAGGTCAACGCGATATGGCCATCGACGCCGCGCAAAAGGTTGCAGACAATGTGAGGCTGGAGCAGATTGAGCAATTCCCGACCGTGGAATTCTTCAAGACCATTCCGATTCTGGCTCAGGTCCAGTTCGGCCAATGGGATGACATTCTTGCGTCCGATGCGCCGCCGGAGTCGCTTGATTACTCAAATGCCATCTGGCGTTACGCCCGGGGCGTAGCGGCGGCTCGTTCGGGCGATGTGACAAGCGCTTCAGGTGACCGGGCTGTGCTGGCCGGTCTGAAAGACAGTGTCCAGATCAGCTTCCTCGATACGGCGGACTATCCGGCAAGCGTGTTGCTCGGCATTGCCGATGCGCTCCTGCAAGGGGAAATCGCCATGGCAGAGGGCAACCCTGAACAGGCGATCCCGCATTTTGCGGCGGCCGTCACCGCGCAGGATTCGCTGCCCTATATGGAGCCGCCCTTCTGGTATTATCCGACCCGGCAGTCGCTCGGAGAGGCTTACATTGCCGCGGGCAAGTTCGCCGAGGCCGAAAGCGTGTATCGCAAAGACCTTGAAGAGTATCCGAGAAATGGGTGGTCCATGTCGGGTCTCGTCAAGGCGTTGGAAAGCCAGGGCAAGACCGAAGCAGCCGAAGAGGTAGAGAAGACGTTCGCGATTGTCTGGCGCCATTCCGATATCGAACTGGACGGCTCCCGGCTCTAGCCTCACGCACGAAAAAGCCCCCTCCGTGAGGAGGGGGCAGTTGCAGGGGATATTTTCTTCTCTTGACTATGCCGTTACGGAATCGCGCTGGCGCTCGTGTTTGCCTTCGCAAATCTCTTCAACGATCTTGGCGTTGAAGTCGCCAAGGTCATCCGGGGAGCGGGAAGTCACGAGGCCGCCATCGACGACGACGGATTGATCCTTCACAATGCCGCCGGCATTCTTGAGGTCCTGCTGGATCGCCGGGAAGCCGGTGACTTCGCGGCCATTCACGAGATTGGCCGAGATAAGAACCTGTGGGCCGTGGCAGATCGAAAAGACCGGTTTCTTCTGGGTGAAGAAGTCCGACACAAAAGACTTCGCCTTGTCATTGGTGCGTAGCGCATCCGGGCTGAACAGGCCGCCGGGAATGAGCAGCGCGTCGAAATCCTCTGCCTTCGCATCGTCGAGGGACAAGTCGACCTGGTATTTGTCGCCATGTTCGCGGTGTTGATTGGCGTGGATGAAACCCTTCTCTGTCGAAACGATCATCGTTTCGCCGCCAGCTGCCTCAATAGCTTCCTTCGGGCTGGTGAGTTCGATTTCCTCGAATCCATCTGCAGCGAGAATTGCCATTTTCCGACCTTGGGCGCGTTGATTTGACATATAACATGTCTCCTTGATCTGGTGTGGTCACCGCGCTGCGACCTTTGGTGGGGGAGCGCGGGCGGACGGAACATCCCGTCCTGCACAAGATCAATGACTGGCCGGGGCCATCGTTCCGATTAACTCGCGGAAAGGTCAGGGACGCGTTGCAGTGGCGATTTCGGCGCAGGTCGTCTTCAGTCGCGCGATGTCCTGTTCGCGGGACAGGCGATGATCGCCATCCTTGATCAGGGTAAAGACGAGATCCTCGCTCGTGATCGTGTCGACGAGTCGTTCCGCATGCTTCCACGGCACGTCGGCGTCCTGCATGCCCTGCAGGATGCGGACGGGGATGTCGAGCTCGATGGGCGCGTCAAGGATCTGCCAGGTTCGGCCATCCTCGATCAGGGCGCGAGTGATGGTGTAGGGCTCATCATAGTCCGAGGGCCGCTGTGTGAAGCCCTGTTCCATGATCTCTGACTGCGCTTCGGCGGAGAATTCCGGCCACATCAGCTTTTCGGTAAAGTCCGGTGCGGGAGCGATCAGGACAAGACCCGCCACGCGGGCAGGGCGGGCGAGAGCGGCGAGCAGGGCCATCCAGCCGCCCATACTGGAGCCGACAAGCACGATCGGCCCGGTGCTGTGTACGTCAATGGCGGCGAGCGCGTCCGCGCGCCAGGCCGAGATGGTGCCGTCCTCGAAGGCGCCATCGGACTGGCCATGCCCGGAATAGTCAAAGGCGAGGAAGCCGTGCCCGGCCCCGGTGGCCCAGGCCTCGAGTTCGGTCACCTTGGTGCCGCTCATGTCGGATTTGAATCCCGACAGCCAGACAAACGTGAGGGGCGAATGGGTCGGGGCCGAGGCGCGATGAGCGAGGCGGCGACCCTCGGGAGAGGTGAAATAGGTCGTTGTCATTCCTCTCCCGTTCCGTCATCTGTCTCGCCTGTCAAGCGAGTGGAGGGATTACGACTTGCCCGATTTTCCGGATTTGACTGGCAAGACCATTCTCCAGGTGGCCCCTGAATTGTCGGCTGGTGGGGTGGAGCGTACCGTGCTCGAAGTCACCGAAGCCATCATACAGGCTGGCGGAAGGGCTCTGCTGGCCAGCAGGGGCGGTCGCCAGGAAGCTGCCTTCGAGGCCCTGGGCGGTGAGTTGTTCCGGATGGACGCCAAATCCAAGAATCCGATCACGCTGAAACGGAATGAAGGCAAACTGAAACGCATGATCGCGCGCGAAGGGGTAGACTTGGTCCATGCCCGGTCGCGCGCGCCAGCCTGGAGCGCCTATTGGGCCGCCAAAGCGATGGATGTGCCGTTTGTGACCACCTATCACGGGGCCTATTCGGGCAAGACCAAACTCAAAAAGCGCTACAATTCGGTCATGGCGCAGGGCGACATCGTGATCGCCAACTCCAACTGGATCGCCGAGCATGTGAAAACGGAGCATGGTGTGCCATTCGAACGCGTGGTGACCATTCCGCGGGGTGTCGACCTGGAGGCGTTTGATCCGACCACTGTGCCGGTCGCGCGGGTGAAAGCCATTCGCGAGGCGCTCGGACTTGCGGATGATCCGCGGAAGATATTGCTATTGCCGGGACGCTTGACCGAATGGAAAGGGCAACTCATTGCTATCGAGGCGCTGGCCATGCTGGCATCGGATGAGCGCGACAAGCTGGTGCTCGTGCTGGCGGGCGACGCGCAGGGGCGTAATGCTTATGTTACGCGGCTGGAGCACGCTGTGGTGGCGCACGGGCTGGACCGGGGTGTCATCATGTCTGAACACATTACCGATATGCCCGCGGCCTATCTGGCAAGCGATATCGTGCTGGCGCCATCGGTGCGACCCGAAGCGTTCGGGCGTGTGGCCGCCGAAGCCTCGGCCATGGCGCGTCCGGTGATCGTGCCTGACCATGGCGGCGGGCGGGAAACCGTGATCGAAGGCGAGACGGGCGCACGGGTGGAGCCGGGCAATGCACAGGCGCTTGCAGGCGCTATTCGGGCCCTGTTGTCGGTCGGTCCACTGGCGCGCGATGGCATGGGCCGGGCGGGACAGGCACATGTTCGACAGCATTTCTCAAAGCAGGGGCTTCAGGCGGCGACACTGGGAGTCTATAAGACCTTGCTGGAGTAGGGGAAATCGAGGCTCGCATGGCAAAACCGGTCAAACCGGCAAGTCCCGTCAATCCGGGCGCAAAAGCCCTCAATGTGCTGGTCATCAAACTCAGCGCACTGGGCGATTTTGTGCTGGCATTGGGCGCGATGAAAGCAGTGCGCGAGATGCACCCGAAGGCGCGCATCACGTTGCTGACCACGCCATTCTTCAAGGAATTTGCCGAACTTTGCCCTTATGTGGACGCGGTGGAGACCGACGGGCGGCCGGATAGCATGAAGGCAACGGCTGCGCTGATTACCCGTATCCGTAAAGCCAAATACGACATCATCTATGATTTCCAGACCAGCGGACGCACGAAGAATTATTTCACCGCACTGAGCAAGACCGGCAAGGCGCCGCTCTGGTCGGGCCATCATGAAAAGGCGGCGTTTTTCCACGACAATGGCGAGCGCGCCACCATGCATTCGATTGACCGACTGGCAGAACAGCTCGAAGTGGCTGGCGTGGCACCGGGCGGCCGCTGGCTGGGCAATTCCGCGCCAAAGCCAGATCTTTCCTGGGTGCGGCCAAAACTGCGCGACGCACCGCGATTGCAGCCAGCCTATTTCAGCCTTGAAGAGCCTTACATGTTGTTGATCCCGGGCGCCTCGGCCCATCGGGAGGCCAAGCGATGGCCCGTTGAAAACTATGCGGAATTGGCAAAACGGGTGGCCGATGCAGGCATTACGCCGGTTATTATTGGCGGCAAGGATGAGGGCCCCCTGGCGCATGACATCGTGCGTAAGGAGCCGCGCACAAAGAGTCTGACCACGCGCACCGATCTGTTCCAGATCGTGACCCTGGCGGAAAAGGCGCTGTTTGTGGTCGGGAATGATACCGGCCCGATGCATATGGCGGCGATTGCCGGCGCGCCGGGCGTTGCTCTGTTCGCGCTGACCGAGAGCAATCCTGACCATGCGGCCCCGCGCGGCGACACGACCATCATTATCAATTCAGCGCCCACGCTGGCCGAGTTGAGCGTCGACGATGTCTGGCAATCGGTTCGGGCTTTGGGTGTGCTGCCATCTTGACGGGATCGCGGAAGTATAGAATGCCCGTCCGCCTTGAAGATGCCTGCATTTACAGGCATATTGAAGCTTACCGAAATAGCGACAAAGGAGATTCGCCATAGCTCGCAGACCAGACACCGGTGGACCACAGAAATCCGCTGGCCCACGTATCAATGACGACATCCGCGCCGCCAAGGTTCTCTTGATTGATGAGAATGGTGAAAAGCAGGGCGTGATACCCATTATGGCTGCCATGGACGCGGCCCGCGAAGCAGGCATGGACCTGGTGGAGGTTTCACCGAACCAGGAAGTCCCCGTCGTCAAGATTCTAGACTATGGCAAGCTCCGCTTCGAAGAACGCAAGAAGAAGGCGGCTGCGAAGAAGAAGCAGAAGTCTTCAGAACTCAAAGAAATCAAGATGCGCCCGAATATCGACACCCATGATTATGGCGTGAAGACGAAAGCGATGACGCGCTTTTTCGAAGGTGGCGACAAGGTGAAAGTGACCCTGCGCTTCCGTGGTCGCGAAATGGCCCACCAGCATCTCGGCATGGAATTGCTGAAACGCGTCCGCGACGATTTCGATGAAATGGCAAAGGTTGAACTCGAGCCGAAGCTCGAAGGCCGTCAGATGACCATGGTGCTCGCACCGCGCTAAAGCCAGCGCTGCTGACTCCAGCACAATAAGCCGGACGGGCCCTGCGCCCTCCGGTTTTTTTGTGTGTGGCGTGCGGAGAGACAAGGCCGCAGGGAAGGGGCGTTCAGGAGCAGAGCAGGTTGCGACCCTGTCTCTTCCGCCTGCCGGGACTCGTCAGGTCCCCATCCCGGAGAATTTGCGCCCCGGGATGACCTTCACAGATTATTGCCTGTGGGTCCCTGTCGAGTTCACGGCCCCACTTCTGCAGCAGCGACAGTCAAACGGCGGGGGAAAGCTTTATCTGCATCCCCGCCGCCAAGCATTTACTGACCCGCTTCGATGAAGGCGCGTACATCGTCGGAGAGTTTCTTTCCGTCGCTTTCGGCCAGGTACATCATGTGACCGGAATCGTAATAATCGAACTGGACCCGGTCGAGCACGACACCGTTCTTGTGCAGGGACATTTCCGCGCCGAAGAAGGGCGTTGCCAAATCGTACCATCCCGAGGCGAGCAGCACGCGCAGATCAGGATTTTCGCGCATGCCTTTGCCGAGCCATGGCGTGACATTCACATAGGATGGCCAGCCGCGCTGGTTCACATCCCAGTTCCATTGCGAGCCGGGTTCTCCCGTCAACACCTTGTACGGGCGGGTGAAGTCCACATTCAGCTCGCGGGTCAGATAGTCATTGATCGCAGCGACATAGGCGACATCCATGCCATAGCCGGACGGGTCGTTTTCGGGCGTGTCGGCCGTACCTTCACTGTCGACGCCCCGGTACCGGCTATCAAAACGGCCAACCGTGAAGCCTTCTCGGCGCAGCAACTCCTTGCGGAAGCGAGCTGGATCAACGCGGAGATTGGCAAGGCGGATCCATTCCGCTGAGAGCCCGATGAAATCGCTCATTTCGCCGGCGATCCGGGCCTCGTCGGCCTCGCTCAGCGTTGAGCCACGGATCAGGGCAGGGGCCAGAGTGTCGGTGGCATAGGTGCGGGCGTCTTCGATGAAGGCATCGAAATCATTATTCCACTTTGCCTTGTTGGCTTTGTCATGATGCCAGGCGGTGGCGGCCTCGGTCGGGAAGAAGGCGAGATGGGCCGTGTCATTGCCAGGCGCAAAGCGCGCAGTCTGGAAATCAAGGATGGCCGAAATCAGGATCACGCCATTGAGACCGATGCCGTTCCAGCCGCCTTGCAGCTTTTCGGTCAGCGCTGCAGCGCGGGTGGTGCCGTAGCTTTCGCCAGCCAGGTATTTCGGGCTGTTCCAGCGGCCATTCTCGGTCAGCCAGATGCGGATGAATTCGGCGATGCTCTCGGCGTCTTCATTCACGCCATAGAATTCCTTGCCCTCGGTCTCGCCGAGTGGGCGCGAATAGCCGGTGCCGACAGGATCAATGAAGACGAGGTCGGTGACATCAAGCAGGGAGTTCTGGTTGTCGCGAATTGTGTAGGGCGGCGCACCGACATCGGACGCATCGGACGGGGTAATCACCTGTTTCGGACCGAACGCGCCCATGTGTAGCCAGAGCGAAGCTGATCCGGGCCCGCCATTAAAGACGAAAGTGACCGGGCGCTGGGCGGCGCTGGTCGTGCTGGTATCGATATAGGAGACCGAGAAGACTGAGGCGGTTGGCTCGTCCTTGTCGTCGCGCAGATAGGTCTCGCTCGCGACGGTCTCGTACTTCACCATCTTGCTGCCGAGCCGGAGCGAATGGTCAGAGGTGAAGACCCGCGCCTCCGGCACCTCAGGCGCGTCTTTCGGCCCGTTCCCGGCGTCTTCAGCTATACTTGGCATGACAAAGATCGCCATGCAGGCGGCGAGAAGTAGCGTGCGCATGAAAACAGCCCCTGAAACTTTATAACAATTTGCGACTTTATTCAGGCGAGGGCGCAAGGGCAATAGCCGCACGGTCCTGGACCCGTTTGAGTTTTCCGCATTTCGGAGTTACGCTTTCAGGCAGGGGAAAGCCTATGGATATCGTCTTGCTTTTAGGTCTGCTTGCTTTGCCTTTCCTTGTCTGGCGGGCTTGGGTAGGCCTCAAAATGCCAAAGCGGCGAGCCGAACGCGAAGCACGCCGCCGTGCGGTGCGAAATCGCCTGCAGTAACAGCATGTCGGCCTCTTGATTCTCTGCCCCTGATCCGTCATAAGCCGCCTCTTCCGAGCGGTTTGGGCGAACGGCATGCCCTCCAGCTCATGAACCCTGGGCCGCCTATACGGTGTGAGCTCGACGACAGGAGAGATGAAATGCCGAAGATGAAGACCAAAAAGGCCGCTGCAAAGCGGTTCAAGATCACGGCAACCGGAAAGCTCAAGCACGGCGTCGCTGGTAAGCGTCACCGCCTGATGAGCCACAATTCGAAGTACATTCGTCAGAACCGCGGCACGAAAGTCGCTTCTCACGCTGATGTTGCTCGCGTTGTGAAGAAATTCCTGCCTTACGGCCTCTAGGCCCGTATCCTTCAAGATCTTGATTTAGGAGGCCTAAGATGCCCCGTTCACGTAACAAAGTTCCCGCCCACGCCCGCCACAAGAAGATTCTGAAGCAGGCAAAGGGTTTCCGTAACCGCCGCAAGAATACGTTCCGCATCGCGCACCAGTCCGTCTGGGAAGCCGGTCAGTACGCTTATGTCGGTCGTAAGGTCAAAAAGCGGAAGTTCCGCTCGCTCTGGATCCAGCGCATTAATGCCGCTGTGCGAATCCACGACGACGAAATGAACTATTCCCAGTTCATCAACGGCCTGACCAAAGCCGGTATCGAAGTTGACCGCAAGGTCATGTCCGACATCGCCATCCGCGAGCCGGAAGCATTTGGCGCCTTGGTCAAACAGGCCAAGGCTGCCCTCGCTTAACCTGCCCGCAAGGCACAAGTGACAAAGCCCGGCCCTCAAAGCCGGGCTTTTTCTTTAAGGGCGTTTGCATGCGGGCGCGAAGCGCCTAAAAAGCCCGCTGGAACAGCAAAGGGAAGCGACCCCCGTGTCCGATATCAGTACGATTGAAAAAGAGGCCCTTGCGGCGATTGAAGCGGCAGGCGACCTGGCTACGCTGGATGATGTGCGCGTGGCCGAACTGGGCAAGAAGGGCCGCGTGTCCGGCCTGATGAGTTCGCTGGGCAAAATGAGCCCGGAAGAGCGCAAGGAAAATGGCCCGAAGCTGAATGCGCTGAAGAACCGCGTCGATGCCGCCGTCCGCGCCCGCAAGGAGGCGCTGGAAGCGGCCGCGCTGGAGGCTCAGTTGGCCAGCGAAACGGTTGACCTGTCCCTACCAGCGGCGCCGGGCCCGAAGGCCGGCGCGTTGCATCCGGTCATGCAGGTGTTCGAAGAAGTCGCCGCCGTCTTCGGCGACATGGGCTTCACGGTGGCCGAAGGCCCGGACATTGAAGACGACTGGCACAATTTCACCGCGCTGAACTTCCCCGAAGGCCATCCGGCGCGCGAGACGCACGACACCTTCTTCATGCATGCGCTGGAAGGCGATGCGCCGAAAGTGCTGCGCACGCACACATCTCCCGTGCAAATCCGCACCATGATGAGCCAGAAGCCACCGATCCGCATTCTCGTGCCGGGCCGGGTCTACCGGAATGACTGGGACGCGACGCACACGCCGATGTTCCATCAGGTCGAAGGCCTCGTCATCGAGAAGAACATTCATATGGGCCACCTCAAGGGCTGCCTGATCGATTTCGTGAAGGCGTTCTTCGAAGTGGATGATGTCGAGGCGCGCTTCCGTCCGCACTTCTTCCCGTTCACTGAGCCGTCGGCAGAAATGGACGTCAAATATACCCGCAAGGGCGAGACGATCGAGATTGGCGCAGGCGACAGCTGGATGGAGATTCTCGGCAGTGGCATGGTGCATCCGAATGTGCTGCGCAATTGCGGGATTGATCCGAACGAATATCAGGGCTTCGCCTTCGGTATGGGCGTCGACCGCCTCGCCATGCTGAAATATGGCATGCCGGACCTTCGCCCATACTTCGAAGCCGACCCGCAATGGACTCGCCATTACGGCTTCGCGCCCTGGTCGACACCGTCCGTCAGTGGCGGCTTGAGCTAGGGAGCAGGGGGCATGGGTACCGGCAATAAAGTGGAAATGCTGATTGCGATCTGCGCGGTGCTGACCAGTGCAATTGCCGTCTTCATCGCCTGGGACCAGGGCCGGGTCATGCGCGCGCAGCAGCATGGTGCTGTCTATCCCGTGATCCAGATCGACGGATTTGTTTCAACGAGTGTCGACACAGCCTCTATGGGTATCCGTGTTTCCAATAGCGGCGTCGGTCCAGCCCTGATCGAGCAGGTCCGCATGCTCAGGAATGGTGAGCCGGTCGCGAGCCTCAACCTTTATGTTGACCGTTTCCCGTCCGGTTATGACCTTTCCTGGACGAGCCTCATCGGCCGGGCCATAGCACCAGGTTCCAACGTGGAGCCGCTCAGGGTCGACTGGTCTCGTGACGATATTTCGGGCGATCAACTTGGCGCCGTTGCCGCAGAGTGGAGCCAGCTGGACGCCGAGATCTGCTACTGCTCGGTTTTCGATAGATGCTGGATAACCCGGGGCCTGGGTATGGGGCGCACGATGGGCCGCGCGGAACGCGTTAAACGCTGCGAACGCAGTGAGGTAGACCTTTTTGAAGCAGTGGCAAACGCGCCGCGCGCTTCAGGCACCGAAACGATTTCGGAAGTGGAATAGACAATGAAATTCACCCTGTCCTGGCTGAACGACCACCTCGCCACCAAGGCGACGCTGGACGATATTCTGGCCCTCATGCTGCAGGCCGGCCTCGAGGTGGAGGAGGTTGTAGACCCGCGCGAGAAGCTGACGGCGTTTACGGTCTGCAAGGTCAAGGCGGCTGAGCCTCATCCGGATGCTGACAAGCTGCGCGTGTGCACGGTGGATACGGTAGATGGCGAGAAGCAGATTGTCTGTGGTGCGCCAAATGCGCGGGCTGGCATGACCGCGATCTATGCGCCGCTCGGCACGTTCATTCCGGGGCTCGACTTCGCGCTCGACAAGAAGCCGCGCAAGATCCGCGGCATCGAGAGCTATGGCATGATGTGCTCCACCAAGGAGATCGAAGCGGGTGAGGACCATGACGGCATCGCTGATCTGGATGATTCCATTCCCCTTGGGACGCCAGCTGCCGATGCGCTCGGTCTTAATGACCCGGTGATCGACTTCGAAGTAACGCCAAATCGGCCGGACTGGCTGGGCGTGCAGGGCATCGCCCGTGACCTGGCTGCGGCCGGGGCAGGACGCTTCCTGCATGCGGACGTCAAGAAAGTCATTGGCAACAAGGAATGTCCGGTCGAAATCCGATTGGAGGCACCTGAGGCGTGCCCGGTCTTCGCCGGAGCTGTGATCGTGGGCGTCAAGAACCGTCCATCGCCAGACTGGATGCAGCAGCGCCTGAAGGCGGTGGGCATCCAGCCGAAATCCCTGCTGGTGGATGTGACGAATTACATCTCGCTTGACCGGGCTCGTCCGTTGCATGCTTACGATGCCGCCAAACTGGCGGGCCCCGTCGTGGCCCGCCTTGGCCGCAAGGGCGAAACGCTGGACGCGCTGGATGGCAAGACCTACAAGGTCGGCGAAGAGATGTGCGTCATCACCGATGACAGCGGCGTCATCGGCCTGGGCGGTGTGATGGGCGGACAATCCACGGCAGTCTCTGACGAGACTGTGGATGTATTCCTTGAAAGCGCCTGGTTCGACCCGCTGCGCACGGCCCGCACAGGCCGCGCGACCGGTATCCACTCTGATGCGCGCTATCGCTTCGAGCGCGGCGTGGATCCGCACAGCTGCCTGGACGGGTTGAACCTCGCCATCGCCTTGATCGTGGAATATGGCGGCGGGGTCGTCTCCAAGCCGAAGGTTGCGGGCGAAGCGCCGGTCAATCCGAACAAGGTGACTTTCTATCCGGCCGATGTGGAGCGCCTGACGGGGCTTACCGTCAAGCCCGCTGACATGCGCCGCATGCTGAAAGACCTTGAGTTCAATATCGAGGATGCTGGCGATGCCTGGTATCTTCGCCCGCCGACCTTCCGCTTTGACATGGAACAATCGGCCGACATCGTGGAAGAAGTTGCGCGCCTGGTCGGGTTTGACCAGCTCCCAACCGCGTCCCTGCCAGCGCCCCAGGGCGGCGTGAAAGCGATTACCACCCCGATGCAGGCCCGCGTGCGCGCGGCCCGCCGGGTGATGGCGTCACGGGGTTTCCTGGAAACTGTCAGCTGGAGCTTCATGGCGAAAGCTGACGCGGCGCTGTTCGGCAAGATCAATGACGCGCTGACGGTTGCCAATCCGGTGGCAAGCGACCTGGACTATATGCGCCCATCCGTGCTCGGAAATCTGGCCAAGGCCGCCCAGCGCGCTGCCAATCATGGCGAGCGCGGCGTTCGCCTGTTCGAGGCTGGGCCAATCTATCTGGGCGATGGCCCGAAAGACCAGCGCAGCGTCGTGGCGGCGCTCGTGCGTCCGCTCAATGAGCGGCACTGGCAAGGTGCGCCTGAACCATATGATTCCTTCGACGCGAAAGCGGACCTGTTTGCAGTGCTTGATGCGCTCGGCCAGCCGGGCGAGCGCTTTCAGGTAGCCGCACCCGCTCAACCGCACTGGCATCCGGGGCAGGCGGCCAGCTTGAAGCTCGGCCCGAAAGTGACGGTGGCGCATTTCGGCCAGCTGCATCCGGGCGTTCTGAAACAGATGGGTGTCGATGGGCCGATGTTTGGCTTCGAACTGAACCTCAATGCGCTGCCGCAGATGAAGGCAAAGAACACCAAGACCAAGCCAGTCTTCGAACGTGCCGAGTTGACGCCGATCCGCCGTGACCTCGCCTTTGTGGTGAATCAGTCTGTCGCGTCTGCAGATCTGGTGCGCCATGCCCAAGGCGCCGACAAGAAGCTGATCTCGAAGGTGGACGTGTTCGATGTTTATGAGGGCACCGGAGTGCCCGAAGGGCAGAAATCGGTCGCCTTTGAAATGACGGTCCAGCCGCTGGAAAAGATGAAAGATGAAGACATCCAGGCCCTGATGGACAAGGTGGTAGCCTCTGTCGCCAAGGGCACAGGCGGCGTGCTAAGAGGCTAGGCAACAAGAACCGTTCTTAGGGGCACTCGCATGGGGCTGTATCGCTGGTTGCATAATGAGCTGGTGCCCGAAGCCCGCAAGTCCGGTATCTCGGTTACCAACTGGATCATTATCAGCCTCGTTCTGGCGAGTTTCCTGTTCCTGGCGCTCGAGACCGAGCCGAACCTGTTGGCCATTCCCGAATGGAAGATGGTATTTGACTGGTTCAATGTTGCGGTTGTCATCATCTTTGCCGTCGAATATGTCCTGCGCGTCGCCATTGCGGGTCTCAGGCCGGAATATGCGGGCTTTGTTGGTCGTCTTCGCTACATTACGCGCTTCTATTCCATCGCAGACCTGCTGGCCTTTCTGCCGGAACTGATCGTGATGGTGGTTGGCGGGGGCATTCCGCTGATTGCATTGCGCGTCTTCCGCCTGTTCCGACTGATCAAGATTGCGCGCTTCGTGCCGGCTTTTGACGTGCTGGGTGCGGCCATGAAGCGGGCGGGAACGCAGCTTCTCACCACGCTCGCCATGGCGCTGGCGCTCGTCTATGTGGCGGCGGTGCTGCTCTATTTCATCGAAGGTGTGGGGCAGGGGCGTGAGGAGTTTGGCTCCATCCCGCGCGCCATCTGGTGGTCCATCGCGACGCTGACCACGGTTGGCTATGGCGACATCTATCCCGTCACCACGCTGGGGCGGATTGCGGCGTCTGTAATTGCTATTGCGGGGATCGGCGTGGTCGCACTGCCGGCAGGCGTGTTCGCCAGTGCCTTTTCGGACGAGCTGCGCGAGCGTCAGTTGCAGAAGCTTCAGGACCGCGTCGAGGCGGCCGAAGCGCAAGCCGGCGCTGCTCCCGAAGAGAGCAGCGCCTGAGCCGTTTAGTCCTGGGCCTTTGAGCCGTTCGCTTCGGACTGGAGCATTGTATACCGCTCGATTCCGATGCGTTCGATCAGGTCGAACTGCGTTTCAAGATAATCCACATGCTCTTCCTCATTGTTGAGGATCTTTCCGAACAGGTCGCGGCTGCCATAGTCGCGGACGCTCTCAGCATATTCCATCGCGTCCTTGAGCAACGGAATCGCGTCGTTTTCCAGTTTCAGGTCGCATTCGAGGATTTCGAAGACTGATTCCCCGATACGCAGCTTTCCGAGGTCCTGGAGATTCGGCAGGCCGCCGAGGAACAGGATGCGCTCGATCAGCCAATCGGCATGCTCCATCTCTTCGATGGATTCCTTGTATTCATAATCGCCCAGCTTGCTGACGCCCCAATCGTGCAGCATGCGCGAATGCAGGAAATACTGGTTGATCGCCGTCAGCTCGTTCTTGAGACACTTGTTCAGAAATTCGATGACCTTCGGGTCGCCTTTCATGGGGAGCTCCTGCTTTGTGGATTTCGTACGGGCCAGCACCTAGGGTGATTGTGTCATGGGATCAACAAAAAATCCAATAAAAACAATTGCATATGAAAGTGCGACACAGTTGCAGCGGCGCCTGAGAACGGTTTGAATCAGGCGTGCATGGCGGGTGATCGCGCAAAGGCCTGCAATTTCAGGGAGTAGCTGCCTATTCGGCGGCGACGAGCGCTGGCGCGGCCGGGCGTTGGTCCATCTCTTCGGAGATGATTTCGCCGATGGAGCAGCTGCATTTTCCGCACTGGAACTTGCACCCGTGATGCGCCTGCACGGCCTTGGGGCTGCGCGCCCCGGCGTCGACGGCGGTGCGGACGCTCTTGCAGTTGATGCGGTTGCAGACACAAATGATCATGAGAACCATTTGCACGAATATGCGAATGATTGTCAATCCGGTTTTTGCGCTTTGTTGCACATGCGGAATGGCCGCCGGGCCTGCGGTCAGGCCTCGGCGGTGTCGTCCCATTGGAACGCGTCTTCGAGGCCGACGCCGAAGACCCGTGCGATGCGGAAGGCGCTTTCGAGGGAGGGGGAGTAGCGGCCCTGTTCGATGGCGATCACGGTTTGCCGCGTCACGCCGATCTCTTTTGCCAGGGCCGCCTGGCTCATCCCGTCATGGGCCTCTCTCAGGGCCTTTACGCGGTTGAGGATAGGGGGGCGTTTGGCCATGCTTACACGCCCCGGCGATAGAACAGGATGGTGAGGGCATATTCGGCCACCTGCGAGGCGATCAGGCTGGCCACCGCGATGTGGAACAACAGATTGCCGTCGCGCTGGAAGTAATAGCTCCACAGGCCAGCAAAGATGCCGAAGCCCAGCACATAACCGGCAATATTGCCCGCGCGGCGCAGCACCTGCTTGTCGCGCTCATCTTCATCGCCGCTGGCCTCGTCCGGGTTGATGACGCCGATGATAATGTGGCTGATCACGGCCCCGACGATCAGCATGATCGTGGCCCCGGCGATCAGGCCGATGACGGGCGGCGCGGTTTCCCCCAGCGCATCCGACAGGGCCCAGACCCTCGACAGGTACCAGTATCCGGTGAGTGAGAGCAGCAGGCCCATGATCCAGGCCGATTTTTCGTGAAAGGACATTTGATGTCTCCATGTCAAAAATTTCTTACACGACCCATATGGTCAAAGATTTTTGACATGTCAAATATTCTTTACAAGAAAGTTCGCACCGCTTGACCGGAACCCCTGCGGCCTCTAGGTCCGGCGGACCTTTCATTTCTCAGTAAAGACAGACATTTCCGATGACCGATCTCTCCACGCTCGCCCATTCCGCTAAGGCCTGGCCGTTCGAGCTTGCCCGCAAGCTGGAACAGCGCGTGGAGCAGCAGATCAAGGCCGGCCAGCGTGAGGCTGGCGACCCTGTGACCTTCGAGACCGGCTATGGCCCGTCAGGCCTGCCGCATATCGGCACGTTCGGCGAAGTCGTGCGCACGACGATGGTGCGCCACGCCTTTGAAGTGCTGACCGGCGGCAAGTACACAACGCGCCTGGGCTGTGTGTCGGATGACATGGACGGGATGCGAAAAGTGCCGCCGACCGTGCCGAACCCGGAAAAGCTGGAGCCGTACCTGCAACAGCCGCTGACGGCTGTGCCGGACCCGTTCGGCACGCATGATTCCTATGGCGCGCACATGAATGCGCGGCTCTGTGCCTTCCTCGACCAGTTCGGATTCGAGTATGAATTCCTGTCGGCGACGGAATGTTACAAGTCCGGCCGGTTCGACGCCATGCTGCTGGAGGCTGCGCGGAGATATCAGGACATCATGGATGTGATGCTGCCCACGCTGGGCGAGGAGCGTCAGGCGACCTACAGCCCGTTCCTGCCAATCCATCCGGACACGGGCGAAGTGCTCTATGTGCCGATGAAGGCCGTAGACGGAGAGAAGGGGACCATCACGTTCGAGGATGCGTCCGGCAAGGAATTCACGCTGCCGGTGACCGGCGGTCATGTAAAGATGCAGTGGAAGCCCGATTTCGGTATGCGCTGGGCCGCGCTCGGCGTGGACTTTGAAATGTTCGGCAAGGACCATCAGGCGAATGCGCCGATCTATTCCAAGATCACCCGCATCCTGGGCGTGCGGCCGCCGGAGCAATATGTCTATGAGATGTTCCTCGACGAAAAAGGAGAGAAGATCTCCAAGACCAAGGGCAATGGCATCTCGGTCGAGGACTGGTTGAAATATGCCCCCGACGAAAGCCTCGGCCTGTTCCAGTTCCAGAAGCCGCGCGTGGCGAAGAAGCTCTATTTCGACGTCATTCCGAAAGCTGTGGACGAATACCTGACTTTTCTTGAGAAGTATCCAAGTGAGGAGCCTGCGCGCCAATTGGAAAATCCGGTCTGGCACATCCATTCCGGCAACCCGCCAGCCGTGACCACGCCGGTCAGCTTTGCGCTGCTGCTGAACCTCGTCGCGGTGGCGAACCCGGAAGACAAGAGCCAGCTCTGGGGCTTCATCTCGCAATATGCGCCGGACGCCTCACCCGAGAAGAACCGGTTGCTCGATGAACTCGCCGGCTATGCGATGAGCTATTATCAGGACTTCGTCCTGCCGCAGAAGACCTATCGTGCGCCGACGGACAAGGAACGCGCGGCGATGGAAGACCTCTCCGCGCGCCTCAAGGCGTTTGACGGTGAGCCGACCTCGGAAAACCTGCAGACGCTGACCTTCTCGGTCGGCAAGGAGCATGAGTTCGAGAATCTGCGCGAATGGTTCCAGGCGCTATATGAAGTCCTGCTCGGCCAGAGCCAGGGCCCGCGCTTCGGCAGCTTCGCGGCGCTATACGGCGTCGCCAATACGGCCCGCCTGATGGATGAGGCGCTGGCGCGGGACTAGTCTGCACGTTTCGTAACACGGCTTAAACATTCATCTGCTCTAGTCTGGCCAGAGCCAGAGGAGCCTTTGCCATGCCTGCCATTCGCCTAATCCTGATCGCCGGCATGCTTGCCACGCTGCCCGCCTGCCTTGCCACCAAGATCGTGACCGTGCCCGTCAGCGTGGCGGGCGACGTGGTCGAGGGCACCGCGAAGGGCGCCTATGCGGTCGGCTCTGGGGTCGTGCACGTCACCGGAGATGCGCTGGACGGCCCAGAGGAGGACGTGAAACTGAAGGTGAAAGTGAAGAAATTTGGCGGCGGCACCAAGACCTATACGCGCACCGTCGAGTCCGACGATATCGAGAAGACGCTCGAAAAAATCGGCAAGAAGGGCACCATTATCGACGTGCAGGTCGAGCCGGCAGAGTAGGGGTCTACTCCGCCGCCGCGATCAGCGTGGTCTTTGCCTTGGGCAGCTTGCCGTCCGGCCAGCCCTTCCAGAGGTCTGCCTCTTTCGCCTTGGCGACTTCGGCGGCAGCTTCCTTCACATGGCCATAGCCGCGAATATCGTCTGGGATTTCGGCGAGCGCCACGGCGAGCTCATGATTCTTTGCGGTCAGTTCCTGCGCGATGCGGGAAAGGCCGGCGAGATAATCGTCACGCAGTTGGCGTTCCATCCGGCGCTCGGCCGTGTAGCCGAACAGGTCAAACTTCGTGCCGCGCAGGCCCTTGAACTTCGCCATCAGCTTGAAGACCTGGAACATCCACGGGCCAAAATGCTTCTTCTTGGCGTGCCCGTTTGCATCCGTCTTTGACAGAATGGGCGGGGCCAGCATCAGGCGGAGTTTGCCGCCCTTGAACTGGCTGGCAATGTATTCAGCAAATTTCCCATCCGTGTAGAGACGGGCCACTTCATACTCGTCCTTGTAGGCCATGACCTTGTAGGCATAGGTGGCGGCTGCGCGACTCAGATTCTCGCCGAGGCCAGCGCCATGTTCTGCGGCGCGCACCTGAGCGACGATGTTGCGATAGGTCTCCGCATAGGCGGCATCCTGATAAGCGGTGAGGCGCGCTGCCCGGTCATCTATCAGCTCGTCCAGCGTCTTCTCTTCGATATGACCGCGTGGGTCATGCTGGGGCAGGAGTCGTTCCGGGTTCGCCGCAGCGATCCGGCCGATATTGAAGGCGGACATGTTGTCTTCCACCTTGGTGCCGTTCAGGCGGATCGCGCGGTAGAGCGCGCGCAGGCTGATCGGCACCTGCCCCTTCTGCCAGGCAAAACCGACCATGATCATGTTCGTATAGATCGCATCATGCAGATAACCGACCGCAAGGGCCTCGGCATCGAAGGCAGCGAAGTCGCGGGCCTGCCGTTTCACGCGCGCGGCGAGGAGATCGCTTTCAAACCGTTTTGACCGGTCCCGGATGAATTCACTGGTTGGCGTTACGTCGGAGTTTGCATAGGCTGCCGTGCGGCCAACATCCATCAGGTTCAGTGCATCGCCCCCCGCCGCCACGACCAGATCGCAAGCAATGATGAGGTCGGCGCTGGCAGGCGGAACCTTGCCGGTCGAAATCAGCTCCGGCTCACGCGCAAAGCGAATGTGGCTAAGCACCGGACCACCCTTCTGGGCAAGGCCGGTCATGTCGAGGCTGGAGGCCGCATGGCCGTCCACATGCGCGGCCATGGCCAGTACGGCGGCGACCGTGGTGACGCCTGTGCCGCCGACGCCGGTGAACAGCACGTTCCACGGCTCAGAGAGGCTGGGCGTTTCCGGCATTGGCAGGCCTGCATCGTCAAACTCCGGACGGGGCTGATCCTGCCAGGCAGGTTCGCCATCCTGGATCGTCACAAAGCTCGGGCAGAAGCCGCGCAAGCAGGAGAGGTCTGTGTTGCAGGTCGACTGGTTGATGCGCCGTTTGCGGCCGAGTTCGGTTTCGACCGGCTCTACTGACAGGCAGTTGGATTTGATCGAACAGTCGCCACAGCCTTCGCAGACTTCGGTGTTGATGACGACGCGCGTACGGTCCGGTGCACGAAGGCCGCGCTTGGACCGGCGGCGCTTTTCGGTGGCGCAGATCTGATCGTAGATCATGACGGAGACGCCCGGAGTTGCGCGCAGCATCACCTGAACCTCGTCCAGCTCTTCGCGATCAAAGATCTTCACGCGGCGCGGCAGGTCTTTCACATTGGCATAGCGGGTCGGGTCTTCGGTGACGATCACGATCGTCTCCACGCCTTCAGCTTCCACCTGCTGCGCGATCTGGGCCGGGGTCTGACCAGACTCGACTGTCTGGCCGCCGGTCATGGCGACAGCGTCATTGTAGAGAATCTTGTAGGTCATGTTCGCGTCGGAAGTCACCGCTGCGCGGATGGCGAGGCTGCCCGAATGGGAATAGGTGCCGTCGCCGAGATTGACGAAGACATGGCCTTCTTCAGTCGCCCAGTGCTGACCAACCCAGGCAATACCTTCGCCGCCCATCTGGCTGGTCATGTCGGTTTTGCGGTCCGGCATGAAGTTCGCCATATAGTGACAGCCGATCCCGGCCAGCGCGCGCGAGCCTTCCGGCACAACGGTGGAGGAATTGTGCGGGCAGCCGGAGCAATAATGCGGGGTGCGAATGGTTTCGGAGGCATTGATGCGCGCCGCTTCGCCAGTCCGGCCAATCCGATCAAAATAGGCGTTGGCGCGGCTGGTATCCCAACCTTCAGGAAGGATCTTCATCAGCGCGCCAGCCATTTCCGGGATGGAGATGGAGGCGATATCGGAGAGCAGGGGGCGTCCCTCGCGATCGCGCTTGCCTTCTACAGTCGGACGTTGGCCATCCGGCAGATCGTAGAGCACCGAGCGTAGCTGATCTTCGATCAGAGGGCGTTTGTGCTCGATCACGACCACACGTTCCAGACCTTTGCAGAACGCCCGGATCCCTTCGGGTTCAAGCGGCCACGGCATGGCCACTTTGTACACGGAGAGACCCAGGCGTCCTGCATCCTGCGGTGACAGGCCGAGCGCCGCGAGCGCCTCGAACACGTCGCGGGCAGCCTGGCCCGTCACGACAACACCGACACGGGGTTTCGGCGAAGGCAGGATGACATTGTCCAGCTTGTTGGCGCGCACATAGGCCTGTGCAGCCGGCAGCTTCACCTGACGCAGGCGCCGCTCCTTATCGAGCGGGCTGTCGCCACGGCGCATATGAACGCCGTCTTCAGGCAGCTGGAAATCAGGAGAGACAAAACTGAACCGGTCAAGATCGACGCTTACCACAGCGCCGGAATCCATTGTGTCTGCGAGAGCGACCAGTCCGGCCCATGCTCCGGAGAAGCGGCTCATGGCCCAGCCATGGATGCCGTAGTCCAGCACGTCCTGGATGGAGGCGGGGTTCAGTACCGGGATCTCCGCGTCGGCCATCGCGAACTCTGATTGCGAGGGCAGGGTGGAGGACTTGCAATTATGGTCGTCGCCGATGATGGCGAGTACGCCGCCATGGTCGGAGGCGCCAGCGGCGTTGGCGTGTTTGAATACATCGCCCGTCCGGTCTACGCCAGGGGCCTTGCCGTACCACACGCCGAACAGGCCATCATACTTCGCGCCGGGGAACAGGCCGAGCTGCTGGCTGCCCCACACAGCGGTGGCACCGAGGTCTTCATTCAGACCTTCCCAGAATTTGATGTCATGGGAATCCAGCCATTTTTGAGCGGCGCGAAGCTGTTGATCGTAACCGCCCAGCGGCGATCCGCGGTATCCAGAGATGAAACCGGCTGTGTTGAGGCCCATGCCCAGATCAAGGCGTTTTCGATCAAGTGGCAGGCGAACAATCGCCTGAATCCCTGTCATGAAGGCTTTTCCCTCGACAAGCTCGTATTTGTCGTCCAGCGTGACTTCGCGGTGTTGCATAGCATGCCTATCTGATGGGTTTAGGCAGATTATTGGTCAAACCGCGTGAAATTGCTTGCCTATCTTGCGCAAATTTTGCTATTCCGGGGTAAAATTTACCGGATAACCTAAGAGAGCGAGCAAAATTGGCCCAAGAATTAGATGCTGTAGATGCGCGAATACTGGACATCATCCAGCATGATGCCGGCTTGTCTGTCGCCGAAATTGCCGACCGGGTCGGCTTGTCCTCATCGCCTTGTTGGCGGCGTATCAAGCGCATGGAAGAGGCCGGCTTCATTACAGGCCGGGTGACCCTGCTGGACAATAACTCACTCGGGCTGAATTTCGAAGTCATGGCGAGCGTCAAACTGGCGCTTCCGAGCCGGGAAAATCTCGATGCTTTCGAACAGATGGTTCAGGCTTGGCCGGAAGTCATCGAATGCATGACGGTTACAGGTGCGGTCGACTACATGATCCACATCATCACGACCGACATGCACGCTTATGACAATTTCCTGCGGGACAATCTGCTAGGCTCAGCCCTCGTGTCGGATGTGCAATCACGTATCGTGATCCGGGTCGCAAAGCGTACGACTGCCCTGCCGCTTGATCTGGTTGAAGATATCAAGAAGCCTGCCTCTGCTTGACCGATGACGCTAGCGCCTGGACTATGGATGCCATGATCCGCGCCGCGATATCCCTCTCACTTCTTGCCGTACTGGTGCTGCCATCATCGGCCGCACCGCTATCGCCAGAGGAGTTACAACAGAAGGTCGAAACGGTTCGGGAAGATGCCGGGCTGGTGGCTCTTGGGGCTGTCATCGCCAACGCCGATGGGGACATTCTTGGTCTCGCGGTCGATGGAGAGCGCGTGAAGGGCAGCCGGGATGCTGTCGAGCAGGACGACGCCTGGCATATCGGCTCCAACACGAAGATGCTGACCGCGCTGCTTTACGGTCGGCTCGTAGAGCAGGGTGAAGCGAGTTGGGGTGCGACCCTGCCAGAGTTGTTGCCAGACCTTGCCGACGAGATGGATCCGGCCTGGGGCGATGTGACGATTGAGCATCTGCTTTCTCACCGGAGCGGACTTGCCGCCAATCCCGGTATGATGTGGTTCCTGACCAGTCGCGGCTCCAATGGTCCTGTTGAAACTCAGCGCACTGCTTTGGCGCGAGGTTTTTTGACAAAGCCGCCTGCTGGCAAAACGGGAACATTTACCTATTCCAATCTTGGTTACATGATTGCGGGGGCAGCACTGGACCGGATAGCCTTGCGGCTAGGGCACGAGAATTACGAGACATTGTTCCTGTTCACGCTTGTACCCCGGAATGAAGGTTGGGGGTTCGGACCACCGCCGACGGGGATTGAAGGCCACGCAAAAGGCCTGTTCGGAGGTTTGAAAGGCCAGGGCACAGGCAGCGGAGCGGATAACCCGGCCGCGCTGGCACCCGCTGGCACGTTACATGTGCCGTTGGCCGCGCATGCGCGCTTTGTCAGCGGCTTTCTGGAAGCAGATGAGACCGAGCAGAAACTGCTTACGCCATATCCAACCGCGGGATCCGACTATGCGTTGGGGTGGGGCGTCTCAGCGCCGTGTCCGCATGGACGTCTCTTCGCCCATAACGGGTCGAATACGATGTGGTTGTCGTCGGTTTACCTGCTGCCAGATGCAGGTCTTGTCGTAATTGTGAACACAAACAGTTTCAGTGATGAGGGCGTTGCGGCGGTCAATAAGCTCGCTCGGGAACTGGCAGACGCATTTGCCGAATAGTCTTACGGCATGTCCACATATGTGACGTGTCCATCAGACTCATTCAGTATGCGGGGTTCGCCACCCGGCCAGACTTGCAGTCGGGTCTGCATGCGCGGAGACGCGCGGTCTCCTCCAAACAGGGATTCCGGTTCAAAGCAAAGCCAGGCGAGGGGGGCAGTCTCGGTGGTAGCTGCGCCCGCTTCTTCGATCAGTCGCTTCATGCGTGCAACATCTTCTTTTGACGGATAGACAAGGAAGACTGAGTGATAAATGACTGTCAGGCCCTCTGAGGGGCGTTTGGTCAGTTTCTGGGCGAGCCAGTCAACCGCATCCGCCTGTTCCACGCGAACGCCCATATGTCTGGCCAATTCTGCCGCCGCATCCAGACGGGCCAGTCGTCCAGCCTGGTCTGGCCAAGTGTAGGATTTGAGCCGCAGGAAGGCGGCCTCATTTGTCAGGTCAATCGGGTTCAGGTCGCAAGCGGCGCGTGAAGCAATGACTGGAGCGGCGTCGAGATGTGCGGGCTCGGGTCCGTTCCAGATCGTGGATATCGTGACGTCGCTCGCGCCCGGTCGTTGCCAGATTCCGCCATCATAGGTGAACCGATCCCAATTCTGGTTGAGGCCCGCACTCGCGCCGAGCTCAAGCAGGTGCATGGGCATACGGTAGGTTGCGGCAAGTTCGAGAAAACCGGGCAGGAGCGCAATCGACCGGCGGGTCTCATTGGTCTGCGGGGGACTCTTGATGAAGGTGCGGATGTCGGGGATGTGCGCCGCAAGCCAAGGCTGGGCCTCGGCCCAGACAGCCTCCATCTTCCACTCCGCCAGATGGCCGGGATAAGTCGCGGCAAGAGCAGGTGCTGCGTTGGTTAGCACGGCATGGTGAAGGGCACCGGCCAGCCTGAGGCCAAGGGCATCCTTGCGGGGATTGCCGGTCCAGTCGGCGCAGATATCCGCGACCGGGCCATTGGCCTCAAAATCTTCGGCAAATTTCCGGAGCAGGGCCGCAGTGAAAGGAGAGCCCAGATCCTCGCACCATCTCGCCTGTTCGGTGAAATGGTCGAGGATCCGGGTTTCATCCAGCATGCCGGACCCCTAGTAGCGTTCGAGCGCCATCGCGATGCCTTCGCCGCCACCAATACAGAGACTGGCCATGCCTTTTTTCAGGCCACGATCTTCCATGGCCGCGAGCAGTGTGACGATCAAACGAGCGCCGGAAGCGCCGATCGGGTGACCCATGGCGCAGGCACCGCCATTCACGTTCAGCTTGTCGTGCGAGATGCCCATTTCCTTCATGGCGATCATTGGAACGACCGCGAAGGCTTCGTTGACTTCCCAAAGCTCGACATCGTCGACGCTCCAGCCAGCCTTTTCCAAGGCTTTCTTCATGGCAGGCACTGGTGCGGTCGTGAAGTATTCAGGCTCGTGAGCGTGGCTGGACGAAGACACGATCTTGGCCAGCGGATTGAGACCGCGTTTCTTGGCTTCAGATTCGCGCATCAGGACGAGCGCAGCTGCGCCATCTGAAATAGCTGAGGCATTGGCTGCGGTAACGGTGCCGTCCTTGGAGAAGGCCGGGCGCAGCGACGGGATTTTTTCCGGCATCGCAGTGCGAGGCAGTTCATCAGTGTCGACGACCGTTTCGCCCTTGCGGGTCTTGATGGTGACGGACGCGATTTCGTCCTTGAACTTGCCGCCCTTCTGCGCCGCTTCTGCCTTGTTCTGCGAAGCGACGGCGAAGGTGTCCTGTTCGTCGCGCGTGATCTGCCAGCGGGCGGCGACGTTCTCGGCGGTCTGTCCCATGTGGTAGCCGTTGAAGGCGTCCCACAGGCCNNCCTTGCGGGTCTTGATGGTGACCGGGGCAATCTCGCGCTTGAACTTGCCTTCTTTCGTTGCGTTCTGTGCGCGCGACAGCGTTTCCAGCGCGTAGGCATCCTGTTGCTCGCGTGTGAACTGGTACTCACCCGCGATCATGTCGGCGAATTCGCCCATGGGGCCGCCCTTGTAGGCGTCGGACAAGCCGTCGAGCGCCATATGGTCCTGAGCGTTCATGGTGCCGTATTTATGGCCCTTGCGGACGTTCAGCAGGTGCGGTGCGTTGGTCATGGATTCCATGCCGCCAGCGATCACGATGTTTGCGTCGCCCGCCAGAATGGCATTGCGGCCCATGACGGCAGCTTGCATGCCGGAGCCGCACATCTTGTTGATCGTTGTGGCTTCAAGGCCCTTGTCCTGACCGGATTTGAAACCTGCCTGACGGGCAGGAGCTTGGCCCTGGCCAGCGGGAAGGCAGTTGCCCATGATGATTTCATTCGCCTCGCCGGGGGCCAGCTTTGCTTCGCTGACAGCTTTCTCGATGGCAATGGCGCCCAACTCACTGGCAGTCAGGCTGGCAAGGTCGCCGAGCAGGCCACCCATGGGCGTGCGGCCCATACCGACGATGACGACGGGATCTTGTTCAGACATGGAGTTTCCTTCCGCTATGGATTTTTTTTTGCAGGTGCGAACACAAAGCGCGTCCGGGCCTCACTCGTCAAGAGTTCACGAAACGCGATTGGCGGAGATTTTTTCATCGAACGGGGCGCGCAATCGAGAAGTTGTCGCCGTTCTATTGTAATGCCAGTGCATTTTCGGCTTCAATGAAAGCCACGAGAGCAATCTGGTGAAAATGTCGCTGGGGATGGGTACCTTAAATGGCAAGTTCGACTTATGCCTTGGCGCGCAGAATGCTTCCATCTCGGATGTTCTATGCTGGTCGGCAATTGTCCCGGCGCCTCCGCAAGTTCCGTCTCCACGAACGTTATACCGCGAAATTTCCGAGCCGACGCGATCTGAAAATATTCTCGATATCGCCAGACGCAGAGTTGCACGTCTTCTGGAAAGTCCTGCCCATTGGGCGCGGGCCCGCGTTTTCGCTTTTCATCCACGAAGACGAAGTCCTCCGCTTCGATTGTTTCGGCGAGGATGAGGGCCATTATCACGCGCATTTCGAGCGGGGCTGGAGCGCGGCCCAAACTCGAATGTATTTCTTTGAAGCAAGCGAAAGCGAACAGATAGACCGAGTTGAATTCGAGCTTTTGAACAATCTCGACTACTATCTCCAACGACACCCGTGGGCACGTATTCGCGCAGTGCGCCTGGATAGAGGGCAGCTTGAAACAGCGTGTGCTGCAGCCGGTGAGCAGGCGCGGGCCTTTCTGCGATCCATTCCCGAACTTGCCGTACCGGCAGGATCACTCCGGTCGTGAAGTGGCGCGCCTGATAGGCGTCATCCGCCGAGGGCCGCCTCGATATCTGCCACGAGTTCCGGATCCGATGGGGTAGTGGCAGAGGGGTAGGCCTTGAGCGGTGTGCCGTCGCCATCGACGAGAATTTTATGGAAATTCCATTTCGGCTGCGCGGCCTCGCCAAGCATGTCCACGGCATTCAAATAGAATGGGTGCTCATCAGCGCCCGTCACAGCGTATTTCTTTGTCAGCGGGAATGTCACGCCGAAATTCAGCTGGCAGAACGTCTGGACCTCTTCCTCGGTCCCGGGTTCCTGCCCGCCGAAATCATTTGAAGGGATGCCTAGAATGACGAGCCCTTCCGCTCGCTTCGCTTCATACAGTGCCTGAAGGCCCTCATACTGTTTGGTGTAGCCGCATTTGGAGGCTGTATTCACGACGAGGATCGCCTTTGCATCGAGTGCTTCAAGGTCGACTGGCTTTCCATCAATGCTCGTAAATTGCGTTGCCGTCATGGAAGGGGTTTCCGAATTGCTAGGGGATTGTGCCTGGCTTCCTGTCGGGACTGCCAGGACAAGGCAAACGACGGCGAGGGCTGGGACAAGGAATTGGCGCATGGGGGCAGGTTCCTGTGCATCTGACGTCAGATGATAGGGCAAACCACGCAGCTGTCACGTCTTCCTATCGAACAGGCCGTGGATCGGTTGCATCCAGCCGGATTGCCGCCTCGATGATTTGATCCAGTTGGGCGTCGATCTGATCGACCGAATGGACTTTTACATGGCGCAGAGCCTTGCCGGTGCCTTCGATCCGATCTGGAAAGGACGGCGCAAGTTCGGCACCATAGAATATCTGGAGATTGCAGCGGTCCTTGTATGCCGCAATCGAGAATATCCGCTCGGTCCCACTCCAACACGGAAAGCCCCAGGCGAGCTTGCAGGTCAGGCCGGGGCCTGCCCGCTCAATGCGCGCTCGGAGGCTTTCCGCAATCTCGAATTGGGCCGGATCGAGTTCCGAAAACCAGGTTTCCGTCGTCTTGGCCACGAATGGGGCCTACTTCTTCTTTGCGCGCTTGGCTTTGTCGTCGGCCTTGGGCGGCATTACTTCGAACGTCATCTGGAGGTTCACGCGATACTTTTCGATCTTGCCGTTCTTGATTGTGGTGTACATTTCGTTGACGTAAGCCGATGCGAGGCCTTTGACGGTGGCGTCAAAGCGTGTGACCGCTGTCTGAATCGCATCCTCGAAGGATTTGGTCGATTCCGACATGATCTGTTCTGATTTCATGATGGCCATGGTGCGTCCCTTTCGCGTTGAAAAGGTCATTCAAGACCTTTTAGGCCCAAAAGCCAAATGAACATTGGGAAGGGACGGGTGCGACCCTAGATGGTCGTGAGTTGAAAACCCGCTTCAGAACCTTTTTGCCAGACAACGCGTGCGGGGCCCTGCAGGCCCACTCCCTTGGCATGAAGGGTCACGAATTCAGGCATGCCCTCATTGGTCGGAAACCGGAGGCGAACGCCTGTGTCAGAATAGTCCAGAACGATACCGCGACGCTTGTAGCCGGATTCGTAAACGACATTTGCTTCCCGATAGACCGATGCACGGACGGGACGTGGCCGTTCTTTTACGGGCGTCACCATCTGTTCTACGCGCGCAGAGGCGGGAGCCTCGGAATCGGAACTTGATGTCTTGAACAGGCGGTTTAGCAATTTCATTTTGGGCGGAATCCTTATCCGAAGATTTTCTTGCAACCGCCATGCCAAATCAGGCTGCTCGGTCAGAATATACCCAAACTTCTTCAAGACAAGTAAAGAAGCAGCACTCTAAAGCGCTGCTTCTGTAGTGTATGCTACGGTTTATAACCGTTTACCAAATCCGGATGCGCTGCTCAGGCGGCAGGTACATCTCGTCATCTTCCGTAACGTCAAAGGCTTCGTACCATTCTGCCATGTTCTGAACGACGCCGTTTACCCGGTAAACGGGTGGGGAATGTGGGTCTGTCAGCAGCTGGCGACGGGTTGCCTCTTCGCGGTACTTGGACCGCCAGACCTGGGCCCAGGCCAGGAAGAAGCGCTGATCACCGCTCAGTCCGTCCAGCACAGGCGCTTCCTCATCCGGGCTGATCGTGCCGTTGCCATCTGTGTCGAGGCTGAGCTTGTAGGCCTTGTATGCCATCGAAAGACCGCCGAGATCGCCGATATTCTCGCCGAGTGTCAGCGCGCCATTCACACAGGTTTCCCCATCGTCCAGGGGACAGAAAGCATTATATTGCTCTACCAGCGCGCCGGTCTTGGCCTTGAAATTGGATTCGTCTTCAGCGGTCCACCAATTGCGGAGCGTGCCATTTCCGTCGGATTTGGCGCCCTGATCATCGAAGCCGTGGCCCATTTCGTGACCAATGACGCCGCCGATCGCACCATAATTGACGGCGGGGTCTGCAGTCAGATTGAAGAAAGGCGGCTGAAGGATGGCGGCGGGAAACACGATTTCGTTCCGGTTGGGCGAATAATAGGCGTTCACCGTCTGGGGCAACATGAACCATTCGGTCTTGTCGATCGGCTGGCCGAGCTGGGAGATCATGTCCTTCCAGGCCCAGTCATTCACCGCCATGGAGTTGGCGAAGGCGTCCGGGCCCACATTCAGGTCCGCATAGGTCTCGAAGTTCTCCGGATATCCGATTTTTGGGGTGAATTTGGCGAGCTTGTCATGTGCTTCTGTCTTCGTGTCGTCGCCCATCCAGTCGATCTCATCGAGATTGCTGGCCATGGCCGCTCGCAAATTCTCTACCAGATCGTCCATGGCTGCCTTGTTCTCGCTCGGGAAGAAGCGCTCGGCATAGACTTTGCCGACACCTTCTCCGACGGAGCCTTCGACGGTTGAGACTGCACGCTTCCAGCGCTCGCGCTGTTCTTCGGCACCGCCCAGTTTCTTGCCATAAAATTCGAAGGTCGCCTCATCCAGGCGGCGGGGCAGGACATCGGCGTGATCGATCAGGAAGTGGGCCGCTAGATAAGCCTTCCAGTCCTCAAGTGAGGCGGTTTGCATGATCTCGAACAGGCCGCCTATGCCGCCGCCCGAGACTTTTTCGATCTGTTCCGCGGTGAGCCCGTTTTCTGCGATCTCTTCGGCTGTCGGAGTGACCTGGCGCACGACAAAGGATTCTTCGCTGTTCAGGCCAAGGTCCATGAGCATCGTCGCCACCGGGAAGTCTCCGGCGAGCTGTTCCAACTCTGCGCGGCTCATCTTGTTGTAGGTGAGGTTGCGATTCCGGCCTGTTGCGCGGTCCCAATGGGCGCGAGCAATACGGGTCTCGAGCGCGATCACGCGGTCTGCCGCCGCCTCGGCCTCCTCATGGCCTGCTTCTGTCAGCAGGGTGGTCAGCATGGCTTTGTAGGCCGCGCGGATTTCAAGGTTTTTCTCTGTATCGTCGAGATAATAGTCACGGTCGCCAATGCCGAGCCCGGCTTGGGTCACATAGAAGATGTACTGGTCGGTCTGCTTGGAATCGACATCGACCCAGCCCGCGATAGGGGAGGCGTAGCCCGTTGCCGCAAACAGCTTGGCGAGGTCTTCCCGGCTATCGATATTCTTGATCTTGCTGAGATAGGGCGTGGCGGGCGCGAGGCCAGCGGTTTCGATACCGCTCGTGTCCATATAGGCGTTGTAGACAGAGGCGACCTTGCCTTCGAGTGTGGCCGGATCAGGTTCGGCTTCGGCAAGCTCCTGAATGATATTGAGTACGCGTTGCTCTGACTTTTCAGCCAGCAGAGTGAAGGCGCCATAACGTGTGCGATCACTCGGGATAACGAAACTGTCGAGCCATTTGCCATTGGCATAGGCATAGAAATTATCGCCGGGTGCGATGGAGTCATCGCGCAATGTGAGGTCAACACCCCAGTCCCCCCAATAGTCAGCAGCAGACAGCTCCAGGCCTTCTGCGGTGACATATTTGCCTGCTTCGTTCGGCGTGTTCGAGGATGTTGATGTTACTGTCGCAGGCTCTGCTGACTGACCGGTGTCTTCCGTAGATGCCGGCGAACAGGCGGTGAGGAGGGCAATGGTCGCTGCCCCGAGCATGAGGTGTTTCATTTAAGGTCTCTCCAGTAATATGGATAAAGGCCCGACGCTTGATCCGGGCGGGCCTTTACCGTGTTGCGTACATTTTATTCGGCGGGAGCCATTGGACCAAGTCCGCCATCTTTGCTCGTGCCAATCAATTCATCCTCGTCGATTGTCACTTCTCCGCTATAGGTCTCACCGATCTGGCGGAATGGCTTGCCGCCCCAGGTCCAGCGGAAGATCCGACCAATCTCGACACCGACTGCATAAAGGGCAGGGACCATCAACAGTGAGACAAAAAGCGCGAACGCAACAGCTGCGCCCAATGACACAACCATCGGTTTGAGGAATTGTGCCTGAACGGATTTTTCTGCAATCAGCGGCAGGATGCCGACAAAGGTGGTGACGGAAGTCAACAGGATGGGCCGGAAGCGGGATACGCCCCCATCGACCAGCGCCTGAACGGCACCTGCGCCTTCATCCCGCCGTCGATTCACATAATCGATCAGGACGAGATTGTCGTTGATCACGACCCCTGCGGCTGCAGCAATGCCGAAGAATGAGAACATGGCCATCGGTGTATCAAATATCCAGAGCCCGAAGACTGCTCCGCAATAAGCAAAGGGCAGGGCCATCATCAACAGCAGTGGCTGGGCGTAAGAACGGAACGCCACTGCCAACAAGATGTACATCGCGCCGATGGCAATCAGGATCAATCGACCAACTTCTTCCATGAACTTCTGTTCTTCTTCGATGCCGCCTGCCACGCCGCGCTCGACATCCGGGAAGGTCTTCTCGAAGTCTGGCCAGAAATTTTCGTCCATTGAGGCCATGATCTGGTTTCGCCCACCGTCGCCCAGCACTTCAGAATACACTGAGACTGACCGGGTGCGATTGCGACGAATGATGCGGTTGATCCCTGGTGCATAGTCAAAGTTTGCGACCTGGGTGACCGGAATCTCGCGGCCATCAGAAGTGCGTACTCGGAGAGAATTCAGGCTGTCCAGATTTTCCNNGGGCCGATTCCGGCAAACGGACCATGACGCGGACATCTTCGCCATCTCTGGGCAGGCGTTGGGCTTCTTCGCCATAATATGCCTGCCGGACCTGGTTGGTGACGCTGGCCAGCGTGATGCCGAGCGTTTCCGCGCCCGGTTTCAGCGAGATACGAATCTCTTCAGCGGCTGAGGAGAGGTTGTCTCCAATATCGTAGGCGTTGGCATAAGTTGCCAGATGTTCTTTAACTGCGGCAGCCGCTTCACGCAGACGGTCCAGGTCCTGATGGTTGAGGGCAAAGCGCACGCCGCTCTGTTCATCATTGAAGGTGAAATCGAAATTGATTTCTTCAGCATCCTGAATATCACCGACATTCAGGCGTAATTGTTCGGCTATATCCTTGGACCGCAATCCGACAGGCCGGTCTTCGGGTGGCAAGACCCCAATCCAGGCATTGACGCGCGTCCCGGACGCAACGACAGCGGCATCCTTGATCAGGCCACCCTCTATATTCGGATATTGTTTGATCGATTCCGCCATCGTAACGTCGATACCGGCTTGCAGCTGGTCGCGGATCTGTTCGAGGCGGGTGTATGGCGTACCGTCTGGCATATCGATTTCGACCCGAACAAGGTCTGCTTCGATTTCCGGCATGAATTTGAAGGGTACGATGCCCATACCTGTGATCCGTGTTGCCAGGAAGTACAGGCAGAAGAAGAGCATGACGGTCGCATAGCGATAGCGGATCGCCAGTTCGAGGAAGGGTTTGTAGAGGTTGTTGGCAAACCAGAGCAGGCTGTCTGCAATCGAGTGCTGCAGCTTGAGCAATTTGCCAGACGGACCGTCGAAGGACTGGCGCTTCATATGTGACAGATGGCTCGGCAGGATCAGCATGCACTCGATGATCGAGAAGATCAGGGCGGCGACCACGACGAACGTGATCTGCTGGGTAAACATTCGGGTCGGGCCGCTAATGAATGCCCATGGCAGGAAGGCGATGATCGTGGTCAGAACGCCGAACACGACCGGTTTCAGCACGAGTTGCGTGCCGACAATAGCAGCGTCCAGGCCTTCGCGTCGCCCGCTTTCGATCTCTCGGTGAATATTCTCGCCGACAACGATGGCGTCATCAACGATCACCCCGATCACCAGCAGGACAGCGAAGGTGGAGAGGATGTTCCAGGAAACGCCAAAATAGGGGAGGAGCAAGATCCCGCCGGCAAAGGCGGTGATGATTCCGATCGTGACCCATAGGGCCACAGTCGGACGCAGGAACAATAGCAGGACCAACATGACAAGAACGGCCCCGGTCAATGCAGATTGCTGGATCAAATCCATACGGGCATTGAAAGCCACGGAATCGTCAAACAGGATGTCGATCTTCACGGCTTCCGGGAGGATACCGTTGGAAGGGTCATTGGCGCGGTCCACATATGCCTTGATGTCGTCAGTATATTCGACAATGTGCATCGTGTTCGGCTGGGGAACCTGCACGAAGACGGTTGGCTCGTTATTGTATGTGGCCTTGAACTTGTCTGTTGCGAAGCCGTCATCGATCGTGGCGACGTCGGCCACGCGGATAGTGCCCTGTTCGGTCGATTGGCGGATGATGATGTTACCAAATTGATCCGCTGTGTCGGCCAATTGCCGAGCCGTGATGGCAACGTCGCCGGTTGAAGATTCAATTCGGCCGCCTGACGAGTTCAGCGAGGATTGACGAATAGCACTGGCCACATCACTGAAGCTCAGCCCGTAGCGACGCAATTGTTCTTCCGATACTTCGATGTTGACTTGTTCGTCGATAACGCCGCCCAGCTGCGCCAGCTCACCCCCGGTAATGTTCGCAATGTCATCACGAACCCGGTCGCCGACGCGCCGCAGCGTGCGTGCGTCCACATTGCCGTGGACGGACAGGCCAATATAGTTGTTGCGCTGTTCCCAGCGTGTCACCTGCGGCTGGAACGCCGCTTGGGGCATATTGTTGATCTGATCGACGCGAATCTTCACATCATCCAGAAACTTGTCCATGTCGACATCGTCGCGACCCTTGATGTTGACGACACCGAGGCCTTCATTCGCGATCGAGGTGATCCGGTCGAGGCCGTCAATGTCTGCGACAGCCTCTTCAATCCGTGTAACGATCTGGTCTTCGACATCCTGTGGCGAAGCGCCATTCCAGGTAACCGATACCGAGGCACCCGTGATATTCACCACGGGGAACATTTCCTGTTCCATCTTGGTGTAGCCGAAGACACCGCCCGTGAAGGCGACGATCATCAGAAGGTTTGCGGCGACGGCGTTACGGGCGAACCAGGCGACAATCCCGCTCATTGGGCTGCTCCATCACCTGTGGTCGACGCAATTGCTGCAGGCTCGCCGGTGCTGGATGATTCCTCGGTCCGCTTGGGCTCGTAAACCTTGATGGAACCATCTTCCATCCGTTGCATGACGGTGATGCTCATACCTTCGAAAGGGGCCTGGATCGGGCTGGTGATGGCCAGTTCACCGGGCTCGACGCCCGAGGCAAGATAGGCTCCATCAGGATCGGAGTAGATCAGCTTCACCTGGCGGATCGCCAGCTTGCCTTCGTCCGGCAGGCCGACAAACAGGCGATCATTTCCGCGCAGAGCGCCGCGTGGTGCGATCAGCACGTTTTCGACTGTTTCCCCCTGAATGATGGCGGTCACGAAAAGGCCGGGTGCCATGGGTGCGTCGCCATCGGCGCCAGCGCCGTAAGGATCCTGAAGCTCGGCTATGACATTGATCTGGCGGGTTTGAGAATTCACAGCAGCGGCTGTCCGGACGACCTGTCCGTGCCATTCGCGCTCAACGCCGCCAACCGTGGCGCGGAAGGTCACATCCGGACCTGGCTGCGCCTCGCTGGAACTGAAGGCGAGGGGAAGACCCAGACGTCCCATTTCGGCGTCCTTGAGCGGTAGGGCGACTTCAACAACATCATTGGCAAAGATCTGACCAAGTGATTGGCCGACAGAGACGACTTGACCAATATCGACATTGCGTTCGCGCACGCGGCCGGCAAAAGGTGCGTAGACGGCCGTTCGGTCAAGCGCCAATTGGGCGTCTTTCAGTTGGGCTCTGGCGGATTCCAGCGCGGCTCGGGCGCCCGCCAGCTGAGGTTCGCGGCGGGCGAGGGGAGAGGCATCGGAAATACCGAGGTCCTCGATGTCCTGCCGCGCCAGATCGGCTTCGGCCTCTTCGAGGGCAAGGGCCTGCTGGGCGCTGGCCACGGTAGACTGGGCGCGTACAACTGCCAGTTCATAGTCAGCCGCCTCGACACGGACGAGCAGCTGACCCTTATTGATGAAGCCGCCATCGATGAAGTCAGGAGACACGTAGGAAATCCGGCCGGAAATTTGCGGAGCCACGATGATCTCGCGCCGCGGTTTTACCTCGCCTTGCGATTCCACGACGAGCGTCAGGTCGCCCTGACGAACGGGTTCTGCAAATACATTCAGGCCGGCGCGGGCTTCCTCGGCCTTTTCAGGTTTGGGTTTGATCGCAGACAGAGCGACCACGCCGCCGATACCAACCACGGCGAGGATCCCGATCGGAATCAAAACTGAAATGAGGCGTCCCATGACTTATTCTCCTGCCGCTATTCTGCGGCGCTTTCTTGCGGGGCTTGAACGGTGGTCGAGGCAGTCTGTACGGGCAGGCCGCCCCCAAGGGCTAGATGGTAGGAAATCCGGTTCGAAGCACGCGATGCGCGCGCGGAAACCAACTGGCTCTCAGAAGTGAGACGCCGGGTCTGAGCATCGATCAGATTGAACACGGTGATCGTACCACTTGTGTACTGGCGCTCGGCCAGTTCTTCGGCAAGGCGAGCCTCTTCCAAGGCGCGCAATTGCGCATCCTCTTGCAGGGCGAGATACGTGTCGGCTGCGATAGCGTCCTCGACTTCTCCCCACGCCGTCAGCGCAATGCCAGCATAGCTCGCAATCGCTGATTCTGCTTGCGCCACAGCGGCATCACGCTGGGCGTCTAGGCGTCCACCCGTGAACAGCGGCTGGATCAGGCTTGCTACGAGCCGGGCGGCGATCCGCTCTGGATCAACCATGTCGGCAAATTCGGACTCGCTGGTAGAGATAGAGCCGGTGAGGCGCAGGGCGGGCAGCATGGCGAGGCGCGCTTGTTCCGCGCGCAGGCCTGCGGCTACGATACTCGCTTCGGCGCTGGCCACATCCGGGCGACGCGATAGCAGCAGCATTGGATTGCCTTCTACGACCAGCGTTTCCAGCACGGGCAATTCAGCCGTGGCTTCGATTTCGGTTGCGGGATAGCGGCCCAGCAGGATTTCCAGTCGACGTGCAGCCTCACCTGATTGCTGACGGCGTTGCGCAATACTGGCTTCTGCGCCAGCAAGTGCGCTGCGTGCGGTGCGCACATCCAATGCTTGGGCCAGTCCGCGCTGGAATCGGCGCTCTGTCAGAATGCGAACCCGGTCGCGTGCTTCGTAAGTCAGTACCGCCACGCGCTCCTGCGCCAGGGCAGCGTTCAGATTGATCCAGGCGATGGCAGTTTGAGCGGCAACAGACAGCTCGGCGGCGGCAAAGTCGGCTTCGCTTGCGGCAAGGTCTGCTTCTGCGGCGGCAATACCACGTCCGAGCCGATTCCAAAGATCGGCTTCCCAACTCGCATCAAGGCCCAGACCGTAAATGCCGTCCGTCGCTCGATCAAGATCACCGCCAACTTCAAAGGAATTGGATGTGACTCCAGCGCTGATGGAGCTGTCAATACTGACGGAACGCTGAGAACGGGCCGTGCGGATTGACGCAGCAGCTGCCCGGACAAGTGCGGCGCGTGATTCAAGCGTGGGGCTATTGGCCAATGCCTCCCGCACCAGACTTTCCATGACCGGATCGCTGAACTGGCTTAGCCAGTCGCCAGTGGTCGCCTGACCAGCAACTCCCGAAGCCGCCCAATCCACCGGAGCATCAGGCGCGATTGCAAAAATTTCCTCGCGATTTCCATCAATGCCGGGCAAATTTGCCTGTGATGTTGCGCAGGCCGCAAGAATTGCCGGGGCTAGTAGTAGAATTGATCGTGTCATGCCGTCGGCAACGCTCCCTTTTCCAGACGTCGGATACGCCCGCTCTAGTCGACTGTCAATGATAAATTATCGTTTTTCAATAATTACATTTAGTTGCACAAATGCCGCTTGTGGTTGTGATACGTCGTGAAGGGCTTGGCAGATGTCTGGTTGCGTATTAGCGGCTTCGAGACCTGAAGTCTTTGAGTAGTTAGTTAACAGGAGCATGAATGAGCGAAGGCATGTCAGCCGACGCAAAACAGTCCGCTCGAAGCGCCCTTTCGCGGCGCGCGAGAGACTTCATCACGCTTGTTTGCTGCTTCGGTTTTATCCTGCTTTTGATGTGGATTACAGGCGCAATTGGCCTGATTGAGGCGATTGCAGCCCTGCTGGTGACCATGTCCGTCGCCACAGCCATCTTCGTCGGAACCGCCACTATCCTTCCCATCAGTCCGCGGCTCTCGGTTGAGCCAGCGCTCGTTCAGCCGAATATTCAGGAATCGGCCATTCTTCTGGATGCTCTTCCGTTGCCTGCTTTCGAGATTGATGACGAGCAACGCATTGTCACGATGAACGAAGAGGCGGAGTTCATTCTGCGGCTTGATGGGCGTGTAAACCCCCGCGCCAGTACCGTCATCCGGTCGCCGGGGCTGCTTTCTGCGATCGAGAATGCGATTCAGACTGGCACGGTCGAGCCGATGGCTGTGGAGGTCGAGAGCGGGCCAGACGAAACGTGGCGGGCGCATGTATCGCGACCCGGCCGGGCAAGACGTACGCTCGTCGTTCTGGAAGACCTCACCCCTCTTCGCCGCGCCGCGCGGGCGCGATCAGACTTTCTGGCTAATGCGAGCCATGAATTGCGCACGCCGCTGACTGCGCTGTCGGGCTTTATCGAGACGATGCGGGGCCCTGCCAAGGATGACAAGGATTCCTGGGACCGATTTCTGGCCATCATGGCCGGTGAGACCGAGCGCATGTCGCGATTGATCGCGGATTTGCTGTCCCTGTCGCGGATCGAGTCTTCTGAACATGTATCGCCGCGCGAACGCGAGGAATTTCGGGACATTGTCTCCGATGCCACACATGCTTTCAGCGCCATCGCGGCGGAGAAGGGGGTACGGCTGGTGGTTCAGTCGGATGATGGGCCCATGCCGGTGATCGCCCACCGCGACGAGATGATTCAGGTCGCGGAGAATCTCGTTTCAAACGCCCTGAAGTATTCAAAGGAAGGCGGACAGGTAACCCTGAGCTTTGGTATGGCCTCCGGTATGGCCGAAGCACGCTTGAAAGCGGGGCAGACCTGGGCCAGCAGCGAGCGCATGACCTTGTTGCCCGCGTCAAGCCGGCCAGGCACGCAGGAGCGCGCCATCTGGATGCGCGTAGAAGATCAGGGACCGGGGATCGAGCGTGAACACTTGCCGCGTTTGGGCGAACGCTTTTACCGCGCCGATCAGAGCCGGGGGGGCAAGATCACCGGCACAGGGCTCGGCCTGGCCATTGTGAAGCATATCATGGCCCATCATCGCGGCGGATTCTCGGTAGAGACGCGCATTGGCGAGGGGACGGCTTTCGGAGTCTGGTTGCCTGCTGCCCGCGAGGAGGGTTTGTCCGACTAGTCGCGTGCGCGGCGCGCTGCATCAAACCAGTCGGTCACCATATTGCCTGGCAAGGCGTGCAGATCATGCAACCAGTTTGGCAGATTCTGCAGGGCACCTGCAGTGTCTTCCCAGCGACGCAAATTTACGTCAGCGGCAATCTGAAACGCATCGCGCAATTTGTCTTCGGTCATCGGAGTCGCCATGCCTTTGGGCGCCATGACCGACATGCTTTTCTGAGTGGCAATCAGGGTTTCGAGCGTCGCAGCTGTCATGGACAGGCCCGCGCGCCACGGAGTTAGCCAGAGTTCGAGCATTGCATTACCTCACATTCTTACAACAGACATAGGGCTTAATGCTGCGCTGCACAACAAATCCCGTGCCATTGCGTATTTCATGCCCTGTTTCCGCCACAGCGGAATGCGACTAGGATTCCTGCAATGCCTGCCGATACGCTCCCGCCGAATTTCGTGCCATCCCCCGCCCGGGGCAGGGTGTTGGTATTCGATTCCGGCATGGGTGGTTTGACCGTTGTGGAAGAAATACGCGCCTTGGGACCGGCGCTAGGTATCCATTACTCTGCTGACTCTGCCTTTTTCCCCTATGGTGAGAAGTCCGATGAAGCCTTGCAGGCGCGTTTGCCGGCCGTTGCCAAGGCGCTGTGCGATAAAGTCAAGCCGGATGTCTTTGTGATTGCCTGCAACACAGCGTCGACTCTGGCTCTGCAGGACGTGCGGGCTGCTCTGGATATTCCGGTTGTTGGAACAGTACCGGCTATCAAGCCAGCGGCTCAATTGACCCAGACCGGCACTATCGGTTTGCTGGCAACCCCCGGAACGGTGCGGCGCGCCTATACGGCTGAACTCATTTCCAATTTTGCGCGAGATGTGGACGTTGTGATGCATGGCAGTATCGAACTGGTGAAACTCGCAGAGGCGCATGCGCGCGGCGAGGATCTGCCGATCAATGCCTTCGAGGCAGCCCAGAAGCCTATGTTCGACGCTCCGGGTGGGGACCGGATCGATACGGTCGTATTGGCGTGCACGCATTTCCCGCTCGTGCGGGCACAATTGGTGGCCAGTGCCCCGCGGCCTGTCAGCTATATTGACTCAGGAGCGGCGATCGCGCGCCAGACCATCCGTGTGCTTCCGCCAGAGACTGAAGCGCAGGGAATTGGGGGCCATGCGTGGCTGACCTCGTTGCCTGAAGACGTGCCAGATCTGGCGCTCGTCCTCAGGCGGTACGGGTTTCCTAACGTTCAGCGTGTGCCGGACGCGCCGATCGAGATCACTTCTGCGCCGACCGCATTGTAGAGACTCGGCCAAGGGGCGTCATGAACGCGGGCGACCAGAGTTTCCCCGAAGCCATTGAAGCGACTGGACATGGCCCGGCCGTAGGCGCCCAGGTTTCCGAATTCCAGATAGTCACCTTCTTCGAGTCCGGCAGGCAGCCAAACTTTGGCAGGGAACTTGTCGGTAGAATCGCAAGTCGGACCGTACACGGTGTACTCAACAAGTCGGCCAAGCGTGCGTCCATTGCTTGGCAGGGCCCGCATCGGGAACGACCAGCGCTCGTGAACTGCATCATAGAGGGCGCCATAAGAACCGTCATTGATGTAGATCGCGTCATCCTTCACCAACTCAATACGGGCAAGCAGGCTTTCCGACTCGGCAACCAGCGCGCGGCCGGGCTCACACCACAACTCGGCGTTTTCAAGAACGAACATGTTCTCGAAGGCCTGCTCAACCATCGCCGCATAGTCTTCCAGAGATGGCGGAGGATTGTCCGCATAGATCGAAGGGAAGCCACCGCCGACATCCACGATATCAACCGTGACCGAAGCCGCGATGATGATGCGGGACNNCATCGGCCATAGCCGTCCACCAGGCGGTAGGCTTCATCGCCTGGCTGCCGACATGGAAGGATACGCCCAGTTCGTCCGCATAATGGCGGGCTTCACGCAGGATCTCGGTCGCGTCTTCTGCGCTGGCACCGAATTTACCTGCCAGCGGCAGAGCGGCGCCGTCACAGGATACAGCGATCCGTACAATGATCGTAAGGTCCTTGGCGTAGCCGGTTTCCTCGAGGATCTTGTGCAGTTCCTGCATCGTGTCGGTGACAAAAATTCGTACACCAAACTCGTGATAAGCGCGCTGGATGGCGCGGCGGTTCTTCACAGGGTGCAGGAAGGCCATGCGGGCGCCCGGGAATTTGCGATGGATCAGTTCGATCTCTGGCAGCGATGCCGTATCGAAACTGCGTACGCCAGCTTCCCAGAGGGCTTCGAGCACATGCTCGCCCGGGTTCGCCTTCACGGCATAGAATGGCTCGCCAGGGAACTTTTCCTTGAACCATTTTGCGGCTGCAGTGACCCGCTCAGGGCGGAAACACCATACCGGCAGATCAGGCTGCGCATCGGCAACAATATTATAGGGGGTAGCATAGGAGTGCATGACACCTAACCTCCAAAGGGCTTTTAACCAGCTTTGGGCGTTAGTACAGGGGGCCCCCAGTTTAAGGGTTGGCCCAGATGTCCGCCACATCGATTTCGAGGGGCGATGTAGGGGACTCTTTTCGGGCATGCAAGCAAAAATTTCGGGCAACCTGATATTTTTGTCACCCACACATCACATTGAACGGGTAGGGACCTTGCTTTATGGGCATCAGGCCGGGTGCCAACGCCCCTCAGCCAGATGTCGTTCGCCGGAGCCATGATCGCATGACAGCCAGAATTGGCCGTATTCTTTTCCCCCTCGTTCTTTTGTTCTCGGCTGCGTGCGGCCGGACTGACCTGTCTGATCTGGACACGGGGGACACCATCCCGCCGCCACCTGTCAGCGCAGACGGCACACACAAAATTCGCATAGTCGGTTCCTCCACCGTCGCGCCGTTTGCAACAACCGTTGCCGAGCGTTTCGGGGCGACCACGCGTTATCCGACCCCCATAGTGGAAACCACAGGGACGGGCGGGGGGTTCAAGACATTCTGCCAGAAAATCGGACCGGATCGTCCGTCGATCTCGGACGCCTCACGCATGATCACTGAAAGCGAACAGGCGCTGTGTGCCGAAAATGGCATAACCGAAATAACGGCCTTGTCGGTCGGGTTCGATGGGATTGTGCTGGCCAATGCTCGTCAGGCTCCGACGCTCGACCTGACGAAGGAGGAAGTGTTCCTCGCGCTTGCGGCTCACATTCCGGATGGGCAGGGCGGTTTCCGACCCAATCCCTACAAGAACTGGTCCGAAATCAACCCCGACTTGCCTGACGAGCCAATCATGGTGCTTGGCCCGCCGCCTACATCTGGCACGCGGGATGCCTTCACCGAACTCGGCATGGAGCAAGGCGCGCTTGCCTTGCCGGAATTGGTGGCGTTGAAGCAGGCTGACCCGGCAGCATTCCTGCTGCGCACGCATACGATCCGTACCGATGGTGCGTGGATCGACCTTGGTGAAAATGATACGGCAATCATCCAGTCGCTGATCAAGACACCAACGGCTGTGGGCGTGTTGGGCTATTCTTTTCTCGAGCAGAATGGAGATCGCGTGAAGGCGGCGCATCTGGATGGCGTACCGGTGACCTTCGAGGCCATCGCGTCAGGCGAGTATGGCTTGTCGCGCAGCATGTACATCTATGTGAAGAACCAGAATATCCCGCTCGTACCGGGCCTGACCGAATTCGTTCAGGAATTTGTATCAGACCGCGCCATGGGGCCGGATGGCTATCTGCTCGAAAAGGGCCTGATCCCGTTACCGGATGAATTACGCATTGCCGAGCAGGAGGTGGCCCGACAACTCGAGACAAGGGTTGCCCGCGAATAGCTATAGGCTGGGCAAGGTTGGCTTCTTCCGGCGGCGCAGCCTGATCTTTTGCCAGAACCGCTTGCGGGCGGGGGCTGGCAGCGGCTGCAAATTCTCGATGAAGGCTTCGGCGCAAGCGCGCCAGCTATAGGTCTCGGCATAGGCGCGGCACGTGGCGCGGCTGAGCGAGAGACAGGCGACAGCNNCCTTCGGCAAGATTGCCGCCAGCAGGTGTAATCGTCCCGGCATCGGAGCCCGGGATAACATCGCGCGGACCGGTCGCATCATAGGCCGCAACCGGTGTGCCGGACGCCATGGCTTCCAGAACAACAAGTCCGAATGTGTCCGTCATGCTCGGAAAGACAAAGACATCTGCGCCAGCATAGCAGGTCGCGAGTTCTTCATTGAACTTTGCGCCCAGGAAGACGACGTCTTTATAGCGCTTCTGCAATTCCTCGCGCTGAGGGCCATCGCCAATGATCACTTTCGTGCCCGGCAAGTCCAGTTCGGCAAAGGCTTCGATGTTTTTTTCCACGGCGACGCGGCCGACATTCAGGAAAATCGGGCGTGGCAGGCCTTCAAACGGGTCGCCCGGCTGACCTTCCTCGATGCGGCGCTCCGGGGTGAACATGTTGGTGTCCACGCCCCGGCTCCAGGCGACGAGATTGATGAAGCGCTGAGCCTCCAGCTCCTTCACCATGGAGGGGGTCGGTACCATGACCTTTCCGGAATATTTGTGGAACCAGCGCACAAAGGAGTATCCAGCCCGGGTGGGGACCGGTAGCCGCGCTGAAACATATTCCGGAAATCGTGTATGATAGGCGGTCGAAAAGGGGTGTTTGACCATGAGGCACATGGCGCGCCCGGCCATGCCGAGGGTGCCTTCGGTGGCGATATGGATAGCGTCAGGCTCGAATTCGTGGAACCGATCTTCAATCCTGCGCCGGGCGAACAGGGCCAGCTTGATTTCCGGATAGGTTGGCAGTGGCATGGTTCGAAACCCCTGGCCGGGATGAACAATCTCCCAGACATGGCCCATAGCCCCGGTTTCCTCGATCACGCGCTTCATTGTGCGCACGACGCCATTAACCTGAGGATCCCAGGCGTCCGTAACGAGCATGATGCGCATGAGCGCTCCTTCAACAGCCTCAGCCAGTCCCGCGCCAATGTGGCCGTGTTGGTGCACTGCGTAAAGAGGCCGGTATGCGTTGAACTTCTCTCGCATCGGGTCATGTGAAAAGATATAGATAATTCGGAATTGGTGCATATCGGGGCAGGACTAACCCGTTTTCACCACATTCAGGCTGATAATTGCTCCTACGCCTACAGGCTCACACTTACCGGACCAGTACCCATATGGCTGACACGCTCGCGCTTGAAAAAATTGACTGGCATGCACTCGACCAGATTAAGTTTGCGGATGAGGAGGCCTTGCTGGAGGATCTGCTCAAACAGACACCACTATCCGATGACTTGCGCCAGGCAACCATGCGTCGAGCGCTGGAACTGGTCGAGACCGCCCGTGCGCGTGGCCGCGATAAGGGCATGATGGAAAGCTTCCTTGAGGAGTTTGGTCTGTCGAATGCAGAAGGTCTGGCCTTGATGTGTCTGGCCGAGGCGCTGCTGAGGGTGCCGGACGCCGAAACGCGCGATGAGTTGATTGCAGAGAAAATCCGCTCCGGCGACTGGAGCGCGCATCAAGGACAGTCCGAATCCTGGCTGGTAAATGCCTCCACCTGGGGGTTGATGCTGACCGGGCAAGTAATTGGTGTGCCTGCAAGCCTGAAGAAAGGACCCGCGAAGTTTATTCAGGGCCTGATCCGCGAAAGTGGTGAACCGGTCATCCGCGCTGCCATGATGCAGGCCATGCGCATCATGGGTGAACAGTTTGTTCTCGGACGGACCGTGAAGGATGCCCAGAAGCGGGGACGCAGAATGGTCAAAGCAGGGGATGCAGCGCATTTCAGCTTCGACATGCTCGGGGAAGGGGCCCGCACCGCCGAAGATGCCGCGCGTTACCTGAAAGCTTATCAGCACGCGATTGATGGCGTTGCCACCGAAAAGGATAAATCCACCGCGCCGGAACAAGGTAATGGCGTGTCGGTAAAAATGTCTGCGCTTCACCCGCGCTACGAAGCGGTAAACCGAGCGCGGATCATGGATGAAATGTATCCGTCCGTGCTGGAGCTATGTGAACGCGCAGCGAAAGCCAATATCAACCTCTGTCTTGATGCGGAGGAAGCTGACCGGCTGGTGCTCAGCTTGCAGATTCTTGATCGGCTCGCGCGGGAACCTTCGCTGAGGAACTGGAACGGGCTGGGGCTGGCTGTTCAAGCTTACCAGAAGCGCGCAGGTGACGTGATCGAGCGGCTGAAAGATCTCGCCGAGCAGACAGACCATCGTTTCATGGTGCGGCTCGTGAAGGGCGCATACTGGGACAGCGAAATCAAGCATGCCCACGTCGAGGGCTATCCGAACTTCCCGGTCTTCACCACAAAGGCCGGGACCGACTTCAACTATCTGGCCTGCGCACGCAAGATGCTGGAAGCCAAGGATGCCATCTACCCGCAATTTGCCACGCACAATGCGCACTCGGTTGCCGCGATCGAGATGCTCGCCGATGAGATTGGGAACTCGACATTCGAGTTCCAGCGCTTGCATGGTATGGGAGAGGCGCTCTATGGGGCTGCCGGTCTAGGCCGCCGTGTAAGGGTCTATGCACCTGTCGGTGCGCACAAAGACTTGCTTCCATATCTGGTGCGACGCCTGCTGGAGAATGGCGCGAATACAAGCTTTGTCCACTCCTTCCTTGATCCGGACGTGCCTCCTGAACAGGTTGTGGCGGATCCCATCGTCAAGGTGGAGGTCGGTCCCCGACGTCACCCGCGCATCCCGACGCCGCCACGGCTGTATGGCGCTGAGCGTCGCAACTCCACCGGTCTCGACCTCAGCCAGCGCAGTGTGCGCGATGAGATGGCCGCCGCGATCAAGAGTTTCCGGGACAGCCCTTCGATTGCGGCTGGACCTATCGTGTCTGGCAAAGCGGTCACAGGTGGTGGAGAGATGATCCGCGTGCCGTTTGATACCGAGACCGTTCTTGGCAGCTGCCGGGAAGCGCAGGATGACGATATCGACCGGGCACTGACGGCGGCGACCCGGTTTCAGCCCGGCTGGGATGGGCTCGGCGGCGCGGAGCGAGCGAAACATCTGCGTGCCATGGGCGACGCGCTTGAGGAAAATGCCGAACGGCTGATCGCGCTGATGGCTCGCGAAGCCGGCAAGACGTTGGCGGATGGTATTGCGGAAGTCCGGGAAGCAGTCGATTTTTGTCGCTACTACGCCATGCAGGCGGAAGCGGAATTCACGACACTGCAGAAATTACCCGGGCCGACTGGCGAAACCAATCACATCTCCCTGCACGGCCGCGGTGTATTTTGTTGCATCAGTCCATGGAACTTCCCGCTGGCTATTTTCACGGGTCAAGTTTCCGCGGCATTGGCTGCGGGTAACACGGTGGTGGCAAAGCCGGCAGAACAGACGCCCCTGATTGCGTTCGAGGCGGTGAAACTGTTCCAGAAGGTCGGGTTGCCAGGTGACGCCTTGCATCTATTGCCGGGCGGGGGAGAATCGGTTGGCGCCAAGCTGATCGGCGACCTTCGTGTATCCGGCGTATGCTTCACCGGCGGGACGACGACAGCCCGGATCATCAACAAGACACTGGCGGACCGCGACGGTCCGATTACACCGCTGATCGCCGAAACAGGCGGTTTGAACAGCATGTTCGTCGATACAACGGCGCTGAGAGAGCAAGTCATAGATGATGTTATTGACTCCGCCTTTGGGTCAGCGGGCCAGCGTTGTTCCGCGCTTCGGATCGTGTTCCTGCCGAACGAGACTGCAGACCATCTGATCGAAGGCTTGATCGGTGCGATGGACGAGCTCAACATCGGTGACCCCGGTCAGCCAAACACCGATTTGGGTCCCGTGATCGATGCAGAGTCCCGCGCTTCCCTTCAGGCCTATGTCCAGATGATGAAGGACGAGGCTAAGGTGTTGCACCAATTGTCGCCCGGCCGGATCGGCGAAACGGGCTATGGGTTTGGTCCAGCGCTGATTGAGCTGAGTTCCATCGACCAGATAACTGAGGAGAAGTTCGGCCCGATCCTTCATGTACTGCGGTACGATCCGGATGACATTGCTGAAGTTGGCGCAATGATGAGAGGCAAGGGATACGGACTGACACTGGGCGTTCATTCGCGGCTTGAAAGCTTTCAGCAGGAGGTGCGCGACGCCTATCCTGTTGGCAATACGTATGTGAACCGGTCAATGACGGGGGCTGTTGTGGGTGTACAGCCCTTTGGGGGAGACGGCTTGTCTGGCACCGGCCCGAAGGCCGGTGGTCCGCACTACTTGCATCGTTTTGCGACTGAGCGCACCCTGACGGTGAACATTACGGCACAGGGCGGGGACGCTGAGTTGCTCAGCTTATAATGGAGTTTTGCATGAAGAGACTTGCCTTGGTTGCGTTGGCGGGGGCGCTATTGCTGACGGTTGGCTGCCAGAAACAGGTTCGGGATTTGTCGGACGTGAGTGAAACGTCAGGTGAGGTTGACGAGGCAGGTGGAGAAGACACCTCGATTGATGTTGCGACTATTGCTTCGGTAGACGAACTTCCCCGCGAAATCATCGTCGATGATGAGTTTCTCAAGGCTGAGGTCACAATTGATGAGGCCGTGTTCTCCAAGGCGCCAGCCATTGGCATGGATCTGGTAGAGAATGCACAAATCCGGATCGAGGCGATGTCGGAAGACGCCCAAGCCTACAAAGCGGCAGACCCGGATTACTTCCGTGCCTATGGCCTACGGATCAATTGGGATATCGTAGCTGAGAGTGGAAATGTTGTGAGCCTCGAAGGCTTCCATTATACGTTCACTGGCGGCGCACATGGAAATTACTTCACCGCTGGACGGCTCTATAACGGAGCGACTGGCGAACCGATGCGGCTCAGCAGTTTTCTGCGTGAACCGCAGGCTGCCATTCAGACGCACATGAATGAAGTATGGACGGAAATAGCCCGGCAAAAAGTCAAGAAGAGCGGAAATGTGTCAGACCTTGAGCGCTTCAGGAGTGAGGCGATGGAGCTGGTTAGCGCTGACATGGTTCTCGCGGGGGAAGTGAACTTCGTGCCATCGACTCTGCCCGGCAGGTTCGGCGGGTATGCAGTTCACTTTGCCCCCTATGACATCGGCTCATATGCGGAAGGAGCCTATCATGTCACAATTCCTCAATCAGTGTTCCGTGAGTCCGTGAAGCAGCAATATGTATCTTTGTTCGATGGAGAACCTGCCGCCGTTGAACGATTGGGCGAGTAGCGCGAGATTATTCGACCGTATCGTGATCAATCTCGAAAAGTCTCAGACGTGACCCGGTTTTTGGTGAGACTTCTACAAGACCCGGCCAGTCGTGGCTGGAACTCAGGGTCGCATAGAGAAGGGCCGTGCTCGGATCAGCGCTCGTCTCAGGCAGGGTGCAAATCGCCACATAATTATAGGGTGCAAGCGCTTGCTTGCGCAGCTCCGGGTTTGTCAACGCAAAGGTTTGGAAGACGCGTTCGATGCCTGGGGAGGCTCTGTGAAACGGCATCGCGGCAATCTTGTGTGCGGAGCCTGTGTCGGAGATATATTCCGCCAGCGTGAGAGACAGGCCGAGCGGTGCCATGATCCTAGAGGCCGGTAACGTCTCCAAGCTGGAGAGATCGGCATCCCGGCATGCATCGCCCTCCATGTAATCGATCAAGGTGAGCGCCCGGCCTGTTGGTTTGACGAGCAGGGCGAAGCTGGCCAGCAGGAGCACGGGCGGCAACAAGACCGCGATGGCTTTTCGTGCGCCCCCATCCTCCCTTACCCTCTCGATGAACAGGGGGAGGAAGAGGGGCAGGAGCACGGCGGGAAATTTGAAGTTTCGCATTTGCCAGGCTGTGAGCAGTGTGCCCAGCGTAGCTATCAGCAGTAGGATCAGAACGGGAGACCGGTAAGTCTTGGGGTTCATCCATGCGCCGAGTGTGAGCGCCAGTAGAACCATGAAGATGAGCACGAGTAGGTTCTCGCCACGTGCGAAGGCACCTGCAGGTCCCTTTTCCTGGATGACATTCGAGATCCAGTAAGTATGGGCAGTCTCATTGATCATGGTGTAGGGGCCCGCATGGCATTCGGGAAACGCCGTCCACAGAACGCCCAGAACAACAAGCGCACCTGCCACGAGCACTCCTAGTCGCGCGGTCGGGCTGTGCAGGCCAAGACGTTTCCAGATGATAGGCGCGCCCGCAGCTACGACTCCAGCCGCTATCAAGGCGCTGGCCCAAGGGGCTGAGAGGGCATCGCACTGCGTCTGGAAAAGTGTCCCGCCGGTCAGGAGCAGCCCGGCGGGCAGGGTGAATGCCAACAATGACCATCCAGTCAGGCTCAACCTCGCTACCATGGTCGAATTTGGTGCGAGGGCTGCGTGGATAGCTACTCCTGCAAGGGCGAGTGCAATGTAGGGTGCGCACTCGAGGCCGACAGCGATGGAGAGGACGCTTGCGACGCCGACGAGAATGCCTGCAAACCGATGTTTCGACACGATCCCGAGGCAGAGCGCGAGCAGCAGGACGATCTGGACATTGTGATGGTCAACCCGGTTTGGCATGAATTCGATTACGGCAAACAGGGAGGCGACCGCCGCTGCGCCAATCTGCGGCAGGCTTGGCTGCTCCCCAAGGATCTCCCGGATCAGCCGCACGGCCAGCCACGCATATGCGATGAGCCAGAGCAGCGGAACGACAAAACGAGCTATCTCGAACGCCGCATCCTGTCCAAGAGCGGGCTGGAATAGCCAAGTGACCAGCACATAGGGTAGATCAACCAGACGCGACCAAGGTGAGACGTACGGCTCCGGCATGGCCAGAAAGGGCCACGTCAAATCATGCCACTCACCATCGCGCAGCAGGTCGGCGATTTGCAGCCGCCGGGCGATGTCGTCAATATCCTGAACCGTGCTGCCATTAACGGCGTCGCCAGCCAGCAGACCGATGGCAATGAGCAGAAAAGTCCCTATTGGCAGCAGTGACGAGAGCCGAGAGAGTAGCGATGTATTTTCAGGTTGCACCGCGTGCTGACTCCCCATCGTCCAGGAGTGCACACTAGGCTGAAAACATGAAGAAAAGCCCAAACAGGCGCTGAGGGTCGGTGTTAATCGTTGCAGGCCTGATAGGAAAAGTCTCGCCGGTTGGACCCGTCTTCCAGCGCAATATGCGCTTTCAGAGCGTCGCCCTCGCGTTGGTAGTGAATTAGCTGCGGATAGTCGTGTGCGCTGTTGATGAAAGTAACCAACTGGTCCCCCTGCAGGCTTTCCACGAATTTCGACGGACCAACGCCCGCCGGATAGACATTGAGCACGTAGAGCGGGCCGGGTTTGATGCGCATCTGCTCAAAAAAGCTCACGCCGCCATCACCCAATGTCACCGCATAGCCGAAAACGTAGCCCGCTTCCGGAATTGACCAGACTTCCTTTGATGTTCCGCTTTCGCTGATCCAACAGCCTGTAATCCACGCCAAAGGGTGCGCGGGCGGACCTGGTTCGACTGGATCGGTTGATGCGCAGCCAGCCAGCGCAAGAAGTCCAAGCAAGCTTCGTTTCATGTGATCACCTGCATTCAGTCGGGGCTCTAGTCCCCTGATACCATGAAATGCGCCATCAGAGTCGTAACTGGCTTGGCGCGTTCATCCTGCCACGCCTCTGCGCGGACCGAACACATGCGCCGCCCCATCTTGGTGATTTCTGCGCGGGCGTAGAGGTCTTTGGCGTGGCCTTGGCGGAGATAGTCGATCGTCAGATTGATAGGCCGCGGCGGACGCTCAAGATGCTCGGTAACCAGAAACACTTGTGCCTGCGATGTCAGTTCCAGAAAGGCGGCGATGGCGCCGCCGTGAATGGCCTTGATCATGAAATTGCCAATCAGCTTTTCCTGATACGGCATGATCATGGTCATTTCGTCGCCCATGACTTCGCATCTCAAGCCCATTTCCTGGGCGAGGGGGGTGCGAGCAATGAAGGCGCGGACTTCATCAGCGCGGGTCTGTTCAGTAATATCCATGTCATTCGCCACTACATCGTCCTCATGCTGTCAACCGAGCGCGGTTTGTTGATGGCGAATGCACCTGCGGCGGTGGCAATCACCTTGTCGCGGCTCTCATGATAGGCCCAAGCGCGGGTGAAGCAGATGTTCCGCGTCACGTGATAGCATTCGGCTTCGCCAATAATGTCGCGTCCCTTGTCAGCCGGGCGCATATAGTCGAGACGCAAGTCCAGTGTCGCCACGAAACGCGGTTTGGGCAGGGCAGAGCTGGCGGCCGTACCGCACAAATTGTCAAGAAATGCGGTCAGGACGCCGCCATGAATCACGCCGGTGTCCGGATCACCCACCAGGCGTTCTTTCCAGGGCTGCAGGCCCCAGACATGACCTTTCTCAATACGGGTAAACCGGAACGCCATGCGGCGTCCCCACGGGATACCGCCACTGATCATGTCTATGTTTTCGTTCATGACCTCCCAAGGCGCGGGAGATGACGCGGCGTCATCGCTCATAATGGTCCTCATTCGTTTGACGAGTCGTTCTGCCCGGATAACATCATTGGCGATAGAGCAAAACAAAGAGCTCATGTGGAGGAAGATGAGATGGCATTTGATGGCGCGACGAAGCCCAAGGTTTGTATCATTGGGGCAGGGTGCTCCGGCTTCACGATGGCCAAGCGTCTGAAGGATTATGACATCCCATATGATTGTTTCGAGATGTCGGACAATATCGGCGGCAATTGGTATTACAAAAACCCGAACGGCGCTTCGTCTTGCTATCAGTCTCTCCATATCGATACGTCGAAGTGGCGCCTTGCCTTTGAGGATTATCCGGTTCCTGAGGATTGGCCGGATTTCCCCCACCATTCCCAACTGCTTCAATACTTCCACGACTATGTCGATCATTTTGGGTTGCGCGAAACAATCACGTTCAACACGGCGGTGACCGATGTCGCGGACTTGCCCGGCAATCGATGGAAAGTGACGCTATCAACCGGTGAAAGCCGCGAATATGACGCCGTTATCGTGGCGAACGGACATCACTGGGATCCGCGCATGCCGGAATATCCGGGGTCGTTCGATGGTTATCAGGTACATTCGCACAATTATACGGATCCGTTCGAGCCATATGACTTCCGGGGCAAGCGCGCCATGATTGTTGGCGGCGGGAATTCGGCCATGGATATCTCGTCGGAGCTTTCCCAGCGTCCCCTGACCGAGCGCCTGTTTATATCCATGCGTCGAGGTGTCTGGGTCTTGCCGAAATACATGGATGGACAGCCGGCCGACAAGGCCGTGTTGCCAGGCTGGTTGCCATCGGGGATTGGGCGTGCGTTGGCGCGCAAGAAGATCAAGAAGACTATCGGCATGATGGAGGATTATGGCCTACCAAAGCCGGACCATGAGCCGCTCGATGGGCATCCCTCCGTATCCGGTGAATTCCTGACGCGTGTCGGATGTGGGGACATATGCCCCAAGCCGGGTATCGAACGTCTTGATGGTGACGGTGTGGTCTTCACAGATGGGACACGGGAGAAGATCGATGCGATTGTCTGGGCGACAGGCTACAATGTGACGTTCCCGTTCCTGAAGCAGGACGATCTGACCCCAAAGGAAAACGTGTTCCCGCTTTACAAGCGTATGGTGAAACCGGGACGTGAAACCATCTTTTTCCTCGGCCTGGCGCAGCCTTTGCCCACGCTCGTGAACTTCGCCGAGCAACAATCCAAACTGGTCGGCGCAGCGCTGAATGGCGAATATGCGTTTCCTGAAATCCAGGAGATGGAGCGGATTACAAAAGAAGATGAACAGCAGCATCTTGGTCATTTCTATGACAGTCCGCGCCATCGGATGCAGGTCGATTTCAATCTTTATTGCAAAGACCTGAAGAAAGAGATTGAGCAGGGGGCGAAGCGCGCGCGCGTGGTTGCCTGATGTTAACCGGTCGGGGGGTATAAAGAGGGCCCATGACCCGATTGCCTTTCCTGTCTGCCGCCTTATTGCTGGCTGCTTGTGCGTCGCCAGCGCCGGTGAAGATACACTATCCGCCGGCAGAAACCCCTGACGCGTCTGTCGGTGCGGCGCCCGTGGGCACTGTGGCAGAGCAGGGACCCTTCGCTCCGAACGCCTATTTGCGAGCTTGTTACGGGATCCGGGTCTCCAATTCGCCGATCGTGGACAAGGATGGCTGGGTCGTGAACTACAAGCCGATTGTGGTGGTGAACGGCATACCGCTTGCCGCCGCGCCGGCAAATGATGTCTGTCTCACGTCAGGCTTTGGCCAGCGCTTTGGCAGGCGACACGACGGTATCGACCTGCAGTCTCGCCCGGCGGGGACGATTTACGCCAGTGCACCGGGCAAAATCATCGAGTCCCGTGTCTCGACAGGGTATGGCAACATGGTGCTAATCGATCATGGCAAGGGCGTTTACACGCGTTATGCTCACCTCGCCTATATCCAGCCGGGCGTTACCAAGGGCGCAACAATTGGCTTCGGCCAGCCCGTTGGCTTCATGGGGGCCAGCGGCAATGCGACCGCCATTCATATCCACTTCGAAATCCTGACAGGCGACTACAGGAACCCGCGCGGTTCCAAAGGCCTCATGCCGCGTGACCCTTTTTCATTTCCACCTTATGAGTATGCTCAGGCCTATTAGGGACTGGGAGGACGATATGAGGGGGTTTTGGATCGCGGGCATCGTGTCGACGTTCATGCTCGGGGCATGTACGACACGGCCCATGCCAGACGGAGAGCCGGTTTCGACCAGCGTACCTATCAGTGAGGAAAGCGCTTTCGCGGCGGATTTCGGTATGCTGGCGGATTTGGTGGGGACGCGCTGGTACGGCGAACCAAGTCAGGCAGACGCAGAGCGCGGCCAGCCGGCTGATTATTCCGAATGGAACTGGGATCTGGGCGGTTCGGTTCTGGTCAATCGACACGTGCTGGCGGATGGCTCTTATGGCGGTTTGACTTACGTCCAGAAGAACCAGAAGTCGGAGAAGCTCGACTATGTCTACATTACCAGTGCCGGCTTCCGGACATCGGGCAGCTTCACGCTCAATGAAGATAATAGCTGGACCGCGTATGAAGAGGTGACCGGCCTGAGCGATATTATTGGCGTGCGCTCGACCGGTCGCATGACTGAAGACGGCGCATTGGTGTCGGAATCAGAATTCGAGACTCGTGATGGCTGGGTACCCGGTCACACCTTTCGCTACGAGCCAACCAGTGACCCCATGCCGAATTTGGTGCCCAATCTGGAGATCGAGTGAAGTCTTTCCTTGATCCTGACCTGATTGCGCGAACCTATCGCGATCCGATCGCGGTGGCCGTTCTCTTGGTTGACTTGTTGCCGATCCTTGCGGTGCTCGTTTTCGGCTGGGGCGCAACGCCGCTTGTGGCGCTCTACTGGCTGGAAAACCTTGTCATTGGCATGTTTACCGTATTGCGCATGGTTGCAACGCTCGCCGGGAACATCGTGAACCTGTTTACCGTGCTCTTCATCGTGCCATTCTTTACACTCCATTATGGCATGTTCTGTTTTGGTCACGGCGTTTTCATCAAGGCACTCGCGACGAGCGGATCTACCACTGGCGGCTCCGGTATGCCGGGATTGGTCTATTGGGCGTTGAGTTCGGGGCAGGGGATGGTCTGGTTTGTTGCTGCGATCATTGCGATCAATCTGGTGATCTACTTCACAGACTTTCTCATGAAAGGCGAGTTCCGGGAAACCCAGCCGATTGTTGAAATGTTCGCACCCTATGGTCGGATTGTGACCCTGCACGTGGCCATTATCCTTGGGGCCGTATTCGCGATTGCGACGAACGAGCCGCTTCTGGGGGTCGTCTTCTTGATCTTCCTGCGCGTCGTGTTCGGCGTGATCGTGTCGGCCATGCGCCAACGCAAACTGGACAGGGCTAGCCATGCGCTTATGAAAGAATTCCCGTCAACAGCGTAAAAAGTTGACGGGTGATGACGCCTTGGTCATGATGTGGGGCTTCCCTCAGGAAAGGCGTGTATGAGCTCCATCGTAAAGACACTGGCCGGTTCAACCGGAAAGCGGGCCAGATCCAAGGCTGCCAACCGACGGGCCATCCTGCAGGCGGGGCGCCGCGTGTTTGCGCGGATCGGCTTCGAGGCCACGACGGTACGCGACATTATCCGGGAAACCGAACTCGCCGCTGGCACCTTCTACAACTACTTCAAGTCGAAAGAAGAGGTGTTCGAAGCGATTGCCGAAGATTCCACGCATCGCTTCCGTTCACGCCTGCAGGATGTTCGCGCCTATGCCACGGACTTCGAAACCTATGTCCATGATGCCTATCGGGCCTATTTCGGTTTCATCGCGACCGAGAATGAAGAACCGATCCGCAATGGCGCGCCGCATCTGGCCCTGATCGGCGTACGAGTTGATACGCCCGAAATGCTGGCCGTGGCAGAAGAAATCCGCGCCGATCTGGAACATGTCCTGTCCGGCGAGGGCGGCCCCAAGATCGACACAGCCTATCTGACGGCGGCGGCCATCGGAATTGCCCGTGAAATGGGTGAGCACATGTTGCTGCGCCGCCCGGTAGATGTTGACGGTGCAACGGAATTCGCGACGGCCTTGCTGCTGGCGGGCGTGCGGGAGATTGCCGCGAAGTAAGGAGAAACGCCTCTTGGCGCGGACGCGCTTGCAAGGCTAAGCTTTTTGTCAACAAGACAGGACGGGAGGCGACCATGAGCCTGCAGCAGATAATCACCAAATTCATCTTCAAACTGCCGGACGGCCTGCTGGTGCGCATGGCCGGCGGCAAGCCGGTCGAAGTGCGGGGCCGCGTCCTCGAGCCGCAATTGCAACTGGTTGCATGGAATGGCCGCAACGCACCGCCGATGTCGACCCTGGAACCGGAAGTCGTGCAGGCGGCTGTGAAAGAGCAGCTCGCCATGTTGGAAGCTCCGCTGGAGCCTGGCGTGACGACGGAGAATTTTACCATTCCCGGGCCCGACCGTAACGAAATTCCGGTGCGCCTGTACAAGCCATCCGGCCAGGATTCCTCTGTGCCATTGCTGGTCTATTATCATATGGGCGGCGGCGTGGTTGGCGACCTTGAAACCTGCAATGCATGGTGCTCGATCCTTGCTTCCGTCACCAAAGGCCCGGTCCTGTCGGTCGACTATCGGTTGGCCCCACAGCACAAGTTTCCGGCTGGTATCGATGACTGTATCGCCGCGTATGAATGGGGCGTGCGCAATGCTGGCAAGTATGGTGCGCCCGAAGGCATGGCGGCCGTGGGCGGGGACAGTATGGGTGGCAATTTCTCGGCCATCATCTCTCAGGAGATGCAACGCGAACACAAGCCACTGCCCGTCTATCAATTGCTGATCTATCCGGCCGTGGACATGGTCGAGGAATTCCCGTCGCGCACCGAGTTCGGAGAAACCTTCTCTCTCAGCACAGACACGATGAACTGGTTCATGGAGCAATACCTGCCGGACGATTTCGACATGTCCGATCCGCTCCTGTCGCCGGGGCAGACCGCCGAGCTGGAAGGGTTGCCCCCAGCGATCATCATTACGGCGGGGCATGATCCATTGTGCGATGAGGGCGATGACTATGCCAAGCGCCTCAAAAGTGCGGGCGTGAAGGTCACTCACAAGCGCTATGATACGCTACCTCATGCCTTCACGGCCTTTTCCGGTTTCTCGCCGGGCTCTCGCAAGGCATGTCTGGAAATCGCCAACATGGTGAAAGACCTCGTCTCAAAATTATGAAGGCCCTCGTCTGTAATACGGTGACGGCCGATTTTTCTGGACTGTCGGTTCAGGATGTTCCAGTGCCCGTGGTCGGGGAAGGGGAAGTGCTGGTGCGCGTAAAGGCAGCCAGCGTGAACTTCCCAGACCTGCTGATGAGTCAGGGCCGGTACCAGATGAAACCGGATTTGCCCTTCACCCAGGGCATGGAATGCGCCGGAATCGTCGAAGCCGTTGGAGAGGGCGTCTCCGCGTTTTCACCGGGTGACCGGGTGGTCGGCGGCAACAAGACTGGAGCCTTCGCAGAATTTGCGTTGCTGCCCGCCTCCAGCCTGTCTCTTGTGCCGGACAATATGGGATTTGCGGAGGCGGCAGCCTATCCTGCAGCCTATCTGACCGCCTATGTCGCGCTCGTGCGGCGGGCCAATTTGCAGCCCGGTGAGACATTGCTCGTGCACGGCGCAAGCGGCGGCGTGGGTATGGCGGCCGTCGATGTCGGAAAGCTGCTCGGCGCAACCGTGATTGCGACGTCTGCATCGGACGCCAAATTGGACAAGGTCATCGCGCATGGAGCAGACTATGCCATCAACGTGGCGCAAGGCTTTCGCGACAAGGTGAAAACGCTCACAGGCGGGCGCGGAGCAGATGTCATCTTCGACCCGGTTGGCGGCGATGTGTTTGACGAGAGCGTTCGCTGTATCGCATTTGATGGACGTTTGCTCGTGGTCGGGTTCACGTCCGGGCGCATCCCGGAAGTCAAAGCGAACATGCCCCTGATAAAGGGGTTCTCCGTGGTCGGCGTACGGGCCGGGGAGTATGGCCGTCGCTTTCCGGAGCGCGGCAAGGAGAATATGGAAGCAATTTGGAAATGGGCAGCAGAGGGCAAGACCCGGCCGCGTATCCATGCCGAGCTTCCATTGGAAAACTGGCGGGAAGCCTACCGCTTGCTCACTGATCGCGAGGTTGTGGGCAAAGTGGTCATCAAGCCCTGAATAGAAAATAAAAGAGGAAACGAAGATATGTCGACACTCCCTGAAAAAGGCCTGCAACTACGCTCGCTGATCAAGCCGGAAGGCGAACTTGAACTGTCCCTGGTTGAGGTAGACCTACCAACGCCCGGACCCGGCGATGTGATCATCAAGGTCGAGGCGACCCCGATCAATCCATCCGATCTCGGCCTGCTGATTGGTGCAGGAGATATCCGCACGGCGGTACAGAGTGGCACGGCGGATCGCCCAGTCATCACGGCAAAAGTACCCGAAGCTGGTCTGCGTGCGATGAAGGCCCGGATCGGTCAGTCACTGGGTGTCGGAAATGAAGGTGCCGGTACGGTTGTCGCCGCAGGCGAGTCCGAAGCGGCGCAAGCCTTGCTCGGCAAGCGCGTTACGGGCCTTGGTGGTGAATTCTATTCCGAATACCGCATGCTGAATGTCGGTCAGGTCATGGAATTGCCGGAAGGTGCCACGGCCGAGCAGGGCGCGTCCTGCTATGTGAATCCGCTTACGGCACTGTCTTTCGTCGAGACCATGCGCGAAATGGGTCATGAATCCCTCGTGCATACGGCCGCTGCATCCAATCTCGGCCAGATGCTGAACAAGATCTGTATCAAGGATGGCGTGCCGCTGGTGAACATCGTCCGCAAGGAAGAGCAGGCCGAAATCCTGCGTGATATCGGCGCCAAACATATCGTCAATTCTACGTCGCCAACCTTTATGGAAGATTTGATCGCGGCGCTGATGGAAACCGGTGCGACGCTCGGCTTTGATGCGATTGGCGGCGGACCGCTCGCCGGACAATTGCTCATTGCGATGGAGGCGGCCGCCAGCCGCAAGATGAAGGAATACTCGCGTTATGGCTCCGGCCAGCAGACGCACGTCTTTATCTATGGCCGGCTCGACATGTCACCGACCCAAGTGCCTCCGGGCGTAGGGTTTGCGTGGAACCTTAGCGGATATCTGCTGACGCCATTCCTGCAAAAGGCCGGCAAGGAAGTCCGCGCCCGCATGTACAAGCGTGTGATGGATGAGCTGACGACCACGTTCGCCAGCCATTACACCAAGCGCATCTCGCTCGCTGAGGCGCTTAACCTTGAAACGCTGAAAGCCTATGACGCCAAGGCGACTGGCGAGAAATACCTGATCACGCCGAACCGATAATATCCCAATGGTTGTATAACTCATCCCCCTTTGGTAGTTTGTAATAGTATTACCAAAGGGGGGTCGCATGGGTCAAAGAGTCTGGGTAACTGTTGCGGTCGCACTGACAATAGGATTTGGAACGGGTTTATATGCCGGGCCATACTTTGTCTCGTCATCTGAGACTGACGGCAATTCATTCGATCTGTCCTCCTTGCCTGACGAACTCCGGCAGAAGCATCGCGATCCAGACTATTTGCTATCCGAGATCAAGAATTACGAGCTCATGAAGGAAGCTTTGGCTCGTCTGGAGGCTGAGCAGTCGAGCCGCGAAAGTCTTGTTCTGCCAACAGGGATGACATCGGTTCCACTTGGGCAGCTCTACCTGCCCGACGACGAGGTTCATTGGCCGGAAGACGTCAGCGGAGAGGTGGGCGCAGCACTGGACGCTGCCAAAAATGGGTGGGTCATCCTGAACTATTGGGCGAGTTGGTGCGCGCCCTGTGTACATGAGTTACCGGAAATGGGAGAGGCAGCGCCTTTATATGCTAAGAGGGGCGTCACGCTGATTGCTGTGAATACTGACCCGACTCAGACAGATTCAAGGGACTCTATCCGCGCCCTCTTTAGTGACCGCAATGTCGATAATCTTGAGCCGCTGCTTGTAGAGGGTGAGGGTCTGGAGTCACTTCTGGCTGCGAGCGGCCAATCGAAATCGAAGCTTGGTCTGCCTACAAATATTGTGTTCGCGCCGGGCGGAATTCCCTACGCCATGTTTCAGGGCGGAGATACGAAAGCAACCGAAGTTTGGACAGCACCGGAAACTTTGGAGTTCCTGGAGATTATCGTCAGGGCAGACTAGCCGATCCTGTCATGCGTGATGCATATGGCATGATCGGCATCTTTCAGGACGACAATGTCGGCTGTCTGCTTCAGCGGCGCGATATGGTCGCGCAAATTGGGCAGATTGATGCGGTTCCAGACGGATTTTGCAAACTCGAGAAGTTCAGGTTCCGTCATGTGAAGAAAATTTGCATAAAAAGAACTCGGGTCAGTCTCTGCCGCGCGCCAGAGGCGATGGAAGCGTTCCGTATACCAAGTCAGCAAGTCGTCTTCTGATGCATCGAGATACACAAGATAGTCCGGCTCCCGCGCAGGACGCGGAGGCGGCGACAATGGCTGGAAGCCAAGGCCTTCGAGGATCAGTATATCGGGCTGTGCAATGGTTCGCGTCATGCCCGGGTCGACGTCGTAGGTGACATGGCTATAGCCGGGAAAGTCGGCTGTGCCGGTTGAGAGGGCGGCGATTGCGTCACCCAATGCCTCGGCATTGTAAGTTTCTGGAAAGCCCTTGCGGAGTGTCAGGCCGCGTTCTTCCAGGATTGTGTTCGGATAGAGAAACCCGTCCGTCGACACGGTTTCCACCGTATGTGCCTCGGCCAGGACTGCAGCAACCTGGTTGGCCAGAGTCGTCTTGCCCGAGGCAACCGAGCCAGTCAGGCCAATGACGACGCCCTCATGGCGACCCGAAACTCCGGACAGGCGTTCCCCCAATGCGGTAATGCCGAGGGCATGTTCTTTATATTGGGTCGTCATGAGGCGTGAGGCTCCGGGCAGCGATTGCGTGCCCGAAGCCTAGTGTTGCTTGCGCGACTGTCCAGCCTGAAGGGCGTCAAACGGTGCGCTTGGCCTTGTCTTGTGCATTGGTGGCTTCAATCGCGTCTCGGGCGGCTTGCCATTCGGCGTCGCCCCATGCGGTCAGCTGAGCGAAGTTTCCGCCGGATGCATTGTACATCGCTCCGTCGATCGCGATGGTTTGTCCATTCACATATTCCGCGCCAGACGCCATCAGGAACACGGCCAAATTCACCAGTTCATGCATCTCGCCAACGCGGCCCATCGGATTGGCGGCGCCGGAATCCATGCGCTTGGCGCCTTCGGCATCCGGAGCCAGCCGCTTCGACATACCTTCCGTCGGGAAGGGGCCCGGCGCAATGGCGTTGAAACGGAGGCCGTAGCGCCCCCATTCGACGGCGAGGCTCTGCGTCATCGTGTTGACGGCTGCCTTTGACATGGCCGACGGCACCACGAACGGACCGCCATTCCAGACCCAAGTCGTCAGGATTGAACAGACGCTGCCCTTTTGACCCTCCTTGATCCAGCGTTTGCCGATGTCGTGGGTCATATAGAAGGTTCCGCGGAACACGATATTGGAAATCGCATCGAAGCCCCGGATTGAGAGATCTTCGGTCCGGCTGATGAAATTGCCAGCGGCATTGTTGATGAGGCCGGTCAGCGCGCCGTGCTTGGCCCAGATATGATCATTCATGTCGGTGATGGCTTCCGCCACGCGGATGTCGCAGGCATGCGGCACGACCTTGCCGCCATGCTTGTCCATCAGCTCACCTGCGGTGTCTTCGCAGACCTGTCCACGCCGTCCGCAGATATGCACTTCCGCGCCAAGCTTCAGGAAACCTTCGGCCATTTCCTTGCCGAGTCCCGTGCCGCCGCCTGTTACCAGAATGCGTTCCCCGGCCATCAGGCCGTCGCGAAACATAAGTTTTGTCATGTCCATTGAATTCCTCCCGGTTTGTTTTTCTGATATGAGTATAAGTCGGTTGAGCGGGGAGGCACCCATGAATCGTGCATTGGCTAGCGTTGCCGTCGCGGCATTTGCTGCGGGTACAGCCCAGGCGGGGCCGCTCGACGTTTTCGGCACCTTTGTGACGCAGGAAGAAAATTCCCACATCCGGATTTCCGATTGCGGGGACGGAACGCCTTGCGGCGTCATCGTCTGGATCGATCCGGCGAGTGTGTCTGGCGACGCGACCCCCGAAACGGCGACCGATGCCAAGGGCGCAAAAATCCTTGGGCTGACTATGCTTGAAGGGTTCAAGCAAAAAGCCAAAGGCTGGACAGGCGGCACGATATACAATCCGAAGGAAGGCAAGACCTACGGGTCCAAGATCAAATTGCTGGCCGATGGTGTGCTGGAAGTGAAGGGCTGCATCGGCCCGATCTGCCAGACGCAGCATTGGGCGCCGGTTGAATCTACTTCCGGAATGGCAGACTGACGAGTCGCCACAGGACCCATATGGGGATCACCACCGCCGCACCCGCCAGGGCTGGTTTCCAGAAATTGCGCACGGCCCAGCCAAGCGTAGCCATGGTCGTGCTCGCAACATTTGCGATGGCCGCGCCCATGTCGACGTCCGGATTGGACGGATTGAACTGGGACGCCAGCACGAAGAAGCCGACCAGAATGCAAAGGCCGAGCAGCTTCAGCGATCCCCAGACCGAGATGTCGAACAATCGCGCGAGCAAGGAGCGTGGAGGCGCTTTGACCGGTGCGCGGGGCGGCAAAGGCTCCGGCACCGGCTCAACTGTCACTTCCGGTAGTTCTGAGTTGGGATCTGTCGACATAGTATATGGTGGGGCCTGTTAGTCGTTCGCCGCCTGCTTCTGGATTTCAACCTGGTGCGGATAGGGTATCGAGATGCCTTCCCGGTCAAAGGCTTCCTTGACTGCCTTCATGAGGTGGAATTTGACGTCCCAGACATCGGCCGCTTTCACCCAGCTGCGTGTGGCAATGTCGACCGAACTGTCTCCAAGATTAACAACCTTCACGAAGGGTTCCGGATCCCGGAAGATACGGTCATCTGCTTCAATCACCTGTTTGATGACGGCGATGGCCTTGTCCATGTCGTCATCATAGTCGATGCCAAAGGTCACATCGGCGCGGCGGGTGTCGTATCCGGAATAGTTCTCGATGACGCCATCAATGGCCTGACTGTTTGGCACGAGAACTTTCACATTGTCGACTGTGGCCAGGACAGTCTGGAACAGATTGATGTCTTTAACGGTGCCGGCAACGCCAGCGGCCTCGATATAGTCGCCGAGCTTGTAGGGGCGAAACAACATGATCATGACGCCTGACGCGATATTGCCGAGGGCGCCCTGCATGGACAGGCCAATGGCAAGGGTCAGCGCGCCGAGTACGGCGACGAAGCTGGTGGCCTGAACCCCGAAGACCTGCAGCACGGCAATCAGCACAGCAGCCGTGATGGCCCACCGGACAAGAGAGGCAAAGAAATTGCCGAGCGTATCGTCAATGCCTTCGCGCTTCAGCGCTGCGCTACGAACGAGGCCCGCCAACCAGCCGGCGATGCGCAGACCGATAATCAGGACCAGCAAAGCGCCAAGTACTTTCACGCCGAATGAAATGATGAAGGGGCTGTATTCGCTCCAGAGCGCGGCTGCAGTCAGCTCTTCGGGCATGGAGGTCTCCTTTTTATTGTCAGGGCAGGCTAGTCTTCAGTCTCTGTAATGTCTGATTGTGACGCGTGTTCCGGTCTCGACTCAGCAGGTGGCCGGTAAGCCATGTTGACCTGATGCGGGAAGGGGATGGTGATCCCTTCGCGATCAAAGGCTTCCTTGACGGCCTTTGTGATGTCGGCGCGGACCTGAACGAATTCGGGCGTCGCCACAAAAGCGCGCAGGCGCAGCCGAACGCTCCAGTCAGCAAGCGTATGCACGCCGACCCAGGTTTCATCCTTGGCCAGAATACGCGGATGCTCATTCGTCGTGTCCAGCAGGGTTTTGAGCGCATGATCCATATTGTCGTCATAGGAAATGTCAAAGTAGAGATCGAAGCGACGACGTGTCTGGCGTGTGTGATTGACGAGCGGATCGCCCCAGACCTTGTCATTGGTGACCGAGACGATCTTGTTGTCGATTTGCTTGAACGTCGTTCGGAAGGGCGTGATGTCTGTGATTTCGCCGTCCATGCCCGCCAGGGTGACGAAGTCACCAATTCGGAACGGCCTGAAAATGGCCAACATGACTCCGGCCGCAACCGCCTTCAGCGTGTCCTGAAGCGCGAGGCCAATGGCCAACGCTGCGCCGCCCAGCAGCGCCGCCAGCGATGCCGTCGGGAAGCCGAGTTGGGTCAGCGCCAATACGATCGCAACTGCGAAGATCAGATATTTCAGGAGCGAAGCGGAGAAGGCAAACAGCGTATCATCGGCCCCGTGACGCATATGAGCCTGATTGCCCATTTTCCGCATTGATCGGGCAACCCAGTTCGCGAAGGTCACCGCAATGATCAGGATCGCGACCGCAGCGAAGGCGCCTGGTCCGCGCTTGTCTATGATCGCTTCCCAGTCATAGCCCGCGAGCCCAAGGGGCAGGGGAGACATGAAAATCAAAGCGAAAACGCGAGAGACTGAACTGGCAATATCCCAACTCGATCCCTCGAATGATTTGTCCTTGGCGGTCAGGCGCTTCCCAAAGGCGGTAACGATGCGTTTGACCATGCCCGAAAGAAACCAGATCAGGATACAGGCCAGGACAACGGCGCCCCACTTCTCCATGAATGGCCAAGAACTTGCCAACCAGACAGGCCAGTCTGTGGTGTCGATATCGGGCAGGGCGATTGTGGTAAAATCCATAAAGTGGCCGGGCTCGTTGTTTCTATGGGCAAAAGAGCGTCAGTTTGCGCCGCTTGTCCAGTTTGCTCAGGCGGGTATGACTGATCCGTCGGCACCTCGAAAGAGGCGCAAGCAGAGAATGAGAGTAAGCACCCCTGCGCTGATAATGGCGAGCCAGTTCATCTCCGTCACATACCAATTGTTCAGGACGATCCCGATCATGCCCCAGCCCAGGGCAATGAAATACCACCAACTGCGGCTAACATAGCGGGCGAACATCCACGCCGGAAGGCTGGCGGTCGCCAGCGTGATCCAGAGCATTTGCCACGGAAAATCGGTCGCCCCGAAGCTCGAAAAGCTGCGCAGGGTCAGCGGAACCGAGATCGCGATGGCGACGGTAATCCAGCCAGACAGCATGGCGGCGGTAAGATCTGCGAGAGCTTTCTTGGGGCTCCAACCAGTTTCACGCAAACGGTCCATGCGAAATGCTGCCGTCCACGCGGCAATGGCGATTGGAAAAAGGAGCAGGAAATCCAGGGGTTGAGACGCGATCAACTGCGCACTGATCATCCAGACGATGTTGAACGCACCAGCCCAGGCAAGGGGTGCCGCGATTCGCTCCATCCAGGGCTCGCGGGCACGCCAGTAGGAAACGCCAAACAGAAAATAGGCTAAGAAAATCACGCTCCAGATTGAAAAGAACGCCGGCAAGGGCTGTTCCGGAAGCGTCACGTCACGTGTGGCGTTTCCAATCGGTGTGCCAATGCCCAGTGCAGGCGCGAGCGCGCCGGACAGGGGCTGAAGCACGCCAAGAAGAATCACGAACAGGGGCAAATATGTTTTCATGTTTTCCATATGAGCTGAATTTCAAATGGGGCAAATCCGCGGCGTGTGAAAAAAGTGGGATGCAGGCTGGCGTTTTCACGTTATACGCCCCGATCTCTGCGGAGACTCACAAGAGGAATTTGCTTATGGCAAGGACACCTGCGGCCAAGAAGGCCCCTGCAAAACCGGCCGCCAAGAAGGCGACCACCACGGCCAAGACGGCCACCAAGAAGCCTGCTGCCAAGACGGCCGCTGCGAAGAAGCCAGTTGCTCGCAAGGCAGCTGCGCCGAAAGCCGCCCCAAAGGCGACGGCTGCAAAGACGCCAACCACGGTGACGATGCGCCAGCTGTCGGCAGAAATGGCTGAGGCTCATGGTCTGACCAAGAAGCAGTCGGAAGAAATCTTCTCCGACCTGGCTGATCGGATCACCAAGCGCCTGAAGAAAGGCGAACGTTTCCGTCTGAACGGTCTCGGCACGCTGGAAGTGCGCAAGCGCCCGGCACGCATGGGCCGCAACCCGGCAACGGGTGAATCCATCAAGATCAAGGCGTCGAAGAAAGTTGCTTTCCGCGTCTCCAAGGAACTGAAAGAGTCCGTTTAAGGACTTTCGGTTTCACTATGTTTCGAAAGGGCCGGGTGCATGCCATCCGGCCTTTTTTATTCTTGCAGCATTGCCTCTAGAGTCTCCAAACGGTCCGCCTCGTTTGCGGGCTTGTCCCAGCGGATGCGGTTGATACGCGGAAAGCGCATGGCGATGCCGGATTTGTGACGGGCCGAGCGCTGCAGGCCTTCAAAGGCCACTTCCAGAACAAGTGATGGCGTCACGGAGCGCACAGGTCCGAAACGTTCGACCGTGTTGTCACGGACGAATTTGTCGAGCTGTTTCAGCTCCTCGTCGGTAAAGCCGAAATAGGCCTTGCCAACGGGCGTCAGCCGATCCTCGCCGTCTTCATCGCGCCAGACGGCGAAGGTGAAATCGGAATAGAAACTGGAGCGGCGGCCGTGGCCGCGTTGCGCATACAGCAAGACCGCATCGACGAGCCAGGGGTCTCGCTTCCATTTGTACCAATGCCCCTTGACACGGCCGGGCACATAGGGGCTGTCCCAGCGTTTCAGCATCAGCCCCTCGATTTCCGGGGCAGGGGGCTCCATGCGGTGCGCGTCCAGCGCCGTCAGATCGGTGACGGGCACGAGCGGCGACAGGTCAAAACGCGGGCTCGCCGTTTTCGCGATGAAATCTTCCAGGCGTTCCCGGCGTTCGCGAAAGCTCAGGGGGCGGATATCCTCGTCTCCAGCCTGCAGCAGGTCATAGGCGCGGATGAAGGCCGGGCGCGCGTCCATCTGCTTTTTCGAGACGGTCTTGCGGTTCAGTCTCTGCTGCAACTCATTGAACGGCGCCACGCTCTCCCCGTCCTCGGCGCGCACCAGCAATTCGCCATCCAGCGTGCCTTCAAAACTCATCGCGGCCAGCACATCCGGAAAAGTATGGGAGATGTCGTCTCCCGTGCGGGTATAGATCCGCCGCACGCCGCCTTCGCTGCTGGCCTGCACACGGATGCCGTCATATTTCCATTCGGCGGCAAAGGCGTCGGCTGTGATCAGGGCCGGGTCCACCGCATCGGGATTATCGCGCTCGGCTTTCGGCACCAGCGGGTGGGCCAGCATGACCGGCCGGAAGGGCGCCTTGATGTCTGGCTCTGGCCGGCCGGTCTTGCCTTCGAGCCAGGCGAACAGGCTCTCATAGGGCGGGGCGAGGCCGTGCCAGATCTCCTCGATCTCGGTCACGTCCACGCTGCCGAAATCTGCGAGCGCCAGTTTGGCAAGCCGCGCGGAGACGCCGATGCGCAGGCCGCCCGTGATCAGTTTGAGCAGCGCCCAGCGGCCGGTCGGGTCCAGCCCGTCGAGCCAGTTGGCGACCAGTCTCTGCGCCTCGGGC
>NZ_DGNK01000042.1:108426-165297 GCF_002388935.1 Hyphomonas sp. UBA4494
TAGGACAGGCGGAACAGTTCGGGGTCCATCCGGTCGGTGACCAGTTCGCGGATCGCGGCGGGCTTGATGCTCTTCAGGTCGAGATCGCCGGTCAGCGCGCCGAGGGCATAGCCGCGGTCGGGGTCTGGGGCGCTGCGAAAATAGGATACGATCAGGCGTAGCTTGCCGTTACGCGAAGGCGTTAGGACTAGTCGGTCAAGAAGCTCTGCGAAGGCCTGCATGCGCCTAAGATAGAGCCGTCGCGCCAAGAATCCATCTAGGGGAGCTCTCCATGAGCCTGAAACTGCACCACCTCAACGCCTCGCGCTCGCAGCGCATTGTCTGGCTGCTGCTCGAACTCGGCGTGCCGCACGAGATTGTCCACCATAGCCGCGACCCGGAAACCCGGCTGGCCCCGGCGGCGCTGCTCGCCATTCACCCGATGGGCAAGTCGCCCCTGCTGGAAGATGGCGACACGGTGATCGCAGAGACCGGCGCGATTGCCGAATACCTGCTGGCCAGACACGACCCGGACCATGCGCTTCACCCGCGCGCGGACTCGGCTGATTTCCCGCGCTACCTGGAATGGGTCCATGCCGCCGAGGGCGCGATCTTCCTGCCGGGCCTGTTCCGCTTCTACCTGATGAATGCGGGCCTGCTGGACACGCCGCTGGCCGCCTCCATGGAGGCCGAACAGGCCAAGGCGATGAAGACGATCGAGGGGCATCTGGCCAAACACACCTATTTCGCCGGCGACAGCTTCACCGCCGCCGATTGCCTGATGGCGTTCCAGGTCCAGTCCGCCGCGGCCATGGGCGCGCTGGATGCCTTGCCCGCGACCAGGGCCTGGCTGGAAAAAGTGCAGGTGCGCCCGGCCTACAAGTCGATGCTGGACGTGGGGGTCTAGGGACCCACGGCCGACATGTCCGCCGCTCCGGTGGAGGCTGGGGGTTCTTGCCGTTAGACCGCGGAGCCCCGCGCCTGTGCTTCGACTTCGCTCAGCATGAGCGCGTCAGGATTTCCGCACAAAGCCAACTCATCCTGAGCGAAGTCGAAGGATGATGGGGGCGGGGGCAGCAGTCAAAGCCGGACTGGCGCGAACCATCCGGGTATCTCGTAGCCGGCCCCTCACAGAGCCGTCGGCGCAGCGGGCGCCGTGGCGCTCCGCCTTGATTGTGTAGATGGCTACGGAGTGGAGCGTTACCGCCCGCCGCGCCGGACAGGAGTTTCAGCGAGCACCCTCATGGGGGCCCATGGTCCCGGGTCTTCGTTACCGGCGCCGCGCGAACGCTTCCACCGTGCTTTTGACACGTATGGCCCATCCGGGAGCATAATGCTCCGTGCGACCGGACGAGGCGGTTTCCCAACTTGCTTTCGCAAGCTCACCCTGGCCTGACTTGCCTAGGCGCGCATCGGACCGTATCTCCGACCCGCACCATCCTGACCCTGCAACCCACAACCAGAACGGTACCTGATCCGGCTCCTGTGAGAGCAGATGCTTAGTATGGGGCGGGGAGTTCTCAGACGGATTGAGGGTGGCATATTGTAGGAAGCACTTCGCGAGCCAGCCACGCTGCCTTCCCGATACGTTTGCGGTTAGGAAAGTTGATCTTCCATCGCTGTTTGCAAGCACTCTCCAAGAAAATTGTTTATCTCAGAAACGATTAACTTGAGAAACTCTAGCTTCTCCTCGATCCAGTCTCTGCCCTTCGCCTTACTGACATCAAACGAGTGCATCAATTCATTTCGAGTCGATACAAAGTCATCTAAAGGAATACGAATATCATCGTGACATAGGTTGGTCTTAGACAAAGCAATTTGGAGATTGTCCGAGTGGATGACAAAGTTCGCAAAGCCGTTGGCCCCAATTCTTGATAGGCAGCTGTTCAGCTCAGAAAAACGGAAATTGTTATGCAACTCTCGACAAATGCTTTTGTCGAAATGCGGGGGTATGGTGAGTGAACTGTGATATTGCAGCTCTTTCATTGCATCACTAACGCTATCAAGAATTTTTGATTCTTCTTTTCCGGCTCTAGAGACGCGGTCGGCAACGACCTGAATGTGAAAACGTCGAAGCTTTTCGTCAAGTTGTCCAATCGAGCCCGATATTTTGCAGCACTCTTCTATAAATGACTCCATGAGCTCGTGAACATATGATTCGTACACGGCGTAGCTGGTTAAAATGATCGAGCTGTTCAAAATGTTCCTGTGCGTAGCCGGAACTGAGTTGTAGATGTCCTCAAATGAGCGCTTTATGTTTTGCAACTCGGTATTGTGACCCTGGAGGCTTAATGGCGGCGAAATGAAGTCAGTGGAAATACTCAGCGAGACGCTGATTTCTCGGATTGATTCGACAAAGGCGTCTTGAACCACACTGCTAATCATTGAATCGACGACTTCAGAATGTTGTGTACCTTGGCTATTCTGTCTTTGGTGTCTTCTGCGGTGTTCGCACGGCCTACCAGAATATCGTAGTTCGCGGGATTGCCGGTGAAATCGGACAGATCTTTTTTTGCGACTTTCGTATTTGCAAGCAATTGACTACGTTCGGCCTCGTTTAATCTGCCGAGGCCGCACATCAGTGCGTCCTGAAAAGGGATCGATCGTTTGGCGGTGCCGGTAGGTGATACTACATCAAACGGTTCTTTCCCTCCGATCTTCACAGCTGCATCAAGGCACTTCATGTAGTGGTTTTTAAGCTCAGCGCACTTCTCTTTTGCGAAAGACATGCCCGTCTCGGCTGTATTGTTAAGCACCTTTTGCATCGAGCCCTTGATTTGTTCGGGATCTTGTAGCGCGAAAAATCGAAGAACAATCTGGCAATCGCCCATGGTCCTATAAAGCACATTCTTTTGCCGACGAGGATTATCGTAATAATCGCCTTTTGTATTTTCCGTATAAGGTGGGATTCCCCAAATTTCGGTGAAGAGAGGTTCGCGAGTAAGCTCAATGATCATGTCGTTGAAATTTCCAGCATATATCGCGTTTCTGATTTCCTGTGCATTTAGCTTTTGACCGCCAGTGTTCAGGCGTTCGAAAACTTCTTTGCGGATTGTCTTCGATTGGTCCTTATTTTCTGCGCTTTCTGCTAGAAGAACGATCGCGGCGATAGAGGCTCGATCCAAAGTTCGCCTGATTTTTTCATCAAGATCGGTACGCCTACTGCCGTTCAGTTCAGGGAGCTGTTTGAGGCCGGTTAGCTTGAACGAATTTTGATAGAATTCGCGAATGCAGTTTAGTCTTTGCTGGCCATCCATAACTTCGTACTGTGCGAAATCGCTTTCGTAAAAAAATACCGGAGGTATCGGAATATTGAGAAGAAACGACTCGATCAAAGCGGACTTTTTCTTGCTGTCCCACCGCAAGCGTCTTTGGTACTCAGGACGAATGTTTACTATATCTCCTTTGCTCAACAAATCGTCGATCTGTGGAAGATGATAGTTAGTTGTCTGATAGACAATTCGAAATTTCGGATAACGGGCTGGCGGGGAACTATCATTGTCTTCCGAACTGTCGTTCTCGTCCTCGTCAAATCCAGTATAAGTAGAATCGTCTTCCATTAAAGTCTCAACTCCTCATCTCTCAACCGCTTCTTATGGTTATTAAGACGCGCGGTTTCTTCAAATTCAAGCTCCGCGGCGGGCGCGCACATTCGCATTTTAATCCCACAACGGCAGCTTTTTAGGTTGTCTCCGGATTCACCGGAAAGTGGCAAGACTTTTGTTTTGCTCCAGTCCGAGAATGTTTTGCGTAGCTGTTGTGCAGTCGAAGCAACAAGTTATTGCCGCTACTGCACCCTCACCCCATCTCTTCCTCATAGCCGACCAGCCGCAGCGGTTTGGCGCGGCGGCCTTCGAGTTCGGCCCAGCGGACGAGGGCGTCTTCGCGGCCATAGGTGATCCAGAGTTCCTGGGGGTCGACTTCGCGGACCGTGTCGGTCAGCTCATCCCAGTCGGCATGGTCGGAGATGACCAGCGGCAGTTCGACGCCGCGCTGCTTGGCGCGCTGTTTCACGCTCATCCAGCCGGACGCAAAGCCGATGACCGGATCGGGGAAGCGCTGGGCCCATTTGCCTTCAAAAGCGCCGGGCGGGGCGACAATGATCTCGCCCCGGAACACTTCGCGCGCCGATTTTGACATATCGTCCAGTGTCGCCGGGCGCAGCTCGCCAAGGCTGACGCCCGCGGCCTCATAGACCTTGCAGAGCTTTTCCAGGCTGCCATGAATATAGATCGACCGGTCATGGCCCGCCATGCGCAGGTGCTTGATGACGCGCTGGGCCTTTCCCAGCGAGTAGGCGCCAATGCAATGGGTGCGGTCCGGATTGTCTGCGACCGAGCGCATCAGACGGTCAATCTCGTGTTCCGTGGGCGGATGGCGGAAGACAGGCAGGCCGAAGGTCGCCTCGGAAATGAAGACATGCGTGTTCTCGACCGGTTCGAACTGGGGACAGGTCGGATCCCAGCGGCGTTTGTAGTCGCCGGTAAAGACCATGCGCAGGCCCTTGTGCTCGACCACGACCTGCGACGAGCCGAGGATGTGGCCCGCCGGGGAGAGCCAGACCGTGACGCCATTGATCTCGATCGCCTCGCCATATTCGACCGCTTGTGTCTGCTTGGCGAAACTGTCGCCATAACGCGCGGCCATGATGGACAGCGTGTGGGGATGGGCGAGCACTTTGCCATGGCCGCCGCGCGCATGATCGGAATGGCCGTGGCTGATGACGGCCCGGTCCACCGCGCCGCGCACAGGGTCCAGATAGAAATCGCCCGGCGGGCAATAGAGGCCTTTGGGGGTCGGGTGGAGCAGGAGGTCTGGCCGCAGCATGCCTGCAATGTAGGCGGTGTGGCCGAACGGGGAAGGGGCTGGGTGTGGCCCCTTCCGAAATGCTGGCAGCTGGGGTAGGCGACGGGGTCGCAATTCAGACGTCCGGGAGTCCCTCATGCAAATCGGCATCGATTTCGGAACATCGAACACATCGATTGGATATTCCGGGCCACAGGGCATCCGCCTGATTGAGCTGGAGCCGGACGCGACGTCGATCCCGACAGCGGTGTTTTATGGGCTGGCCTCTGGAGAGTATGCCATCGGGGCCGAAGCCGTGGCGGCCTATGAAACGGGCGAGGAAGGCCGGCTGATGCGGTCGATCAAGTCCGTGCTCGGCTCGTCGCTGATTGATGAGACGACCGATGTTGGCCGCCGTCGCTTGCCGTTCCGGGACGTGATCGCGCATTTCCTGCGCCGGGTGATCGCCCGGGCGGAAGCCGAGACAGGCGAGCGGGTGGAGTCAGTCGTGCAGGGGCGACCGGTCTCGTTCAATGACCGGGACGCCGACCTTGACCGACGCGCGCAGGCGATCCTGGAATCCTGTCTGCGTGATGCTGGCGTGGCGCATGTGGAGTTCCTCGATGAGCCTGTGGCGGCGGCACGTTCGGTGAGCTTTCCGAGCGGTCGGGAAAAGCTGGTCTTCGTCGTGGATATCGGCGGCGGTACATCGGATTTCTCGGTCGTGCGAATCGCGCCGGACAATGACGGTTTTGATGTGCTGGGCAGTACCGGCCTTTATGTGGGCGGCAATGATTTCGACCAGAAGCTGAGCTTTTTCGAGCTGTCGCGGCTGCTCGGGCATGGCGAGACGCTGGAGCTGAACGGCTTGCCGGTGCCGTCTGCGCCGTATTCGATCCTGTCGGACTGGAAAAGCCTGAACAAGCTCTATGCCCGGGACGTGCAGAAGCGGATCGGCTGGATGGTGCAGAACAGCCCGAACAGCCGGGCGATCCGGGCCTTCGATTATCTTGTGCGCCACCATGAAGGCCACGCCTATGCGAAGCGGACCGAACAGATCAAGATTGACCTGAGCGACACCGACCAACAGGCTTTCGTCTATGACACTCCCGATTTGCGGCTGGAGCGCGTGGTAGAGCGCCAGGCGTTCGAGGGCCTGATTGACGAAGCCGTGTCACAGATGGATGCGGTGGCAGTGGATTGCCTGAACAAGGCGGGTGTGTCGCCGGACCAGATCACCGACATTGTCATGGTGGGCGGGTCGACCTTCATTCCGCTGGTGCAGGCCCGGTTGGCGGGGCGGTTTGGCAATGCTGTGGTCTCTGAGAGTGACCGCTTCGGCGCCGTTGCCAAGGGCCTGGCGGTACATGGGCAGCGCAATCTATGACAGGCGTGTGCAAAAGGTCGGCCTTTCGCCCATGATGATCAGGCAGCGATAAAGGGCTGGCCCGTTTTTCAGAAACAGGAAGTCGTCATTGACGTGTTCCAGGTCAAACCCTGCATCCAGCAGATCCTGAAGAGGTGCTCTGTCGGACAGGATCGCGGTAGAAGTGACGGACGGAGCGGTCGCAGGCATTTGGGTGCATGCGCAAAGCGTCAGCGCAGCAGCGGTCAATGAGGCGAGGACGGAAGCGCGTAACTTCATGTTGTTTCCTTCTCCAGACGATTTCGATTTCCCGCTATGATAGCGCGCTGTGCGCTTAAAGGAAGAAGTTTCGAAAAACATATCCAAACTGAGTCGAAAGCTGTCCCGCCACACTTGCGACACGGTCATCTGTGCATAAAGTCAGGCCGATCCAGAGGAGAATCACGCATGCGCGCAATCCGGAAATGTCTCGTATCCCTGTCTGCGCTGGCTGTGCTGGCCACGCCTGCTCTGGCTGAAGAGGGCGGATCGACACAGGCGCTGGATGATGCGCTGGCGGCCGGCTACAAGGCCGGGTTCATCTGCTCGTCCACCTTCAATGCGGGGCAGACGCTGGAGGAAATCCGCCAGAACGAGTTGTCGGGCATTTATCCCGACTACCAGCGCAGCTTCGACAAGCTGCCGGACGCGATGATCGACCCTGTGCGCAAGCTGGTTTCGGTGACCTATTCCAACACGATGCCGCCGCGCATGGCGGCCTGGCGTCCCGGTTTCGGCTGTACCCAGCTGCCGGTGGGCGCAGAAGAGGGCGCACTGAACTTCCTGCCGCGCTTTGCCGCCTGGCCGGACTTCACCGGCGAGGACCGGGGCAGCGCCATCGGCTCAAATGTTAAGGTGCAGTTGCGCATCGAAGAAGCCGAGCGCCTCGAAGCGCCGGTCTCGTTTGCTTTCGACGAGCGCAGCTATGGCAATGGCACACGCACCAGCGCCGTGGTTGTCGTGAAGGACGGACAGGTCGTGGCCGAGCGCTATGCTCGCGGCATTGATCATGAGACGCCGCAGCGGACCTGGTCGGTGGCAAAATCGATTTCTGCGACGATCCTCGGCGCAGCCCGGCGGAACGGGCATATTGATCTTGATTACCCGGCCGTCATCGCCGACTGGAACAATGGCGCGGACCCGCGCCGCGAGATCACGTTGCGCGACCTACTGCAGATGGCGAGCGGGCTCGACAGTGGTGAAACCGGTTCGCGCACGGACCGGATCTATTTTGGCGGCGGACGCGTGGTCGATCAGGCCGCCTCGAAAGTTATGGAAGCCAAGCCGGGCACGCGGTTCAAGTATTCCAACAATGACACGCTGATCGCGATGCGCTCATTCCGGGAATCTCTGGGCGCGGATGATTCCTATCATCGCTTCCCGTATGAAAAACTGCTGCACAAGATCGGCGCGGTTCACACGACGCTGGAAGTGGACTGGAATGGTGACTTCGTTTCGTCCAGCCAGGTCTGGTCTACGGCGCGCGACCTCGCCCGGGTCGGCCAGCTCTACCTGCAGGACGGTGTGTGGGGCAATGAGCGCCTGCTGCCGGAAGGCTGGGCACAATTCGTTTCGGCCCCCGGACCAGCACAGCCAACCAGCGGACCCGGCTATGGTGCGCAATTCTGGCTGATGAATGATGCCGAGGGTATTCCGGCGGGCACCTATTACATGGCGGGCAATCGCGGCCAGTATGTCGTGATCGTGCCAAGCATGAACGCCGTCATTGTGCGGCGCGGCTTTGATGTGATTGGCGGGGCGCGGTTTGATATCAACGCGTTCACGCGCGACGTGCTGCTCAGCTTGCAGGCGGCAGAGGACGCCCGCGCAGAAGAGGCAGCCCAGCGCGAGCAGATCGAGTTGGAAATCCAGGCCACAATCGATGCGCGCCGGGCCCGTTCTGATCGCGCGAAGGATGCCATCCGCGCAGAAATCCTCGAAAAGTACGGCCTCGAGGAATAGCGCCTATCTGGAGCCGGTCCCGGAATTCGGGATCGGCGTCAGGTTCGAGATGAGCTGCCTGTCGGATTGGCTGAAGCTTTTCATCATGGCGGAGCCTTCGACGGTTACATCAAGACTGGCCACATGGGTGCGACCATCCGGGGCGCGGTCGCACGCGACTTTCATTTCGAACTGTTTGATCGTCGCGACAGGCATTGGCTTGAACGGCTTTTCCGCCACCATTTCATAATTGAGGATGCCGGGGGCAGTTTTGTCCACGACGACTTTTCCGATGAGGTGCTTGTAGACCTTGTCCATGTCATCTGGCTCTGCGCCGGGCTTTGGCCGAAAGCTGTAGGTGGCGGTGGTGTCTGTTTCACTGACAAGTTTTGCATCGGCGGCGGGAATGTTCTCGGCAAAATCCTGACACCAGATTTCGCCGTCCGTATTGGCTTTCATGTTTTCGACCCGCTTGGCGAAGTCTTCGCTCCAGTCTTCAGGCTCAGGTGAGATCACGCTGAGGCGCTCGCCTTCCGGCTGGCTTGGATCGACCCGCATGAGCGCGTCCACCTCGTCACTGGAAAGCGTCAGATCAAACGCATAGAGCGGGCCGTCGGCAGAGGCGGAGAGGGCTTGTTCCAGGGGTGATTGGGCAAGGGCAGGGGCCGCAAGCGCGATCAGGCTGGCGGAGACGGCAAAGGAGCGGAACATGGCGGGTCTCATGATAGTTGTCTGAAAAAGAGGTTTGGCCTGAGGCAAGCTGAACGCATAGTGAAAGCAAGCCGATTACTGCAATTCTTGCGAGATCTTAATTTCAATCATGGCTGATTCCGCCGTTTCCCCATTCCTGCTGCCAGAGCCTTTCGAGGCCTGGTTTGCCGGGCGTGGCTGGAAGGCGCGGCCGCACCAATTGGCGCTGGCCGAGAGGTCGCTGAGGGGCGAAAGCGCGCTGCTGATCGCGCCGACCGGCGGCGGCAAGACGCTGGCGGGCTTTCTGGGCAGCCTGATCGAACTGAGTGAGCGCAAGCGGGCGGCAAACTCTGACCGGCCTGCTTTGCACACGCTCTACATCTCTCCGCTGAAGGCGCTGGCAGCAGATGTGCAGCGCAACCTGATGGGGCCGGTCGAGGACATGGGGCTGGGCATCAGGATCGAAAGCCGGACGGGAGATACGCCTTCCCATGTGCGTCAGCGCCAGAGACGGACGCCGCCGGACATATTGCTGACCACGCCGGAACAGCTCGCGCTGTTTCTTGCCTCCGATCATGCCAAGGAATTCTTTGCCGACCTCAAATGCGTGATTGTGGACGAGATCCATGCGATGGCGGCCTCGAAGCGCGGCGACCTTTTGGCGCTCGGCCTTGCGACGCTGGCAAGCTGGGCTCCAGCCTGCCGCTTCATTGGCTTGTCTGCGACGGTGCGCGAGCCGCAATCTCTGGCCGACTGGCTGGATGTTCGCTCCGGCGCAGGGGAGGTACGTATCCTGACCGCTGAGGGAGGTGTCTCGGCGGATGTGGATATCCTGATCTCGAAACAGCGAATTCCGTGGTCGGGGCATTCCGGGCGATTTGCCGTGCCGGAAGTGTATGAGGCCATCAAGAAGGCGACGATGACGCTCGTCTTCGTCAATACGCGCAGCCAGGCCGAGCTGATGTTTCAGGAGCTGTGGCACGCCAATGAGGACGGGCTGCCGATTGCGTTGCATCATGGCTCACTCGCGCGGGAACAGCGCACCAAGGTCGAGGCGGCGATGGCGGCTGGCGCCCTGAAGGCGGTGGTCTGTACGTCCACGCTCGATCTCGGCATCGACTGGGGCGAGGTGGACCTCGTGATCCAGATGGGCGCGCCGAAAGGGGCCGCGCGCCTGATCCAGCGCATCGGCCGGGCCAATCATCGGATGGACGAGGCTAGCCGGGCCGTCCTTGTGCCAACGAACCGGTTCGAAGTGCTGGAGTGCCGTGCGGCAGAGGCAGCGGTCGAGGCCGGCGAGATTGACGGGGAAGGGGTCCGCGAGGGCTCGCTAGATGTGCTGGCGCAGCATGTCATGGGCCGGGCGTGTGGCGACGGATTCCGTCTGGAGGAACTCTATGAGGATATTATCCGAGCCGCATCCTATGCGTGGCTCGACTGGGAGACCTATGAGCGGATCGTCGATTTCGTGGCGAGCGGGGGCTATGCGCTGAAGACCTATGACCGGTTCCACCGCATTGTGCGGCGGCCCGACGGGGTGTGGGTGGCGCGCACGGCCCGCGACGCGCAGGCCCACCGGATGAATGTCGGCGCAATTGTGGAATCGCCCATGCTGGCCGTGCGGCTGGCGCAATTCATCGGCAAGGAAAAGCCGGGCGAAAAGCGCAGCGTGCGGGCCGGACTCAAGCTGGGCGAGATGGAGGAGTATTTCCTCTCCACCCTGACGCCGGGCGATACATTTCTTTTCGCGGGCGAAGTGCTGCGGCTTGTCGGCGTGGACGGTATGGATGCGCTGGTTGTGCGCGCAGTCGGCGACCGTCCGGCGATCCCGTCCTATAATGGCGGCAAGTTTCCGCTGACGACCTTCCTGGCCGATCGCGTCCGCAAGATGATTCATGATCCGGCGCAATGGGAGGGGTTGCCCGACCCTGTGCGCGAATGGTTCGAGGTCCAGAAGCTGAAATCCACCATTCCGCCAGCGGATCATTTGCTGGTCGAAACTTTCCCGCGTGCCGACCGGCATTACCTTGTCTGCTATCCGTTCGAGGGGCGACTGGCACACCAGACGCTGGGCATGTTGCTGACGCGGCGACTGGAGCGGATGGGCGCAAAACCCACCGGTTTCGTCGCCAGTGAGTATGCAATGGCGGTGTGGGGCATGGAGGACATGTCCAAAGTGGACATGGACGCACTGTTCCATCCGGACATGATGGGCGACGATCTTGAAAGCTGGCTGGATGAGAGCGCGCTGATGAAGCGGACCTTCGGTCATTGCGCCCAGATTTCCGGCCTGATCCACCGCAACCTTCCCGGCAAGGAGAAGAACTCACGACAGGTGAGTTTTTCCTCCGACCTGATCTATGACGTGCTGCGCAGCCATGAGCCGGACCATATCCTGCTGCAAGCCGCCCGGCAGGACGCGGCGACGGGCCTGCTGGATGTACGCCGCCTGTCAGATGCCTTGGTGCGGATCCGTGACAAGATCGACCATCAGGCGCTCACCAAGATCAGCCCCTTCGCCGTACCCGTCATGCTGGAAATCGGCAAGGAACCGGTTTCAGGCGCATCCGTGCAGGACGCCATCCTGGGCGAAGCGGAAGCCGATCTGGTCAGAGATGCTATGGGCTGACAGATTACGGCAATCGTCATTTGACCCCCGGGCCATTGCGGGCCAGATTCCCGATCCATGACTGCCGCTGCCACGAAACCCGTTGAAACCCATCTGCACCTTGCCGGGGAGCTGCTGAGGCCGCTGCCGGAGGGGGCGTTGTGGTGGGCGGCGGAGCGGGTGCTGGTCGTGTCCGATCTCCATTTCGAGAAGGGCAGTGCCTATGCGGCGCGGGGGCAGATGCTGCCGCCCTATGATACGGGCGCGACGCTGTCGCTGGTCGAGCGGCTGTGCGCCACCCTCCAACCGAAGACGGTGATCTCGCTCGGCGACAGTTTCCATGATCGGGCGGCCGAGCTGCGCCTGCCGGAACCCTATGCCCGGCGCATTCAGGCGCTGACATCGGCGCATGACTGGGTCTGGGTAGAGGGCAATCATGATCCGGACCCGCCGGCCCATCTCGGCGGCCGCGCCAGCAAGGTGCTGCGCATCGGGCCGCTGGTCTTCCGGCACGAGCCGACGGGGGAAATCGGCGAGGTGTCCGGGCATTTGCATCCGGCAGCCAAGATCATCGGGCGGGGGCGTTCGGTACGGCGGCGCTGCTTCGCCAGCGATGGCGCACGGCTGGTGATGCCCGCCATGGGTGCCTTTACGGGCGGACTGAACGTGCTGGATGAAGCGTTCGCATCGATCTTCCCGGAAGGGGCCATGGCCTTCGCATTGGGGCAGGAGCGGGTGTTCATGGTGGCCGCCAAAAGCCTTGTGGCCGATATGCCACGCGGCGCGCGCTGGAAATTCTGAGCGGCTAATATCGTTTGTGCATTGCACAAAAGCGTGCCATACGCCGCTGTAGCAGGGCGAATAGCTGCTGCTCTCGCATTGATCGTTGCCTTTTCCGGGTTCGCGTCGAGTGCGCCAACAACCGGGATGCCGATCAAAAGCAGGCTTCCTAAAATTTAGAGCCTAACAGGGCGCGCGGACTTTTGAGTCCGCTGGGCGCCCGCACATGAAAGTATTGATTTGACACAGTTTACCGAACTCGGCCTCGCCGAGCCCGTCCTCAAGGCGATTGCTGCTGAGGGCTATACCAAGCCGACTCCGATTCAGGAACAGGCGATCCCGACACTGCTGGAAGGCCGCGACCTTGTGGGCATTGCCCAGACCGGCACCGGCAAGACCGCAGCTTTCGTGCTGCCGCTGCTCAGCCGTATGGCCTCCAATCCTGGCCGCCCTGTCTCCAAGGCGGCTCGCATCCTGATTCTGGCGCCGACGCGTGAGCTGGCCGCCCAGATTGCCGAAAGCGTGCGCGTTTATGGTAGCCAGATGAAGCTGACCACGGCGATTGTCGTGGGCGGCGTGAAGCCCGGCGGACAAGTCCGTGCGCTGGCACGCGGCGTGGATGTATTGGTGGCAACACCGGGACGTCTGCTGGACCATATGGAAACCGGCGCCGTGAATCTGAGCGGTACCGAAGCGGTCGTGCTGGATGAAGCCGATCAGATGATGGATATGGGCTTCCTGCCTGCGATCCGTAAGGTGATGAAGGCCATTCCGACGCGCCGCCAGACGCTGCTCTTCTCGGCGACTATGCCGAAGGAAATCCGCTCGCTTGCGAATGATTTCCTGCGCGATCCGGCCGAAGTGACCGTCGCCACCGTTTCCAAGCCTGCCGAAAAGATCGACCAAGCGGTCTATATGGTAAAGGGTACGGCCAAGCCGCGCCTGCTGGCCGAAATCCTGTCTGAGGACGACATGGACCGCGCCATCGTGTTCACCCGCACCAAGCATGGCGCTGACAAAGTGGTCCGCTACCTTGCCAATGAAGGCCTGTATGCTGAGGCGATCCACGGCAACAAGAGCCAGAACCAGCGCATTCGTGCATTGGACAATTTCAAGAAGGGCAAGGCCCCGATCCTGGTTGCGACCGACATTGCCGCGCGCGGCATTGATGTCGACGGCGTCAGCCATGTTGTGAACATGGACATGCCGAACCTGCCGGAATCTTATGTTCACCGCATCGGCCGGACAGCTCGCGCCGGGAAAAGCGGCATTGCATTGTCTTTCGTGGGCAATGATGAGCGCGGATATCTGCGTGACATCGAAAAACTGATTGGTCGCAAGATCGACCGGATTGATCTGGACGAAGACATGGCGCTCGACCTGTCCTTGCCGGAAGAGCCGGGTCCGCACACCAAGCAGAGCCGCGGCGGCGGTGGCAGAAGCCAGGGCGGCGGACGTCGTCAGGGCGGCCAGTCGCAGAACCGTAATCGCTCCGGCAGTGGTGGCGGCAAAGGTGGCTACAAGGGCGGCAAGCCCGGTGGATCACGGGATGGCGGCGATAGAAGCGCCGCGCGTTCCGAATCCGGCGGGGGTGGCTCACGTCAGGGTGGCAACGGTCAGAAGCGCCGGAGCAAACCGAACAAGTCCTGGTCGCCCGTCAGCTAAGGCCGACTTGCACTCTTTACCCAATGTCAGCCTTGTTTCCGCGCCGTCCTTCCGCCAAGGATAGGCCGGAAACAAGGAGGATATGCCATGAAGACTGCCATCACAGAAATGTTCGGAATCGAGCATCCGATCATCCAGGGCGGCATGCACTATGTCGGGTTTGCCGAAATGGCTGCCGCCGTGTCGAATGCTGGCGGTCTCGGCATCATTACGGCCCTGACGCAGAAAACCCCTGCAGACCTCGCCAATGAGATCGCGCGCAGTCGTGACATGACTGACAAGCCGATCGGCGTGAACCTTACGTTCCTGCCGGTCGTCAACGCACCGGACTATCCAGGCTATGTGAAAGCCATCATCGAAGGCGGTGTGAAAGTTGTAGAGACCGCCGGGAACAATCCTGTGCAGGTCCTGCCGATCCTGAAAGAGCACGGCATCAAGGTGATCCACAAATGTACCGCCGTACGCCACGCGCTGAAGGCGCAATCCATTGGCTGTGATGCGGTCTCCGTCGATGGTTTCGAGTGCGGCGGACACCCTGGCGAAGACGATATCCCGAACATGATCCTGTTGCCGCGTGCGGCGGATGAACTGGAAATTCCATTCGTTTCCTCAGGTGGTCAGGCGGATGGACGCAGCCTCGTGGCATCTCTCGCCATGGGCGCGTCGGGTATGAACATGGGCACACGCTTCATCGCGACGAAGGAAGCCCCCGTGCACCAGAATGTGAAGGATGCCATCGTTGCCGCGTCCGAACTCGATACCCGCCTTGTCATGCGTCCGCTGCGCAATACCGAGCGCGTGCTGACCAATGTTGCGGTTGAGCGCCTGTTGGAAAAAGAGCGCAAGCTGGGCGCAGACCTCAAATTCGAAGACATTATCGAAGAGGTCGCAGGCGTCTATCCGCGCATCATGAAAGAAGGCGAAATGGATGCAGGTGCCTGGTCCTGCGGCATGGTCGCCGGTCTGATCCACGACATTCCGACCTGTAAGGAACTGATCGACCGAATCATGAAAGAAGCTGAAGATATCATCACAAACCGTCTGGCAGGCATGCTGTCGGGCAAGGTTCCGGCCTGATCCATTCTGAAAGAACTTTCTCATGATCCGTATCCCCCTTTTCGCCAGTGCCTGTCTCGCTCTCGCCGCCTGCGGTATGGGCGTCTCAAGCGACAATAACGCAGCATCTGTTTGCAATACCATGCTGGCGGGGGATCCGGAGATTGTGGAAGATCTCGCCGAGGACGGCGATACGATCGAAGTCTATTGCGGCTGCTACCAGACCCTGCTGGCTGATAAGTCCGAAGACGATCAGGCCGACATTTTGAAAGTCAGCCAGGTCGTCGCGGACATTCGCGAAGATGAGAGCCTGGGCCTGGAAGACGCCGCCGGTCGCCTGATGAGTGATTTCATCGAGGATGGCAGCAGTCCGGCCTATGGTATCACTCGGAGTGATTTCGAAATGACGGGCACCTATATCGATCAGGTTCGCCGTGAGCTGAACAAGGACGACAGCGCCTGCACGGTGTCCTGAATCTCAGGATAGCGCAGCCTTGATCGCGGCAGCGATTTCAGCTTCTGACATAGATTTTGTCACGGTGCCGATCACATCTCCAGAAGACCGGTCAATCAGATAGAGTTGGCCGGTCTTTATTTTGTCCGGGAAGATTTCGCGCATCGTGCCAGCGATGCCGAGCGTCTCTGCGTCTGCGAAATAGGCAGCGTCATCCTTGGATGAATAGTCAAGGGCGAAGAACTCAGCGCCGTCAAACGGGTTTGAGGCCCGCACGGTTTCGACCTTGGGATCGAGCATCTTGCAGCTGCCACACCAGCTGGCATAGCTCAGGACTGCCAGAACTTTCGTGTCTTCAGCAGGCGCAGTGATTTCCTTGACGTCAGCAAGACTGCCGGGCGCAGCCACGGATGGGCCACATGCGGCAAGCGCAGCGATAGAGATGGCAGCGAGGCTAAAGCGCATGAAATTCTCCTGACGTCTGGACAAGCAGACCTAGCATGAGCGCAGACCTTGTGGGGTCACACTTGCGTTATTCAACGCGAACGCTGGCGGCATCTGACTCTACCCGACCGATGATGGCCGCATCGACATGGCCGTGGCGGCGGAAGGTTTCCAATACCGAGTGCGCCGCCTCGGGCGAACAGGAAACGAGCAGCCCGCCGCTGGTCTGCGGGTCGCAGAGCAGGTCGGTCTCCATCGCGGACATCTGTCCCGTGACCATATGAGATACCGAATCCCAGTTGCGGCCGGACGCGCCGGTCTTGATGCCTGACTGTGCGTGGCGACGGGCGCCTTCAAAGACAGGGACCTTGTTTTTCTCGATAACGATCTGAAGGCCGGACCCGCGCGCCATTTCGCTGGCATGGCCGAGCAGGCCAAATCCGGTCACGTCGGTTGCGGCATGAACATCAGAAATTTCTGAGAGTTCCGTGCCCGGCGTATTGAGCCGTGTCGTCGAGGCGACCATTTCGTCATACTCGGCAGGGGAGAGGAGTTCCTGTTTCAGCGCGGCGGAATAGATGCCAATGCCGAGTGGTTTGCCAAGGATCAGGACATCGCCCGCCTGTGCGTTGGAGTTCAACAGCAACTTGTCGGGATGGCCCATGCCGAGGGCTACGAGGCCGTAGATTGGCTCGGCGGAGTCAATCGAATGCCCGCCCGCGATGGGCGCACCGGCGGCCTCGGCCACGCTGCGCCCGCCCGCAAGAATGGCGCGGATCGTCTCATTGGCAATCTTGCCAATGGGCATGCCGACAATGGCGAGACAAAAGATGGGTTTCGCCCCCATCGCGAAGATATCCGACAGGGCATTGGTTGCGGCGATGCGCCCGAATGTATGCGGGTCGTCGACGATGGGGGTGAAGAAGTCGGTCGTGGCAACGAGCGTGGTTGTCTCGTTGATGAGGTAGACGGCCGCATCATCGCTCTTGCCCGCGTCCACAATCAAGTCTGAATGGCCAAGTGACAGGGGCATCTCACTGAGAATATCCGCCAGCACATTCGGCGCGAGCTTGCAGCCACAGCCGCCCCCATGGGCGAGGGATGTCAGGCGGGGTTCAGTGTGATGGTCGGGCATGATGGGATCCTCTCGGGCTGCAGGCTTACCGCGCCGGGCACTGGCGGGGCAAACAAAACCTGCTAATCGAAGAGAGATGCCTTATCTCGAAACCGTTACGGATATCAGCCCGGAAAACCTGTCGCGCTACGATGCGATCATTGACGTGCGCTCTCCGGCCGAGTTCGCGGATGACCACATGCCGGGCGCCATCAGTCTGCCGGTGCTGTCGAATGAAGAGCGCGCGCGCGTTGGCACCATCTACAAGCAGGAGAGCCCGTTCCGCGCCAATCGCGTCGGTGGCGCAATTGTGGCGCGCAATATTGCGCACCACTTGGAGACCGCGCTGGCAGACAAGCCGAAGAGTTGGCGACCGCTGGTCTATTGCTGGCGTGGCGGAATGCGCTCGAACTCCATGGCGACGATCCTGTCCTCGGTCGGCTGGCCGAGCGGCGTGGTGAAGGGAGGGTACAAGACGTGGCGGCGGGAAGTCGTAACAGGGCTGGAGCATGAGGACAGCCGGCTGCCGGTGCGCCTGATCGATGGTCAGACCGGCACGGGCAAGACGGCGTTGTTGCAGGCCATTGCAGCGGCTGGCGGGCAGGTGATTGACCTTGAAGGTCTCGCCCATCATCGCGGTTCGGCTTTTGGTGATTTTGATGACGCGCCACAGCCAGCGCAGCGCTTGTTCGAAAGCGGCATCTGGCAGCAGTTGCGTCAGTTCGATCTGAGCCGTCCGGTCTTTGTCGAGGCGGAGTCCGCGCGGGTCGGCCGCTGCCGCGTGCCCCGGCGCCTGTGGCACTCCATGCTGGCGGCGCCGCGCATTGAGATGAGGGTTCCTTCAGACGTGCGGGCAGACTTCCTGCTCTCTGCCTATGAAGACATCATCCGGGACAAGGACCGGCTGATGGAAGCGCTCGCCAAGCTGAAGGGCCTGCAGTCGAAAGAGACGCTGGCCGAGTGGCAGGCATTGGCGGAGGCGGGAGACTATCGCGCGCTGGCGCGCCAGTTGATGGACCGGCACTACGATCCACTCTATGCGCGCAGCCGCAAACGGCGCGACGATGCGCCGGTAGATATGGTCAGGTTGGAGAGCCTGGATGATACGGCGCTGAAGCGAGCCGCAGAGAGACTGGTGGTCCGCGCCTAGCGTCCGCGCGCCTCTTCCGTGCCGCGCCGGGCCAGTTCGTCGGCTTTTTCATTGCCGGGGTCACCGGCATGGCCCTTCACCCATTTCCAGGTGATGTCATGGCGCTGACAGGCTTCGTCCATCGCCATCCAGAGATCCTGATTCTTGACCGGCTTCTTTGCGGCGGTCTTCCAGCCATTGCGTTTCCAGCCATGTATCCATTTGGTCAGGCCGTCTTTCACATAAGTGGAATCGACGTGCAGGGTGATCCTGGACGGACCTTTCAGCGCGTTCAGCGCCTCGATCACGGCCAGCATTTCCATACGGTTGTTTGTGGTGGCCTTGTCGCCGCCCCAGAGTTCCTTGCGGTTGTCGCCTGCCACGAGCAGGGCGCCCCAGCCGCCGGGGCCGGGATTGCCGCTGCAGGCACCATCTGTCCAGATTTCGATCTTGTCAGTCATGGCTTTCAGGTGCGGGGCTTTGGCGGGTCCGTCAAGCATCAGAAGACGCTGATGTCTGCCTCATGCAGTTGTTGCGCGGGCTTGACGATGGCGAGAAAGAGCAGGCCGCAGACGAGGCCGGCCAGCGCACCGATACAGGCGCCGGTGAGGGCTGCGCCGAGGCCGGTCAACAGCGACGCTGTCACGCCGAATCCCCCTGTCGTGCCACCGACGAGCAGGGCGCCCCAGATGCTGGCCCAGCGCAAGTAGGGCGCGCGGGCCGCGATTCCCTGATGCGGGAACCTGCCGATGGACAGACCCATGGCCAGCCATGCTGCCGGCACAGTGACGAAGAAGAGGATGAAATTGAACAGGGCCATCATGGCCGCCATCTGGATGCCCATCACGAAGCCGCCATTTGGGCGGTCGAACATGGTGGGCAATAGGCCAACCCCTTCCAGCACGCCGAAGACAAAGGTCACGACGAGGCCGATCAGTGTAACGCCGAGACACGCTGCCAGCGAAGACAGGAGCAGTCCGAGTTTTACCCGGCGGATCTTTCGGTCCGGACCGAGGGCGCGATAGTCAGCCGGACGGGCGCGATGATTGGTTCCCACCACCTCGCCATTCGGGCCGAACTCTGTCATGCACCATAGCCTTCCGCACTCGTCACCTTGCGATGAAAGGCGAGGCGGCAGGCATATTCGAGGGGATTCTTGGGCTTTACGAGGGCGCCCTCAGGCGTCGAGGTCCAGTCCACCATCCGCGTCAGGAAGAAACGCAATGCTGCGCCGCGTGCCAGCAGGGGCAGGGCGTCGCGCTCAGTTGGCTGCAGCGGGCGCACGCTCTCATAGCCTGCGATCAGGTTTGCGCCCTTGGAATAATTGTAGTCGATGGCGCCGCGCCCTGGATTGTCATCAAAGGCCCACGCATTCAGGCAGATGGCGAGGTCATAGGCGAGCGCATCTGTGCAGGCGAAATAGAAATCGATAATGCCGGAAAAGTCTTCGCCCAGGAAAAACGCATTGTCCGGGAAGAGATCGGCATGAATGGTCCCGCGCGGCAGGGTCAGGCTTTGTGGCTTGGCCTCTGCGATATCAGCAAGGGCTTCGTCGATCAGGGCTGACAAGCCGGGTTGCAGTTTTTCGGCCTCGTCCGACTGGCCTGCCCAGAGGCGCGGCCATGCCGATGGACCAAGACTGTTGGGACGGGTCATTTCAAAATCAGAAAGCGTGACATGCATCCGCGCGAGACCTTCCCCCAGACCACGGCACTGGGCGGGAGTCGGCTTTTTCGGCGAGAGTCCATCAAGGAAAGACACGATCACCGCGGGCCGTCCCTCGAGCGTGCGGAGCGCTTTGCCGTCTTTCGCGAGGATGGGCTCCGGGCAGGGGAAGCCCTTGCCCGCCAGATGCTGTTTCAGGCCAATGAAATAGGGCAGGTCATCCGCATTCACCCGTTTTTCGAACAGGGTAAGAATGAACCGGCCCGTCGTGGTTTCGAGATAGTAGTTCGAATTCTCGACGCCCTCGGCAATGCCCTTGAAAGACAGGGCCTTGCCGAGATTGTATTCGTCGAGAAACGCCGCCAGCGCGTCGTCTGAAACCTGAGTGTAAACAGCCATGAAGACCGATTAGGCGGTCTTGGCGACCATGTCACGCTGCAGCGTCTTCCCAGCCAGCAGATAGTGGATTGCTGCCCAGCCATAGATCGATGCGAAGATGATAATCGACCATTGCAGGCCGCGTGCGTCGGCGCTGGTACAGGCGGCAACCTGGTCGGCGCTGAGGCTTGCAGCTTCCTTGCAGAGGTCCAGTGTCAGACCGAGATCGGCACCCGACAGCATCATCGTCTTCAGCACTGTGGACAACAGACCGATCAGGGTGGGGCCAAGGCCGAGTCCGATCAGGTTGACGGCAAAGAGCGTGATGGCCACGGCGGTCGCCCGCGTGCGCGCATCCACGACGCCGGCTGAGACGGCATACATTGGCCCGAGATAAAAATAGTGCAGCATGGCGGCGGCCATGAGCGGTGGCAGCATCAGCGCGACCGACGGGCTGAGATAGCCGAGCCAGTAGAGCGGCACCGACAGGCCCATGCCGAGAGCAGGCATCCAGGACAGGGCCGTCGGGTAGCGTTTCGCGAGGCGATCAGCGAGGAAGCCAGATAGGAACACACCAATGGCAGCCATCAGGCCCAGCACCAGAGAGAAGATGAGGGCGGCTTGTGTGAGGGTCAGTTCATGCGTGCGCAGCAGGAAGGAGGTGGAGAAGGCCGCGATCCCGTATCCTGCAAATGAGGCGAGCGCTGCGCCAAAGACGACATGCACATAGGTCGGCTTCTTGCTGAGCTTCTTCAGTGCGGCGCCGAAGGATTCCCGTTCCGGCTTCGCAGCATTCGGCGGATCGGTGTAGCCGCGCGGCGGCTCCTTGACCGTGAGGCCGATGATCAGCGCGAACACCAGGCCGGGCAGGCCGACCGCAATGAACGCAATGCGCCAGCCTTCGAGGCTCTTCCAGTCGATCATGTCGGCGACCCAAGTCCAGCCCCAGCCTTCCAGCAGGGCGTGGACATTCTCGCCCGTAACATAATCATTGATCGGGCCTGCGGCGAGACCGGCGCACATGCCACCAAGCGGCACGCCAAGCGCGTAGATTGAGGCGGCGGTCGCCCGACTACCGGGCTTGAAATAGTCGGCGATGACAGATTGCGCCGGCGGCGTACACCCTGCCTCACCCACTCCGACCAGAAGGCGGAAGGCAAACATGGTCGCGAAACTGACGGCAAATCCGCAAAGGACGGTCATCAGGCTCCACATCGTCAATGAGGCCACGATAATCATCATGCGGCTCGTCTTCTCCGAAAAACGGGCAATCGGAATACCGAGCGTGGTGTAGAACGTGGCGAATGCCAGACCCCCGAGCAGACCCATCTGCCAGTCTTCCAGACCAAGGCTGTTGCGGATCGGATCGGTCAGGATGCCGAAGATGGACCGATCAATGAAATTGAAGATGTAGACGATGAGCAGGGAGCCGAGCACATAGGCGCGATATCCCTTGGTGCGATAGCCGGTTTCAAAACCGGGTTTCTCGTCGAGCGCAGCGGTCGTGTCTGTCATTCTACTTGTGTCTTTCCGTCGCTGTGTTTCAGGAATTCATGTCGGCGGCTGGGGAATCGGGATTGTACCGATCCCTCATGAATGAACGCGAAGCCATGAAGTAGCAAAATGCGGCGACGATGAAGAACAAGACCGTCGCGGCCATGGAGTGGCGCAGGCCATTGGCATAGGCGCGGCAAAGCTCAGGGCCTTCCGCGCCGAGGGCAGCCGGGTCCGTGCCGCAGAGGCGCGGATTGAAGGCGTCCGCAAAGGCTGACAGGCCGGCTTTGCCGATTTCCTGTCCCATGAAGAAATCGCTCATCGCCCCGACAAAGAGCGGGCCAATGCCATTGCCGATCAGGCTGACAATCAGCAGCAGCACGGCAATCGTGGTGGCGCGCGACTGTGGGCTGACAATGGCCGTGCCGACCATGTACTGGCTGGAAAGATAGGCGTAGTGCATCGTGCCCGCGATGATCCACAGACCAAAGGCGATCTCGATGGTCGGGGCGAAGAAGGCACCAACATAGGCGGGCACGGCAATCAGCAGGCCGACACCGGGCAGCCATGCCGAGATCGTGGAGTAGCGGCCTGCGAGCTTTTCCGAGATGTACCCGCCGAGGAATGTGCCGAGAGCGGCAACTGCAGCCAGCGGCGCGCCATAGAGTACGGCAGCGTCGCGCACATCAATACCATGAACGCGCTGGAGGAAAGGTGCCTGGAAGCTGATCAGTCCATAGCCGACAAAGGCCACCAGAGCGGCGCCGAGCGATAGCCACCAGAATGTCGGCTTGGCAGAAAATTCACGGAAGGCATCAAAGAAAGGGGCCTTGCCATTGCCCTTTGCCGAGGGCGGGTCGGAATAGCCGCGGGGAGGTTCCTTGATGGTGAACATCAGGATGATCGCGATCAGCACGCCCGGCGCGCCGACAACCACAAACGCGATACGCCAGCCTTCCACGGTCGACCAGTCGAGATTACCAAACAAACCCCCAAGACCGAGCGAACCGATCCAGTTGCCGAAATCAGCCCCCTTGATGCCGGCAATCGTGCCGCCGAAGAGTTGCGCAAGCACGCCGCCAAGCGTGACGCCCATGGAATAGATGCCGAGCGCACCCGCGCGGCTTTTCGGGGGGTAATAGTCAGTGATCAACGAGTTGGCGGGCGGTGTGCAGCCTGCTTCGCCGACGGCAACGCCGACGCGAAAGACGAGTAGCCAGATGAAGCCTGAAGCGACCCCGCAAAGCGCTGTCATGACGGACCAGACGATGATGCAGAGCGCAATGATCAATACGCGATTGGCGCGGTCAGCCCACATCGCGATCGGAATGCCCATAGCGGCATAGAACAATGCGAAGGGCGGCCCGGACAAGAGGCCCCATTGCGTGTCATTCAGCTGAAATGTGTTGATGATCGGCTGGGCAACGACCGAAATGAGCGTTCGGTCGATGAAGTTCAGCGTGTAGACCAACATCAGGGCGATCAGCACATAGGTGCGATACCCTTTTGAACCGAAGCCTGTGATGTGTCCGCCCGTGGCCGTTTGGCCAGCTGTCGTGTCGGTCATCCGCCGAAAATCCTCCCGAAAATACCGGGCGCGTCTTGGCGGCGCCTCTCTACATGTCCCCCTACGGTAATGACATGTGCGGGGGGCGCAAGGCCTTACTCTGCGACAGTGTGCGAGCAAGGCCTTGCGGAGGTCAAATTGCCACTACTGGCTCAGCGCCAACTGTACTTCCGACGCCGCAACGGCGAGGGCTGCAGCATCAGCGTCCATTGGGTCAGGGCGAAGCGCGGTCGGGTAGGCTTCAGCCAACAGGCCAAGCGCCGCGCGAATGGATTCTGCTGCATCGGAATTTTCGGCCGTGATGTCGCTTTCCGCTTGCGTAAAGGCGCGCTCGGCGGCCTGATAGAAGCCGTAGCCGTCCAGATACGTCTCGTAGAAATCAGAATCGAGCGACAGGCGATACATGTCGGATGCGCGATCGATCTGGTCAGAGGCGACATGGGCGCTGACCATGGCATCGGACATGTCGGTGGCGGGGGCGCTCTCGGCGGCTTTGTCGAGCGCGGCAAGGATGGCGTCCGTGCGGGCGTTGATCTGTTCCTGGCTTTCCCCTGCAAAGACCGCTGCAGACGTGTCTGTAAACAGGTCTGTAAAGTCGGCGACGCCTTGAGCTGCAAAGACCGGCTCCATGTCGAACAGGACTTCGGAGACCGGATGCGCGTACATTTCAGCCGCGGCGGTCGTTTCGCCTTTGGCGTAGGCGTCGCGCGCGGCCAAAACGTGGGCTGCTGCAATGGCCAGCGCGGCCTTGTAGACGACCGGGTCGGTATAGGCGGCGTCAATGGTCACACCGCCTTCGCCTTCACCGCCTTCAGTGGCCAGTGTGTTGGCTTCTGCGGTTGGATCCACTTCTGCAGGCGTTTCAGGCTGCGCGATCTCTGTGCCTGCCTCGTCGGCAGGGGCGGCAGGCTCACTGCAACCTGCAAGCGCGCCAGTCATCAGGACGGTGCCCAGACCAAGACTGGTCCACTGCTTCAGTTTGGTGTCAAAGGCCATGATATACTTCCTCTTTGCGTCGATCTGCTATAGCGCTGAATGACGCAAATGCAAATTATTCGCAAGTAGGCGCAACATGCTTTTGACCCTTTCCAATGTACTCGATGAGGCCGACCTGCGTGATGTCCGCGATCTGGTCGCAACGCTCGGCTGGCGCGATGGCGCAGAAACGGCCGGTGGCATGGCCCGGGCGGTCAAGCGCAACCAGCAAGCGGATCTGACATCCCGTACCGGCGCGCAGGTTCGCCAGCTCCTCAAGGCCAAGGTGGAGCGACACCCTGTTCTGCGTGCGGCGGCCCAGCCACGCCAGTTCTCGAAACTGATTGTCAGCCGGACCGAGGAGGGCGGCGGATACGGTCATCATGTCGACAATCCATTCATGGGAGCAGGGGAGTCGCGCTTGCGCACGGACTTTTCTTTCACGCTCTTCCTGTCCGATCCGGGCGACTATGAGGGGGGCGAGCTGGAGATCGATCTGGCGGGGATGACCCAGTCCATCAAATTGGACGCGGGAGACATGGTGCTCTATCCATCGACCAGTCTGCACCGGGTTGCGCCGGTGACTTCCGGCAAGCGGCTCGTCTGTGTTGGCTGGATTGAGAGCAGCGTGCCAGATGCGGCGGTACGGGAGATTATCTTTGATCTTGAGAATCTGCGATCCAGCCTGTCGGGCAGGCTGGATCTTCAGTCTCCGGAAATGCTGGTTCTGTCGAAGAGCATTTCCAACCTGGTGCGCCGGTTCGGCCAGAGCTAAGTCATGGCAGCAAGGGTGTCGGGCAAGCCAGTTGCAGCTAGCAGGAAGCAGATGGCGGCAATAATCGCCCCGAAAGTGCGAACATGGTTCCACCCTGTCCAGACGGTACCGAACTTCTTCCAATAGATCGCGGCATCCGGCGAAGAAGGCGTAAGGCCGTCGAGATGTTTATTCATCGGAACGTTGCCGAACATGGTGACCCCGAGCACGGTCGTCACGTAGATCGCGGTTCCGATCAGTATCAGGATCTTTGGTGACCCTTCCAGGCTTTGCCAGGCATAAAGGGAGGCGGCGAGCATGATAGGTGCCAATGCCAACGTGATCGCCAGAAATGCCGAGCGAAACACTGTCCGGTTGATCTGTTGCATGGAGTCGATGCCGCCAGCTGGCGCGGCGCGGATGAGGCCGGCCATTACGAAATCGGAGAAGGCTTGAAACACACCGCCGACGAGTGCGGCAGAAAGTCCGATGGTGAGGCAGGCATAGACAAAGAGATGGGTCGTCATGAGTTTGATNNTTTGATTCCTTGGATGTGGCATGCCCGCCGAAGAGGATCAGTCAGCTACGGACATGCGGGGTGAGTGAGGCGGGCGTCACGCAGCGGCGCTCCAGAGCCCGGAGGCGGCGACTTCGTTGGCGAAGTCGGAAAAGTCCTTTGGCGGTCGGCCCAGGGCCCGTTCCACACCGTCACAGAGTTGGGCATTGCGGCCATCAAGTATGGTGGAGAATAGGTAGTCGAGCAGCCAGATCATGTCTTCCGGAGCGCCAGCCTGGCGAACCCCTTGAAGAAATTCATTAGCAGGCACACGGACGAAACTGATCTTGCGGCCGGTTGCGCGTGACAATTCGCTGGCCAGTTCGTCAAACGTCATCAGTCGGGGACCGGTCACTTCGTAGACTTCGCCAATATGTCCGGTCTCGGTGAGAGCCGCGACGGCCACGTCGGCAATATCCTCGGCATCCACGAACGGTTCCGGCACATGTCCAGCCGGCAGTGTGATGTCACCAGACAGGACCAGCGGCAGGAAATCGCCTTCGGAGAAATTCTGATTGAACCAGCTGGCGCGCACAATGGTCCAGTCGAGACCGCTTTCCTGCACGATGCGCTCGCAGGCCTGGGCGTCTGGCTCTCCGCGTCCAGACAGCAGGACGAGATGCTGCACGCCCTGCGCTTTTGCGCGTTCGACAAGGTGCCGGATCGCTTGCTTGGCGGCGGGCACGGCGAGGTCAGGCGTGTAGCTGATATATACCGCGCTCATGCCAGCCAGCACGGCGTCCCAGCCGGACGGCTCATCCCAATCGAAGGCGGGCGAGCCGGACCTTGATCCGACCCGGGTATCAATACCCCGCTCGCGCAACCGGCCGACAATCCGACGACCGGTCTTTCCGGTGCCACCCAATACGAGCACGGGCCCGCGATGCGTTGTCTGGTTATGAAGGTGCTGTGTCATGTTCAATCTCCTTTGCTTGACACGATGTAAAGTTGACATGGCGTCAAGTGCCTATAGATTGACATCATGTCAAGTGAGAATCTCGAAACCCGCGAAAAAATCATGCGCGCTACATGGAAATTGCTGGAGGAATCTGGCGGGTCCGGCGTGCGCATGAGCGATATCGCCAAGGCTGCCGGCATCAGCCGCCAGGCCGTCTATCTTCATTTCCCGACACGCGCGGACCTGCTGACCGGGACGGCGCGTTATATGGACGAAGTCCGAAACATAGACGAACGTCTTGCGGCGAGCCGTAAGGCCAAAGGAACGGACCGTCTGGATTTGTGGGTAGAGGCGTGGGGGAACTATATTCCGGAAATTCACGGAGTGGGGCGCGCCTTGATCGCCATGCGAGACACCGACGACGCCGCTGCGGCTGCCTGGAATGACCGAATGCAAGCCGTACGGCATGGATGTGAAGCCGCTGTGATGGCGCTCAAGGCCGCAGACCGGCTTATGCCCGACTATTCAGTCGAGCAGGCAACGGATTTGCTCTGGGCGCTGTTGTCAGTCGAAGTGTGGGAAAAGCTGCGGTTCGAATGCGGATGGTCGCAGGCCGCCTATATTACGGCTGTTCAGAAAATGGCGCGCGACAGTCTGGTGTCCTGATCAGATCAGTCCGGCTGATTTCAGGCTGGTGACGCCGCCCGTGCCGGCAATCAGATGATCGTGCACGGTGATGTCGAATGGATCGAGTGCATCAATGATTTCGCGGGTAATGTCGATGTCTGCGCGCGACGGTGTGGGGTCACCTGACGGATGATTGTGCACCAGAATGAGCGCTGATGCATGCAGCTCCAGCGCGCGGCGGGCGACCTCACGCGTATAGACGGGCGCATGGTCGACCGTGCCATGTCCCATGATTTCGTCGGCGATCAACTGGTTTTTCCGATCCAGGAACAGGATGCGGAACTGTTCGCGCTTTTCGTGCTGGAGTTCGGTGCGAACATAATCGATGAGCGCCGACCAGGAGGAAATGGCGGGCTTCTTCTGGATCGTCTCTCTGGACGCCCGGGCGTTGAGCTCTGCAATGGCCTTGAGATACGCCGCGACTGTCTCGCCAACACCGTTGACCTTGATGAGGTCGGATGTCGGGGCAGCGAGGATGGCCGACAGACTGCCAAAGCGGGCTTCCAACGCTTTCGCGATGGGTTTGACATCCCGGCGCGGGATGAAGGCCATGAGCAAGACTTCGAGCACTTCGTAATTGCTCAGCGCGGTTGCGCCGCGCGTCAGCAGTTTGCCTCGCAATCGGTCGCGATGACCTTTCCAGTGGGGTTCTTCGGGGGACGTGCTCATTATGGTTGAAAAACCATGAAATGACGTTTCGATAAAGTGACTTAGATCACGTGGCCCCAGATTGAACTTGAGAATTGTATGGTCGCAGATAGACTTCCCCCAGGGACAATCCGTGGGAGAATGAAACATGTTGAATAAAATCGCGCTTTGCGGCGCTGGCTTGCTGGCGCTGTCTGCTTGCATGACCCAACCGAAAGACCATGACCATCGCGGTGTTTCAGCAGATCATGTTCACGCGCATCCCGACAAACTTGTCGTTGCGGGAGCAGGGGAGGCCATCGAGAACCCGTTCCATCCTGTCCGACTATTGCTGTCGTCCGAAGAATCGTCGGGCGATGTGACAGTATACGAATTTGAACTGCCTCCGCGCAGCCCTGGGTCACCGCCACATACCCATACGCGCGAGGATGAGTATTTCTACGTCGTGTCCGGTGCGCTCAGTGTCATGTCGGGCGACGAGATCCTGTCGCTTTATCCGGGCGACTTCGCTGCGTTGAACCGGGGCAACACGCACATGTTCTGGAATGGCAGCGATGAGACCACGAGGCTGATCATGACCACCACCGGTGGGTCTTTTGAAGGTTTCATGAATGATGCCGGTCCGCGCATTGCGGAGGCCAAGCCGGATTCAGCCGAAGCAGCAGGCGCTGTAATCGGCCAGCTTGCAGCCGAATACGGGATCACGATTGCGATGGAGAAGATGCCTCCGGAAGCCGCGCCAATCTATATGCCGCCGCCGCCCGAAGAATAGCGCCCGCTAAAGCTGGACCTTGTGAGGCTGGTGCCAGCCTTTCGGGGATGTGCTGAAGATTTCAACACCATCCTCGGTCACGCCGACAGAATGTTCGTACTGCGCCGACAGCTGGCGGTCGCGAGTCACGGCCGTCCAGCCATCTGGCAGGATCGCAGCGTCCTTGCGGCCCAGGTTCAGCATCGGCTCGACCGTGAAGAACATGCCGGGCTTCAGTTCCGGGCCGGTATTGTAATCCGATGAGTGGACGACGTTTGGCTCGTCATGGAACAGGCGTCCCAGGCCGTGGCCGCAGAAGTCCTCTACGACCGACATGCGATTCAGCCGGGCAATTTCGGAGATCGCGCCGCCAATGTCGCCAAAGCGCTTGCCGGGGCGGATCTGCGCGATGCCGGCCATGAGCGCATCATAGGTCACATCCATCAGGCGCTCGGCCTTCCGCTTCACATTGCCGACGCCATACATGCGCGAATGGTCGCCATGCCAGCCATCAATGATCAGGGTGACGTCGATATTGGCAATATCGCCTTCCTTCAGCGGCTTGGCGCTGGGGATACCGTGACAGATGACATGGTTGAGTGAAATGCAACTGGCATGGCGGTAGCCGCGATAGCCGATCGTCGCGGAGGTTGCGCCATGATCCATGACGAATTCCCGCACCAGATTGTCGAGATGTTCGGTAGTCACGCCGGGCTTCACTTCCGGCACCAGCATATCGAGGCATTCAGCCACGAGACGTCCCGCCTTGCGCATACCTGCGAAGCCTTCGGCATCGTGAATGCGAATTTCGCCCGTGCGCATCGGCAGCAGGAGGGAAGTGTCAGTCATCAGTCGGAGCCTTTCAGGGGCGGAAATACCTGTATCTGCCCCCTAGATAGCAATTTGCCCGGCTAAGTTCCACCTTCAGGCCTGCCAAACAGTATCAGACTCAGGCCCCATCCGTCTTGTCGCGCTTTTCAGCGGCCGCTTCGGCAGACTCTGCAGCGCGTTTCAGTTCTTCGCGCCGCTCGTCATCAAACCGTTCGGGCTCCTGGTAAATCTCGCGCGTGCCTTCCTCGCTGACCGCTTCCGCGGTGCGGGATTTCAGTCGGCCCCGGCTGACCCCCCAGATCAGGGCGATCAGCAAGAGCAGCGCGCCTACGCCATATAAGAGTTCCGGTGCCATGGGTCTTGATCCTCTGAAAGGGTTACTGGAGCTGGGTGCCAAGCGTGATGTCGATGGCGCCGAGGGCGACCGACATCGGGCAGCCGTTCTTGGCCTTGTCGGCGATGGCGTCAAAATCATCCTGTTCGATGCCTTCAACCACGGCCGTAAGCGTCAAGGCGCTGCGCGTGATTTCGAATCCGCCACCCTCTTTCGGCTCGACCGACACGATGCATTTCGTATCCAGATCGGTGGCAGGTGTTCCGTTCTCGGCCAGCAGGTGGGAGAGCTGCATGGTGAAACAGCCCGCATGTGCGGCGGCGAGCAATTCTTCCGGATTAGTACCCGACGTGCCGCTCTCATCTTCAAATCGCGCCTTGAAGGAGTAGGCGTGATCGGACAGCGCGCCGCTCTGCGTCGTGAGCGAGCCCGTGCCGTCCGCGAGGTTTCCGGACCAATGGGCGGTGGCATGACGTTTCATGGCGTGTCCTTTCAATCAATTGGGTATTGAAAACTGCAATGCGCGCAGCCTCAATACGTTCCCGCTTGTCTCTCCTAAATGCATTGGTCATGGTCTGGTCCTGCGGGAAGAAAAGGAATGCGCGCAATGCTCAAATTGGAAGCCTGTCGTCGGTGTCTCACCGGGTTTGCCTTCGCCTTGACGGCGCTGTCTCTCACGGCGCTGCCCGCAATGGCGGAACAGAATGAGTTAGCAGACTGGCCGCCTCTTGCTCCTGCCGGGTCCGCCACGGCGTTCAGCTCGGATGGACTGCATGCGCTCGACGAACGCCTGCAGAAGTTCGTCTCGGACGGGCATGTCGTGGGCCTTCAGGCCCTGCTCGTCAAAGATGGTGAGGTTGCTCATTATGGTCAGTACGGTGTGAGGGATGTTGAAACATCGACACCCGTGCAACCGGGCACGCTGTACCGGATCTATTCCATGACCAAGCCGATCACGGGCGTTGCCCTGATGCAGCTCCATGAAGATGGCAAGTTTGACCTCGACGATCCGATCACAAAATACATCCCTGAATTTGAAGCGCTGAAAGTGCTGGCGGGCGAGCATGAAGACGGAACACCGATCCTGAAAGACCCATCGCGCCCCGCGACCGTGCGGGAACTGATGAGTCACTCGGCCGGTTTCGCTTACGGCCTTGGTGGAGATGATTATGCCAATGCCCAATTTCGAGAGCAGAATGTCCTCAAATCGCCTGATCCGCAGACCTTCATCGACAAGGTCGCAGGTATCCCCTTGCTGCATGAGCCGGGGCAAATCTGGTACTATTCGGTCTCGGTCGACATTCAGGGTTACCTGGTAGAAAAATTCTCGGGATTGTCTCTTGGCGATTACCTCAAGCAAAATGTCCTCATGCCGCTGGGCATGGATGATACCGGATTTTATGTTCCCGAAGCGGAGTATGACCGGCTATCCGACGTCGTGTACTATGCCTCCGAGCGGGATCGGTTCGAGCCATTCTACACCGAGACTGTTCAGTTCAGGCAGTCCACCATCGCCTTCGAATCGGGGGGCGGCGGGCTCGTGTCCACGATCGACGACTATGCCCGGTTCTGCCAGATGATGCTCAATGGTGGCACGCTGGACGGTCATCGTATTCTGCAGGAGGACACGGTGGCCCTGATGCGGACAAACCAGTTGCCGCCAAATGCAGGCGTGGAATTTGATGGCACGCAGCGAAGTGTCTTCACGCCGAAGCGTCGCGATTTCGGCATCGACTTCGCCATCATCTCTGATCCGGTCGCCATGGACAGCCCAGCCGGTACCGGCACTTATTATTGGGGCGGGGCTGCTGGGACATGGTTCTGGATCGATCCGGAGAATGATCTATTCTTTATCGGCATGATCCAGCGCTTCGGCGCACGACCCGGGGAGCCGGCGGGTTTTCGTGAGGAATCGATGCGGCTCGTCTATGAGGCGCTTGAAGAATAAGCCAGTCTGGGCAAAGTGTCTTTATGATAAAAGAATCTCCCACAGCAGCCGTCCTCCTGATCGGGGACGAGCTGCTCTCCGGTCGGACGCGCGACATCAATCTGCAACAGATTGCTTCCTATCTTGCGCCGCTCGGTATTCCCGTCCGGGAGACCCGGATCGTGCCCGATGTGGAAGACGAGATTGTCGAGGCCGTGAATTCGCTGCGCGCAAAATACACCTATGTCTTCACAACGGGCGGCATTGGTCCGACACATGATGACATCACGGCTGATGCCATCGCCAAGGCGTTCGGGGTGGAGATTTCAGAACATCCCGAAGTCACGGCTATGCTGGCCCAACGCTATGAGGCAATGGGCACAGACTACACGCCAGCCCGTCGGCGCATGGCGCGTATTCCGCATGGCGCCCAGATCGTGGCCAATCCCGTGTCCGGGGCGCCGGGCTTCCAGACCGGGAATGTCTTTACCCTGGCGGGTGTTCCGTCGGTTGCGCGCGGCATGCTGGAAGATATCGGGCCGAGGCTGGAGACAGGCGCAGTCATTCACAAGGTCACGATACGGGGCAGGGGCTTGCGCGAAGGTGACATTGCCGAACCGCTGGGCGTGCTGGCCAAAGAGATGCCGGACGTCGCACTCGGTTCCTATCCCTGGTTTCGGGGCATTGGTGACAATGGTGTCCATCTTGTTGCCAGCACGATACAGGAAAGCCTTATCCCCATGATTACTGACAAGCTGGAAGCGATCATCTCTGCGACGGGCGTCCAGCCGGAGCGGGTCGAGGACGCAAACGCATGAGTTTTCTGGCGCGCACCCCCGCGATCCTTATCAGCTTCGTTTCGATGCTGGTGATTGGTGCAGGCTTCGGTCTGTGTCGGCCAATGGTGGGCGGGGCATTTCTCGACATGACCTCCGATCCGGAGATGAGCCGAACGATCATTGCCACGATGAGTGCCGCCCAACGTGCCGCCCATGCCTGGGTGACGGTGTTGCTGGATACGGCGTATCCTCTGGCTTATGGGGGCTTCCTCGGCGGACTGGCCCTGCGCTTCTTTGGCGGCATGGGAAAGTACGCAGCGCTACCAGCGTTCGGAGTCGTGATCGCCGACCTGACTGAGAACATGGTTCAGGTGCTGGCCTTGGCGGGATGGGTCGACGCGCTTGATGCCAAGGCCTGGCTGACGCCCCTCAAATTTGGCCTGTTCTTCCTTGCGGCCGGAATCGCCGTGATTGCTCTCGTGATCGGCATTGCGAATCTGGTTCGCAAGCGCCGGGCCTGATCCCTTCCAAAACCGCCCTAACGTCAAGCATGGTCCTTCCCGCTTGTCCTCGCTAAGAGAGGCAAACAGGAAAATTGGAGGATCCCATGGCGGAAGACATCGTAAAGGTCGAATTGGACGGACCGGTTGCGCTCGTAACACTGAACCGGCCCGACGCGCTGAATGCCCTGAACCGGGCTCTGCGCGCCGAGATCGTCAGCGTCTTCAATGAGCTGAAAGAGAACAAGGCGGTCCGCGCGGTCGTGCTGACTGGTGCCGGGCGGGCCTTCACCGCCGGGATCGACCTGAAGGAGGCCGGCCAGACCGGTTTCGCCCTAGGCGCTGACGAAGATTCCAAGTCCATAGATATGGCGCGCGCACTGGCCGATTATCCCTGGCCAATCATCGGTGCGATCAACGGCTTTGCAATCACCGGCGGGTTCGAACTGGCGCTGATGTGCGACGTGCTGCTGGCCTCTGAACATGCCAAGTTTGCCGATACACATGCCCGCGTCGGCATCGTGCCGGGCTGGGGCCTCTCACAGAAGCTGTCGCGCATGATTGGTATCAGCCGAGCCAAGGAGCTATCTTTCTCCGGTAACTTCCTCGACGCCCACACCGCGGAACGTTGGGGACTTGTGAACCGTGTTTACGAATCCGACGAACTCGTGCCAGCTGCCATGAAGCTGGCGCACGACATGTGCAGTTCCCAGCCGGACCTGCTCAAGCAATACAAGGCGCTGATCGATGATGGCTATGGCATGAATTTCGCCGCCGCCATGAAGGAAGAAGTCAAACGCTCCATTGCTCATGCCGAATCTGTGACGGCAGACGCTGTGGAAGAGGCTCGCAAACAGGTCACCGCGCGTGGCCGGGACCAGCAGGAGTAGGGCCCTATGAGAGACGTAGTCATTTGCGAACCCGTCCGCACCGCCGTTGGCGGCTTTGGCGGCGCCTTCAAGACTGTGCATGCGCACGAGATGGCATCACATGTCATCCGTGAGCTGATGGTAAAGACAAAGCTGCCCGCCGAGGCGGTGGAAGACTGTATCTTCGCGCAATGCTATCCGACCATGGAAGCCCCTGCCTTTGGGCGCATGGTGGCGCTGGATGCCGGGCTGACCACATCCACCGGTGGCTACCAGATCGACCGGCGCTGTGGCTCCGGCCTGCAGGCGGTGATCAATGCCGTGATGCAGGTCGCAACCGGCGCAAATGACGTTGTCATCGCGGGCGGGGCGGAGAGCATGTCGAATGCGCCCTTCTTCTCCATCGATATGCGGTGGAACATCAAGGGCGACGGCCTGATGCTGCATGATGGCCTGTCACGCGGTCGCTATACAGCCGGCGGCAAGAATCATCCCGTGCCGGGCGGCATGATCGAGACGGCGGAGAATTTGCGCCGTGATTATCAGATCACGCGCGACGCTCAGGATCAGTTCGCTTACAATTCGCACATGAAAGCGGCTGCGGCTCAGAAGTCCGGCAAGTTCTCTGAAGAGATCATTCCGTACACCGTGAAAGGCCGCAAGGCCGATACGATCGTGGACCAGGATGAGCACATTCGTCCGGATTCCTCTCTGGAGAAGCTGTCCACGCTGCGCGCGATCCGGGGCAAGGTGGACGATCAGTCGACCGTGACGGCCGGCAATGCGTCCGGCCAGAATGATGGCGCGGCAGCCTGTATCGTCTGTACGCGCGAGGCGGCAGAGAAATATGGCCTCAAGCCGCTTGGGCGATTGGTTTCATGGTCGGTTGCAGGCGTTGGGCCTGAAGTCATGGGGATTGGGCCGGTGCCGTCCAGCCAGAAGGCCCTCAAGACGGCAGGTCTTGAACTGAAGGACATCGACGTCATTGAACTGAATGAAGCTTTCGCAGCGCAGGTGCTCGCCTGCACCAAGGCGCTTGAGTTTTCGGAGGATGACATGGAGCGGCTGAACGTGAACGGCTCCGGCATCTCGCTCGGACATCCGGTCGGCGCGACCGGCGTGCGCATCCTGACCACGATGCTGCGGGAAATGGAGCGCCGCGAGGCGCGCTATGGCCTGGAGACCATGTGCATCGGCGGCGGGCAGGGGCTCGCAGCCGTGTTCGAGCGGGTCAGCTAGGCCGCAGCTATCCCCCAAATCCTATCCTGTATAGCCATCCCCGGCAAAACCGATTATGCCGGGGACCGGCCATGCGGGCGTGGCGAAATTGGTATACGCAAGGGACTTAAAATCCCTCGGCCGCAAGGCCTTGCCGGTTCGAGCCCGGCCGCCCGCACCATGCCATCTTATGTGGCCTATCCCAATGACCGAGACAGAACGCGCAGGTCGCGTCCTTGGTACACGGCTTGCATGTTTCTCGCCCAAGAGGAGAAATGACATGTACCCAGCCATTCTGTCCTGCCGCCGCCCGAAACTACAGGTCCTGCGCCTGTCGGGGGCCTGCCTACCGACTCCCGCTGCACCGGTTTCATTCCCAAAACGCATAGAGCCTATTTCGGCTTTCGGGGAACAAAAGGACAATCTCGATCATATCTAGAGGGCAACACGCAGAGAATTCACAAGGACAAGCCCTCATGTTTCGCGCCCTTATTGCCTCCACTGCCCTCGGCCTGATGGCCCTGCCTGCCTTCGCCGGCCCGGAAGCGGAGGCCGTGATCGAAGGCGCCGCAAAGCATATTGCCGACCCTCAGAAGGGCCGCGAAACGCTGCGCCAGTCCATGGACCTGGATACAGTCGCCAATTTCACCCTCGGGAAATATGCCCGCCGCGTCACGGATCAGGAACGCAGCAGGTTCGCAGACGCCTTCGAAACCTATCTGTTGAGCAGCTTCGAAGACCAGCGTGAAAAATTCCGCGATGCAGAGATCACGGTCACCGGATCAAAGGATCGCACGCCGACAGATTCCATCGTGGAAACGCGCGTCGTTCGCCCCGGTGAGGCGCCTCAGACAGTGCGCTGGCGCGTTATTGAAAAGAATGGCGACTGGCGTGTGGTGGATGTCGAAGTGCTGGGCCTGTGGCTCGCCATCGAACAGCGTGCCCAGATCGCGGCTATCATGGACCGTCCGCGCGCCACGATTGATGATGCGATCAACGCCCTCAATTCCTGACCTGGAATCTGGTCAGGCGGCTTCGTCGACCACAGCTTCTTCTTCATCGGACTTGTCCTGACGGTCTGACGCGTCGCCGATCGTGAACAGGTCGGCCTCGCGGCTGAGCCAATCTGCCAGTTCTTTGTCGGGCACGCCCAGAACTCTCAGCATATCCGCGACCATCTCAATTCCCTTGGGCTCTCCAGCCACGAGGTGCGCGCGTATGTTCAGTTCAAGATATCGGTCGAGATCATGGATGGTTTCGACAGCCACGAGTCGGACAAGATCAGGGAAGCGGCGATTGATGCTGGGCGTGACTTCCTTGGACACTTCATAACGGGCCTTTCCAAGCACGACGGCGCGCGCATTGCTGCCCCCCACAGCTTCGATCAGCTTCATGTTCGCAGCATCTCCGAACGAGACATTGTACCCATCTGCGACCGCAGACAGAAAGCGGTCGGGATCTCCGTCAGTCGCGATATAGGGGATGTCAAAGTCGATCAGAGCGTCGACGGCCAGTCGCCCGGCGGCAGACATGCCAATGACGATGACAGGCCGCTCGCCAGCGGGTTCGCCTGATGTTTCCATCGTGACCTGCTTGCGCCGCGCCAATTCGCGCGAGAGCTTGCCTCCGAGCATGGCCCAACTCGGTGCCAGCGCCAGGGACAGCGCAATGGCGGCGATCAGGCTGCCCATGAGGGCAGGGGGCATATTGGCAGTGATTGAGGCCAGCGAGAGAATGACGAGGGTGAATTCCGATCCCTGTGCCAACAAGGTGGCGAGCTGGGTCGCGCCGGGAACACTCCAGCCGTTCATGCGTGCGGCGATATAGCCGAGCGCAGTCTTGACCGTCAGGATGCCAAACGCGCCGATCACGACGAGCGGCAGGTTTCTCAGCAGGCCCGGCAAGTCAATCGACAGGCCGACACTGATGAAAAAGAAGGAGAGGAGCAGCCCGCGAAACGGTCCCATTTCCGTTTGTACCTGGTGACGAAACGGCGTGCCGGACACGGCCAGACCTGCCAGGAATGCGCCCAGAGTTAGCGAAAGCCCAATCATGGCAGTCGCGCAGGCAGCCGCCAGCACAAGCAGCAGGGTGAAAGCCGTGAAGGCTTCATCATTGCGGGTGGCCGCCAGCGTCCGGAAAACCGGGTTCAGCAGGTAGCGTGAAAACAGCATGGCTGCGCCGAAGGCGATCAGGGCCTGCACAAAGGCCAGCAACAATCCAGCCGCCAGCGGGACTGCACCGCCATTCAGGAGATACTCTGACAGTAGGCCCGCTAGGCCGGCGGCGGTCTCTCCTTCCCCAAGCGACGTGGCGAAGATCATCAGGAAGATGGCGACAATATCCTGAAAGATCAGGACATGCGTGGCGGTGCGCCCGATCGGGCACGAGTTCTGCTCGCGCTCTGTAAGGATCCGCGCAACGACCGCCGTGGACGAAAGGCCAAGACTGAGGCCTACCGCGATCGCAATCGGCCAGGATATGCCCAGCATATAGAGCGCGCCTGCACTGATCAGGCCTGTCAGCAACAGATGGACAGGGGCAAGGCCGAGCAGGTCACCGCGGCTTTCTTTCAGTTCGCGGAGCGAGACATGCATGCCGATATCGAAGAGCAGGAAGACCACGCCGAGCTCGGCCAGCAAATGCGTGCCGCCACTCTCATGGATCAGGTTCAGCATGCCCGGACCGATCAGAATTCCCGCGAGGAGGTAGCCAACGATGGGGCTGAGATTGAGCGCGCGTGACACCAGGGCGGCTGCCGCGCCGAACCCCAACAGGGTGATTGCGGGAACGAGCGCGCCCACGGCGTCGGCAGGGCTCATTTCAGCGGCCATGGGGGAGCTCTTTCTTCTGGGTGGAGTCGAACTCCCAACTTAAGGAGGATTGCGCAAAAATAAAGGCCGCCAGCTCTCGAGGGAACCGGCGGCCTTCACCAGACTGCACGCGAAGGAGGGCAATGTCTCGCGCACAGTTTGTGAAGAATATCCGAGCGCTAGAGGCTCTTTGCGAGAGTCAGGACAATGCGCTCGTCGGCGATGTCCGTACCGTCGATGTCGGTATCCCAGTAACGCAGGTCCACATCGATGCCGATTGGCAGCGAGTAGGTGCCACCAAGCGACCAGTTGGTGTAGTCGCCGCCACCATCGAAGGAGTAGTTGCCGACGGATACGTCAGCTGCGAAAGCGTCGGTGAAGGCATACCCCGCAGAGCCTTCAACATAGACGCTCTCATTGTCTGGATCCCAGTAGACGGCGCCGCCTACTTCAACTCCGCCTTCGAAAGCATAACCCAGAGCGGCCTGCAGTTCGACGAAGTCGAGGTCTTCATCATCCGAGTCCGGATAGGAATAATAGATGACGCCGAGATCCCAGGAGACGCCGTTCGAGAATTCGCTGGCGACGCCGGCGTAGAGGTCGAGCTCTACATTGGAGTCAGAGCCGTCTTCGAAGTCGATATTCGATGCCCATGTACCCGCATAGAATATACCGTTCGCATAGTCGAAGCCGCCGGAGATGGCCATGTCCTCATTGGACTGGGAGACGCCACGCCAGACATAGTCTGTGCTGAGAGCGACGTTACCGGACCATTCTCCCTCGGCAGCTGCCGTGCCAGCCACTGCCAGCATTGCTGCAAGTGCTACCCCTGCGCGGAAAAGCTGTTGTTTCATGTTTTAGTACCCCGTTGTTGAATCGCGCTGTTGCCAGCGCCAAAACCACGATGACGCGGCTTTATCCGGGATCAGAAACAAAAATATGGAGGTTGCGGGACGGCAACCGGAACGCCAGAAATTTGTGCACGCAAGCGCGACAATGCCTTAGGCTTGTGCGCTCTGGTTTTGGTCACCGTGCGGTCAACGGCGCGTACCCAAGATGTGTGCCAGCATCGACCAAAAGCGTCTCTCCCGTCACGTGTCGAGAGGCATCGGTCAGGAAGAAAAGGGCCGAATCTGCAATATCGTCGGGCCCGCTGGCCACGTTGAGCGGTGTCGCGGCCGCAACGGAGGTTTCCATGCGCTGATACTGCTCTTCATCCATCTTGTCCTTGAACCAGCGCGTGCCGATAAAGCCCGGACAAATCGCATTCACCCGAATCTCCGGGGCCAGTGCGCGGGCCAGCGACAGGGTCATCGTGTTGAGCGCGCCCTTGGTCGCTGCATAAGCCACCGATGAGCCGATACCCGTAACACCCGCGATGGAGGATGTGTTCAGCACAGCAGCGGCGCGACCAGTTTGACGGTGACTTTCAATGAGCAGGGGTTTGCAGGCCTGCATCATCAGAAAGGGACCGGCGACATTGACTGCGTAGAGGTCCAGGAAGTCTTCGCGGGTCAGGGCGTCCAGATCGGAATGGTCGCGCGCGTGTTTGGTCGTGCCGGCATTGTTGACGAGAATGTCCAGCCGCCCGGCCTGGGCCGCAGCCTCGGCCAGTTTACGACAGCCTTCATCCGTCGACACGTCAGCCTGAACAAGGCGCGACTGCGAACCGAGCGCCTGACAGTCCGCTGCGGTCGCTTCGCCCTCCGCGACGGATCTGGCGCAATTGATGATCACATCAGCGCCGCGCTCGGCAAGTTTCAAGGCAATTGACCGTCCCAATCCTGTGGCTGAACCGGTTACGATCGCCTTGCGCCCGGCGAGGTCTTTTGGCTGTGTCATCGCGTTTTCTCCCGTAGTTTCCATATGTGTCTGGGCTGGAATGTACGGGGCGTTGAACAATGGTGGCAACAGGTTTCACCGAATTGGTCAAGAAAGCTGAAACCCGTCATTGGTACCCGTCGCTGCCTATACCGGAGACAGCAACCCATGGTCAGGTCGGCCAGTATCATTCAGCGCATTCAGGCCGTCTCGCGACGATCACGCGAGGATATGCGGCAGGTCGCGCAGGAAATGTGCTCACGCGGGCCGCAATCTGATGCCGAGGCTCAGGCTCTGTTCGACTTCAATGCGCGAATGAGGGGAGCGGACCCTGACTGGGACAGCCGGTTTGTCCGGGTGATGGCGCGTTATGTGCTTGCCCGCGATACCGCCAATGGGGCGTTGACGCCAGCCAATCTCGATTGGCTACAGGAGCGGGTCGCGATCGGGGACAGGCTGCGCAATCGCAATCTGGCAGGCCTGTTCATGCGGCTGCTTCGCAAAGCCAGCGGGGCGCCGGATGGGTTCGGTCTGATTGTGTTATCCCATTTATGCGACCAGATGATCCGGGATAATCAGGCAGATGCAACATCCGTGGGGAACGTCGCTGAAACGCTTCTGCTTTCGGGCCCGGAGCATGCGCCCTGGGTCAGCCGGGCTGAGGCAGCGATCCTCTTCCACACACAGGAGAGCATAGAGGGCAGCGAGAACGACCCGTCGTGGAACTTCCTGTTTGCACGGGCGATCGGGAACCATTTGGTCGCCCGCGCGCATCCCAATCCCCACACGGAACGCCATGCGCTCAACCGCAAGCATTGGCTTGACCCGAACGATCCCAATCCCGGCAAGTTTGTCGGGTGTCTTGCGCTGGGATTCGACAAGGGAAGCTGGTTCGAGCAAATGGGTAGGGAAGCGGAAAGGGCGAGCCTGGCCCGCCGAACTGCCAGCCTCGCCGCGAAATCCAAGCCTGCCCAGCCGCCACCTCGTACTGGCTGGTGGCGCAAGAGCCCGCCGCCGAACCCGGTCACCACGGCGAGCAATACCCTGGTTGACTTCCTCGACCGTGAAGCGCCAGGTTTGCTGGCCGGATTGGTCGTCGCGGCACGCTAAAACGGAGGATTTCGCCATGCTCTTGCTCAATCTGATTGTGGCGGGAGTGCTGGTGGCGATCACGTTTGCCATCCACTTTGCTGGGCTGGTGGCCCTGTCTGCGGTGATCCGCAAGCGCGACGTGCCGCACGTGAACCTGTCGACCGTGGTCGGGCAGGGGCTCGCCATCTTCTTTGTCCTGCTCAGCCTGTTTGCCATCCATTCGATCGAGATCTGGGTGTTCACGCTGACCTATCTGGCGCTGGGTACGTTTCCGGATGTCGAAACAGCCGTCTATTTTTCTACCTCGACCTTTTCCACAGTGGGATACGGCGATGTGCTGATCGACAAGGACTGGCGCATGCTGGCGGCAGCAGAATCCGTCATTGGTTTTCTGCTGCTCGGCTGGTCGACGGCATTCCTTGTCTCGATTTCTGCTCGGGTGCGCAACTTCGAGGCGCGCATCGAGCAGTTGGATGACAAGGACTAGGCCGGTTCCACGTCCTGCTTCATGAAGAAGCGCGCCCCGGCTACGGCTAGGCCCACCAGAACCAGTCCGCCAATCACCAGCGTTTCCGGTTTCGCGCCGAGATACTCGAAATATTGCGTGTAGCCATGGATCGTCAGGAACACGATTGAGGTTATCGACAGGAAGCTGTTCCGGCGTGCCGTAAAGATCATGGCGACGAGCGCGCCAATCCAGCCCAAGGTGAAGACATGGTCGGGGATGGCAATGGCAGCTTCACGCCATTCCGACCGGTCCGACCAGCGCTGCGGCGCAAACCAGTGTTCGCCAATCCGGTCACCCCAGAGCGAACCCACCCAAAAGGCAAAATTTACCATGAACATGGCCGTGCGTGCTGCGACGGTGACCAGATTGTTCCATGCGTCTGACAGGGTATTGCGGGCACGATAGAGACCCAGGGCGAGCAGGCCGAAGACGAGGATCGTGATGGTCGGTTCTTCGACGAACAGGGCGTAGCTGGCATGCCAGTAGCCTGTGCCAGAACCAAGAATGGCACCGAGGGACAAGACTGCAAACGCTGCCAGAAGTGCCGAACGGAACCACAGCGCTGCCGCGGTCATGACCAGTGCGATCAGTACGGTGGGCACCGTGCCATCATCCACTTCTCGGAATTCCCATCCGATCCAGCCTGCCACGCCAAGTGTACCCATAAGCGTTAGCGCCATGCCGAGGGTTTTCAGGGAATTTCCACGTGCGCTGCGGCGCAGGAATTCCGCGCCGCCCAACGCGACAAGTGCCAGAACGAGACCGGTTATGGCGTTCGGCACAAGTGCGATTGTGCCGCCGGCGACCGAGATGGCTCCGAAAATCAGCAGAATGTTTATCAGCACACCATTCCTGCGATCAGGCAGGGCGAAACCCTGCAAGCGCGCGGCTTCGGAGGAGTCGATCTGGCCATTGGCCAGCAGGGCATCGAGGTCGAGTATGATCCGGGACATGAGAATTATCTCCATAAATAGTGAGCGCTTACTAACATATCTGCGGCATCGTGGCAACCGACTTCCCCTATGGGAATTGTGGACATCGGCTTTCGGGCGGCTTAGTGCAGTCGCTGAAAGACTTTACATTGGATCGAGGCAGCATGTTCAAAAAGATTCTGATCGCCAACCGGGGGGAAATTGCAGTTCGGGTCATCAAGACCTGTCGACGGCTGGGCGTACAGACAGTGGTGGTCTATTCAGACGCCGATGCGGATTCCATGGCCGTCGAGATGGCCGACGAGACTGTCTATATTGGTGCGTCACCTGCGTCAGAATCTTATCTGGTTGCCGACAAGATCATTGATGCGGTTCGCCAGACCGGTGCAGAGGCGATCCATCCTGGCTTCGGTTTCCTGTCCGAAAACCCTGTGTTCGCCAAACGGCTCGAGGAAGAGGGGATCGGCTGGATCGGCCCGAATGCCTATGCCATTGAAGCGATGGGCGACAAGATCAGCTCCAAGAAGCTGGCCGCTGAAGCTGGCGTGTCGACCGTGCCAGGCCATATGGGTCTGATTGAAGACACCAAGGAAGCGGTGAAGATTTCCAAGGAAATCGGTTATCCGGTCATGATCAAGGCGTCCGCTGGCGGGGGCGGCAAGGGCATCCGGGTTGCGGCCAATGACAAGGAAGTCGAAGAGGGCTTCCCGGCCGTGAAGGCCGAGGCAAAAGCGTCCTTCGGGGACGACCGTGTCTTTATCGAGAAATTCATTCTTGAGCCGCGCCATATCGAGATCCAGGTGCTTGGCGACAAGCATGGCAATTGTATCTACCTCGTTGAGCGCGAATGTTCGATCCAGCGCCGCAACCAGAAAGTCATCGAGGAAGCGCCATCGCCGCTACTCGACCCGGAAACCCGCAAGAAGATGGGCGAACAGGCCGTGGCCCTGGCCAAGGCCGTGAACTATGACAGCGCCGGCACCGTGGAATTCGTGGCGTCTGGCGCCGACAAGGGCTTCTACTTCCTCGAAATGAACACCCGTCTGCAGGTCGAGCATCCGGTTACCGAGATGATCACCGGTGTTGATCTGGTCGAACAGATGCTGCGGGTCGCCTATGGCGAGACGCTGAAGCTCAAACAGTCTGACATCAAGATCAATGGCTGGGCCGTGGAAAGCCGCGTCTATGCCGAAGACCCGTATCGCAACTTCCTACCATCAATTGGTCGCCTGAAGCGTTTCCACGCGCCATCAGAGGGGGCTCTGGCTGGCGGTGAGGTGCGCATGGATTCCGGCGTCCGCGAGGGCGACGAAATCTCCATGTATTATGACCCGATGATCGCCAAGCTGATCACGCACGGCAAGGATCGCGACACCGCGCTCGACGTGCATGGCGAGGCGCTGGATCGGTTCCATATTGAAGGCATTCAGGACAACATGCCCTTCATTGCTGCCGTGATCGACGAAGAGCGGTTCCGCTCTGGGAACATCACGACCGCTTATATCAAGGACGAGTTCCCGGACGGCTTTGACGGCGTGGAGCCGACCGAAGCGCAGGAAATCCAGCTGATCTGTTCTGCGGCCTATGTGCACGGCTTCTTCTCGCGCCGCGCCGCCGATACGAGCGGCCGCATGTCGCCGACGCCGGATGCGCGCCGCGACTGGATTGTCATTCTGGGCGACAAGCATCACCCCGTCACATTGGACCTCGGCGACGATGGCGAAGCCGAGATCACCATCAATGGGGGCAAGACGCACACGCTGGTCACCGGTTGGTATCCGGGCCAGCATCTGGTCGAAGGCCTGCTGGATGGGCAGCCCTTTGCCGTGAAGTTCGCTGACCGAACCGAAGGCTATCTGTTCCGTCATCGCGGCGTTGCCCTGCGCGCGCTGGTCTGCACGCCGAACGTGGCCGATTTGCACGCTCGCCTGCCGGAAAAGGAAAAGCCGGATACGTCCAAGCTGATCATTTCCCCCATGCCGGGCCTTGTCGTTTCGATGGATGTCGAACTTGGACAGGAAGTGCAGGAAGGCGAAGCGGTCTGCGTGGTAGAGGCGATGAAGATGCAGAACATCATCCGCGCCGAAGCCAATGGCACCGTGAAGGCAATCAACGTTGCCGCAGGGGACAGCGTTGCCGCAGACGAGATCATGGTTGAGTTTGGCTAAGGTCGACTCGCGCCTGAACCATTAACCCTGCTCTAACCAAATCGACGCCGAATCCCGCCTTGTGGGGTAGGGGGAGATTAACGAGTCATCCCTTGACCTTGCCGCTGATGCACCGAAAGTGCACCGGCCTTTCATGGTGAAAGCAATTCAAAGGGGGCCGAGATGGTCAGTTTTCCAGATGCAGTAAAAATGTTCTTTTCCCGCTATGTGGATTTTCAGGGTCGCTCACGCCGCTCGGAATACTGGTGGGTCGTACTCTTCAATTTGATCGTGTTCGGGGTCTTGGCGGCCCTCGCATTCGGCCTCGGCGGCAATTTCGAAACCGGTGAAATGAATCCGATCGGCATGATCTTCTTCGCGCTGATGGGTTTGTATGGCCTTGCCGTGATCATTCCGAGCATCGCACTCTTCATCCGCCGTCTTCACGATATCAACCAGACTGGCTGGATTTATCTCGGTCTCGTGATTGCCGGCTTCATCCCATTCATCAATTTCCTGGCATCGATTGCCCAGATTGTAATTGCCTGTATCCCCGGAACGGTTGGCCCGAACAAGTATGGCCCAGACCCGAAAAATCCGATGGCTGGTACCGCAGACACGTTCGTTTAGGCGCTGTCGCAGCAATCGAAATCCAGAGGAGCCGGACAGTCGTCCGGCTCTTTTTTGTTGCAAAAGTTTATCGTTTATTGATAAGGACGCGTAGTGTTCGACATGGCCCTGCCGTGTGAGGACCCGGATCGAGGAGACTGAAACCCTATGGACATGAGATATGTCCTCTTGTCGTCAAAAGGCCGTATCGGGTCGCGCACATTCCTGCGCGGTCTGACAGTGATCACGGCCGCCTTCATGATCGTGCAAGTGGCAAACACGTTCATCTCGCCCATGTTCGGTATTCTCGTTTATCCGATGGTCTATGTGTATGTCTGCCTGTTCTCCAAGCGACTGCACGATGCTGGCCATTCGGGCTGGTTCTATCTTCTGTTCCTGGCTGGCTACGGGATTGTGGGCAGCATAGTGAGCGCTCTGTTGATGCCTATCCTGTCACCGGTCGCGTTCGAGATGTATGCCCAGTTCGGGAGCGACCTGTCCGGTGCGATGGATGCGTTGACTGAGAACATTCAGGAATTCGAGCGGCTGACCGCCCTGACCTCGCTAGCCAGCTTCCTGCTGACGACCGCATTGCTCGGCTTCATCGCCGCCCGCTTGCCCACCGATCTGGAAACGAACCGGTATGGCCCGCCGACATCCGGCACCCCAATGTCCAACACCTATTCCTGACCACTCCAGAGGATTCTGCAGGCATGACCCATCACACAATGACCCCCATCGATGCGCATCGCCCCTGGATCAGGGATGAGCGGGACGACCCGGCCCGGATGGACTGGTTTCAAACCCTGTTCAACCCGATGGGCATGACCGGAAAGCTGCATTTCAGCCGGGCGTGGACCTTCATGTTCATGGGGCGGGTGCTGCTATTCATCGTGCCGGTCTTTGTGGCCTTCATTGCCGGTCTTGCGGGCGCCGACATGTCAGGCGCGTGGCAGCCGGTCAAATCGGTCGGCATTCCGCTGCCGGCGCTGTTGTTGCCGTTCTTCTTCTTCACGATCGTCACGGAGTTCACATCATGGGTGGCGCATGTGCGCCGCTTTGCGGAAGCGAACCGCTCGACGCTGAAGGCCGCCATTGTGCTTATCCCACTCTTCCTTGGCTTGCTCGGATTTGCCGGAGGTGTGGTGTCAGGATCTGCGCAGTATCAGGCTCAGCAGGCAAAAGCCGCACAGGCAGAGACATTGGCCGCAGAAGGCGGGGAGGCGGCCGAGACACCTGCTGCGGAACCGCAGGAAGCGCGTGGCCCGCGCCGTCCGGACGGACCGCCACCAACAGAGATGCAGGTGGCAATGGGCGGCGGCATGGGCCTCGCCATGCCGCTCTGGGCGCTCTCGTCCTTTTTCGTCATGCTGTGGACCTTGCTGCATGTTGCGCGCCTGCCGAATGGTGGCGCTGGCCCGTTTCGCACAGGCAGTGATCTGACCCAGGAAGAACAGCGCCTGAAAGCTTACGAAACAGCCTAGGCAGGTTCTCTGATCGGATCGGGAGCGCGTACCAGCCGACTTTCGAATACGGTCTCGAAAGCATCTTTCAGGGCCAGGTCGACATCATCCATTGCGGCAGGGATTCCGAGATCGACCAGGCTGGTCACGCCATAGCGCGGGTCTGCGATCCCGCAGGGTGTGATGCCAGAGAAATGTTCGAGGTCTGGTTCCACGTTCAATGAAATACCGTGGAAGCTGACCCATTTCTTGAGGCGTACACCGATGGCGGCAATCTTGTCTTCGCGCAGTGTCCCGCCGGCTTTCGTGCGGTCTACCCATACGCCGACGCGGCCGTCACGCGGGCCCGCATCGACATTGAAAGCGGCAAGCGCCTGGATGATCCAGGTCTCCAGATTTTGCACGAAGGCGCGCACGTCCCGCCCCCGCAGGGCAACATCCAGCATCACATAGGCAACCCGCTGGCCGGGGCCGTGATACGTATACTGGCCACCGCGCCCAGCATCAAAGACAGGGAAGCGGGCCGGGTCACGCAGGTCGTCCGGCTTGGCAGAAGTGCCTGACGTGTAAAGCGGTGGATGCTCCAGGAACCAGACCAGTTCCGGCGCGCCGCCCTCCCGGATCGCGCGGGCGCGCGTCTCCATGAATCGGACCGCATCCTCATAAGGAACCGGGCGGTCTGAAACGGCCCATTCTGTGTCGGGGAATTTCTGCATCACTCGGGGCATATAGGCGACATTCAGGGCTTCACAAAGTGCTGGTGTCGCCTTATACGGCCCGTCTGCCTCAATGAAGACCAGTGCGGTCATGGCGGAATTGGTAGACGCGCAGCGTTGAGGTCGCTGTGGGGCAACCCGTGGAGGTTCGAGTCCTCTTGACCGCACCATTTTCAATCGTTCCAGCCGCGCTGGCAGCATTGAAAATGACTGTCTGAATTTCACACGGCTTTTATGCGTTGGGTCGGCCTCAGGGCTGTCCATTTCTCGCATTGTCTTGCGCATCAGCCGTCAGCGTGTGGGGCGTTACCTTGAATCGCTTCAACATGTCCTGCGCCGGAACAAAGTCCGGTGCCAGTTGGACTGTCTTGTGGAAATCGACATAGGCAGCTTCGACATTGTTGCGCAGCAATTCAGCCGTGGCGCGATTGTAGAGCGCCTTGTGCCGCAATTCATCTGACACTTGATCCAGGTCTGCGAGTGCCTGGATGGCCTCGTCATAGCGCTCCAGTCGTATCAGCACTGCGCTGAGGCTGATGGTGATATCGGCCGAGGCGCCAGGCATGGCATGGGCTTCGGACAACAGGCGTGCGGCCCCTTCAAGGTCGCCCCGCCTGATGCGGACTGTGCCTGCATTTGCGTGGGCAGCAGCGCGCCCGCTCAGCGTCAGGTCTGACTGTTTCGCGCCCGCATCGCACAGCCGCTGGAGGCGCAACGTGGCTTCAGAGTAATGCCCGAGTTCGGTGGCGCATAACTCGGCCGGGCTCGGGCTGGATCTGTAGACGTCCGGGCTGGCACCGGCATGGGGGGTGGAAATGCTGAAAAGGGCGGAGAGTATAAAGGCTGGGAGGGCAGGTTTCATGTTGAAACTCCAATAGTGTAAATACACGATATGGAATGCGTGCATCCGGAAAAGGCCGCCCGACAGGATATGCCGGGCGGAGGAGTGTCACTGGATCACGGGAAACTGACTTTGTAGAGAGACGCCAGTGACATAAGTAATGTATATGCACTATATTGGGGAATCAATGAAGCGCCTTGGAATAGGTGTGTTAGATTTACTGATCTGTTTGAAGTTTCAGGAAGAGTGTGTATCTACACGCTATGGACAAAACGAGCATTCATGAAGATGTGACGCAGCGCTGTACGGCGGGTCGCCTGCTACGTGCGGCGCGGCGCATTACACGCGAGTATGACGACGCCTTGCGCCCCGTTGACCTGACCATTGCCCAGTTCGGGCTTTTGAATGCGGTAGGCCGGTTTGAACCCGACTCCATTTCCGAGCTGGCAGATTTGCTTGCCTTGGATCGCACCACATTGTCCCGCAATCTGAAGCCATTGGAGAAGGCCGGTCTGATCTTTCGGGGAGAGGAGGGAGATGGCCGACGCCGTCGCCTGTTGCTCACGACGCTTGGGGTGCGCCGTCTGGAAGAGGCGTACCCGCTCTGGCAGGAGGTCCAGAACCGGATTGAAGGCCGCTTGCGCGAGGATGGTTTGTCCCAGCTCACGGCGGGTCTGAAGCGCCTGCGCTGATACAGGTCGATTCCCCAGTTCCTTAGTCTGTTGTGGGCACGCTGTGAGATTCCTGCGAATCCCGGCTAGCTCAACGTATTCGGTTCTTGCCGACGCCACGTAACCCCGGCAAAGAGGCGCCATGACAGAAACGTCCGTTCAGCCTGCCCAGACCGCGGAGACGCCCAACGTCGATCCGGATCTGCTGGAAGATATCATCGATGCCGTCGATGAGAAGGATACGCGCTGGCTGGCGCGGACGCTGCAGCGCATGCATCCGGCTGATGCCGCCGATGCGCTGGAGGCTTTGTCCTTTGATACCTTCTCTGAAGCGGTAGAACTGCTTGGCGGCGAGCTGCCAGCTGACATCCTGATCGAACTGCGCGATTCCTATCGCGAAGAGGCGGTCGAAGTGCTGCCGGACGCTGCGGTGGCAAGCGCGCTCGACGAACTCGATTCCGATGATGCGACGACAATTCTCGAAGACCTCGAAGATGACCGCCGTGAGCGTATCCTGGACGACCTTGCCCCGGTGGACCGAGCCCAGCTGGAGCGGGGCCTCTCTTATGAGGAAGACACTGCCGGCCGTCTCATGCAGACGGAGTTCGTGGCCGCGCCGGAATACTGGACGGTCGGCCATGCGATCGACCATGCGCGGGAGCTCGGCGAGGAATTGCCGGAAGTCTTCTACGAGCTCTACGTGATCGATCCGGGCCATCGCCTGCTGGGAATCGTTTCGCTGGCGACGCTGCTGCGCACGCCGCGAGATGTGCAATTGTCGGACATAATGGAAGACGCATTGTCCTCTCTGAAGCCGGAGATGGACCAGGAAGAAGTGGCCTTCCAGTTCCGCAAATACTCGCTGGCTGCGGCGCCCGTGACGGATGAAGGCGACCGCCTCGTCGGCATGATCACAGTCGATGACATGGTCGATGTCATGCAGGAAGAGAACGCCGAAGACCTGCTCTCCCTGCTCAACGTGACCTCGGCGGACGGTGCCGATACGGTCTGGGATACGGTTAAGGCGCGCGCGCCGTGGCTGGGCGTGAATCTATTCACGGCGTTCATCGCCTCCGCCATTATTTCCCTGTTCGAGGCGGCCATCGCGCAAGTCGTGGCATTGGCCGTACTGATGCCGGTCGTGGCGGCGCTGGGGGGCAATGCGGGCAGCCAGGGGCTTGCCGTTGCCGTGCGCGCCATTGCCGAACGGCAATTGGACGGCGCTGCGGCGCGCCGCGCCATCTTCCGCGAAGTGCTCAGCGGTTGCGTCAACGGAGTCATCTTTGCCATCGGGGTCGGGTTGATCTCGCTGGTCTGGTTCCGTGACGTCGAGCTGGCGCTTGTGATCGGCGCGGCAATGTTGGCGACGTTTATCTGGGCGGGCCTGTCGGGCATTCTTGTTCCGCTCGGCCTGAAGCGCCTTGGTGCTGACCCTGCAGTGGCATCGTCGGTCTTCGTGCTGACGCTGACTGATGTGATGGCATTTTTCAGTTTCCTTGGCCTGGCGTCGCTCGTGCTCCTGTAAATTGGGCACTTCTTGGCCAAATCTCGCCTCTCGGGTGAATGGGCGCGAGATTTGCAGCGCTTGCCCGTAGTAAAAAGTCAAACTGTCCCAAAACGGGAGCCATGCTTTTGGCCCGTCAAATGCGCACGTCCGACAAGGGAGTCGAACTCATCAAGAGTTTCGAGGGCTTTCGTGCGCGCGCAAGCCGCCTGCCGGATGGCAAATGGCTGGTCGGTTACGGGCATACAGAGACCGCACGCGCTGGCCTGACCGTCAGCGCCTTTGATGCGGAACTGATCCTGCGCTTTCACGATCTGAAGCGGGTCGAGAACCATCTGGCGCAACAGGTGTTCACGCCGCTGAGCCAGAACGAGTTCGATGCGCTCGTCTCGTTCGCCTCCAATATCGGTCTGAAGGCCTTCGATTCCTCTGACGTACTCGCGCACCTCAATTCCGGCGACCGTATCCTTGCCGCTGAAGCCATGAGTAGCTGGCGCCGGGGTCGGGTGGATGGTCAGATCCGCGTGATTGATGGACTGGTGCGCCGCCGCGCCGTGGAAGTGGCAACCTTCCTGGATACGCCCAAACGCCGTGTTTCGATCCCGAGCGCGCTTGTCCGCCCCGAACGCGACGGCCTTGCCGGGCAAAACGGGAATCGGGACACTTCCATCGTGTTGGAGCCGCGACCTGAACAGAACCGCGCTCGCGCCGCAGCCGAGCGCGAGAGCCCGCCAGAGGCCGCCGCCCGCGCAGTGGCCCAGCGCCTGACACGCATACTCGGGGAAAATGGTTCCCGCGCATCCGGCGAGCCCGACCCGCAGCCGACAGGTGATTCCACCGTTGACGAGATTACGCGCGCCGTTTCCGCGCTGGCAGGTCCCGAAGGCAATGGCGAACCGGCCCCGGCGCCGCCAGCCTCCATGTCGGAACGCCGCCGCGCCTATCGCCCGCCAAACCTGTCGGATCCGCAGGGAGAGGGGCTCACGCTCGACAATATCTCTGTGCCGCCGACAAGCCAGAAACTGATCGATGACCTGGCCACGATCGAGGTGGATACATCGCGCCTGATAACACCCGCGCAGGCCGAGATAGAGGATTTTGCTCCCGCACGCGGTTGGCGCTGGTTGCCCTTTGCCTTGTTGGCAGGACTCGGCACGATTGGCCTTTATGACGGACTGCGCCGTATCCTCACCCAATCAGGCGCGCGCATGGGCGAGGCTGCGAGCCAGACCTATACCGGCCCCTTGATGGCGCTGGGCGGTGGCTTCCTGCTATTCGTCTCTGTCTACTATCTGTACCGCATGCTGGCGCAGGAAGATTAGGCTGACAGCCGGGGGAAGTCTTGCTAAGTCAGCGGCATGATTCCGAACACATATCCCACTTTGAACTTCGATCTCGGTGAAACTGCGGACATGATCCGCGAGACCGTGGCAAGTTTCGCCCAGAACGAAATCGCCCCTCGCGCTGCAGAGATTGACCGCACGGATACGTTTCCGCGCGACCTGTTGCCAAAAATGGGCGAGCTTGGCCTCCTCGGCATCACGGTCGAGGAAGAGTGGGGCGGCACCGGGCTTGGCTATCTCGAACATGTCGTCGCGATGGAAGAAATTTCACGCGCTTCGGCTTCAGTCGGCCTGTCCTACGGCGCCCANNTCAACCAGCTTCGCCGCTGGGGGAATGACGACCAGAAATCCCGCTACCTTCCCAAGCTCGTCTCTGGCGAACATCTTGGTGCCCTCGCCATGAGTGAGAGTGGCGCTGGCTCTGATGTCGTGTCCATGAAGCTGAAGGCCGAGAAGAAGGGCGACCGCTNNAAGATGTGGATCACCAATGCGCCGGACGCTGATACGCTGGTCGTCTACGCCAAGACCGAGCCACAGGCTGGCTCGCGCGGCATCACGGCCTTCCTGATCGAGCGCGACTTCAAGGGCTTCTCGGTCGCGCAGAAACTCGACAAATTGGGCATGCGCGGATCGGAGACGGGTGAACTTGTTTTTGAGGACTGCGAAGTGCCCGAAGAGAACGTCATGGGCCCACTGAATGGCGGCGTTGGCGTTCTGATGAGTGGGCTCGATTATGAGCGCGCCGTCCTGTCAGCGGGGCCGACCGGCATCATGCAGGCCTGTATGGATGTCGTGATCCCTTACATTCATGACAGGAAACAATTCGGCCAGTCGATCGGCGAGTTCCAGCTCATCCAGGGCAAGGTCGCGGACATGTATGTCCAGATGAATGCGGCCAAGGCCTATGTCTATGCCGTCGCCAAATCCTGCGACCGGGGCGAGACAACCCGCAAGGACGCCGCCGGCGCCATTCTGTATGCGGCCGAAACCGCGACCAAGCTGGCGCTCGACGCGATCCAGATCCTTGGCGGCAATGGCTATATCAATGAATACCCGACCGGTCGCCTGCTGCGCGATGCCAAGCTCTACGAGATCGGGGCAGGGACCTCGGAAATCCGCCGCTGGTTGATTGGCCGGGAACTCTTCGGCGAAACGGCTTGATATCTAGTAAAAAATGAAACATTATAACATGAGTGGGGGGCGCTCATGTTACGGTTTCTGACTCTTCTTGTGATCGGTCTGACAAGTTTAGGCTCAGTCAGCGCCGACCAGCCTTCAGCGTGTATTTCGGACCGGGAGCACATGCTCAGTCTTGATTACGGCGCATTTGACCAAGACCCGCAGCTGGGATGGCGGTCAATCGACAACCGGCCAGAATGCAATCTGGAGAAGGCTGATCTACTCCGAGAGTATCATCAGCGGCTTCAGGCGCGTGGTGAGCCTGTTGTTTGGGATACCGCACAAGGCAGTGTGACACTTTCGAACACAGGCGAGGTGGGCATTCTATACTGGCATGAGGGCCAGCTACGGGCCATGGCAGGGCAATATGCTCAGGCTGCTGCATTGTTCCAGAAAAGCCTCCGGCCTCCGGGCGAGAATTACTATGCATGGAATCAGTACGCGCTCGGCTCGGTTGCCTTTTTGGAATCAGACCATGATGAACTTGTGGCTAATCGCAATAGCCTCGCAAGAAGTTTTCCGGAGTCTCCAAATCTGCGCGTTCTGGATCGACTGATCCGGTGTTTCGGGAAGCCTTACGTCTACGCCTATTCGGCGCAGGAGTGCGCGGAAGAAAATGCCGATCAGGAACATATCGCTGAACATCCGTGCCCCGGAAGCATGACTGTTTTGCTCTGGCTGGATTACAGATCTTTCGATAGCGATACCAGCGGTGGTGGATGGAGAGGCGTGGCGGACAAGGAAGGTTGCAAAGGCATAGCGGCGGATTTGCTCAAGACATATCGCGAAACCAAGATCGCCGACCAGACACGCAGTCTGCTGCATCACGAAGCGCAGCTGCGCGGGGCCGTGGGGGACTATGCGGAGGCGATTGCCTTGCTGGAAGAGATTCTTGAGACTGAGCCGGATGTGTCCAACCGTCTATATCATCAGGCGGAACTGGCATTCTTTCGGCGTGACAAGGACATGCTCGCCGCTAGCCGTGAAGAACTTGCCAAACTTCCGAAGCCGGAGGATTTCGAAGAGGGTGTAGAACGGTTCAAGGAGCATTTTCCCGATCAACGACCGCCGACATGGCCGATAAACCTCAATGTCGTGGACGGGCTCATGAACTGTTTCGGCAAGCCCTACAGCGAGGCCTATTCTTCCAGCTGTCGGCCACAATAAATACCCAATCAAGCCGGACAGCACTTCTCCTTGATTGTGGCCCCTTCAAAGGCCTTCATCGTGGCGACATAGCCGGACTCGACGGTTTCGTCATAGGCTTTCCAGTCGCGCAGCTGGACATCGGCAAGTTGTGGCAGGACCAGAACATCTGCCATGTCATGTCCGAATTTGGTGTCTGCACGGATCGTTGCGGTCCGCATGAGCAGGCCGGCAATAGGGGGCGGGCTGGAAAACCCGTTATTGAAAACCCAGCGGAAGAAGCTCGGCGGTTCAGAAAATTCCTCCAGATCCATGTTTTCCGGCTGGCGAGTGACATCAGAGCCCACGACAAAGCCGCGATGCATATCCCGCATGATATCGGCCGGAAAATTGTTCAGCACTGCGCCATCAACCAGCAAATCCTTGCCATCCACGACCGGTGGCAAGATGCCCGGCAACGAGATGGTCGCCCGCAGCGCATTGCGCAGCAGGCCTTCGCGATGGATACGCGTGGCGCCGCTGGTGAGGTTGGTCGAGGTACAGAAAAAGGGAATGTCGAGATCACCGATCTCTGCGTCGCCGAAATGCTCTTTCAGCCGGGCTGCGACGCGCGCGCCCTTCACCATGCCGACGACGGGCAAATGATAGTCCCCGAGCGGATTGCTATCGACAAATGCCTTGCGGATGCGTTGCTCGATTTCGGCATCGCTCCACCCCATTGCGACACAGGCCGCGATGACCGAGCCCATCGAGGCGCCGCCCACAAAATCGATCGGCAGGCCAAGTTCCCGCATCGCCTTGACGACGCCGATATGAGAATAGGCGCGCGCGCCCCCGCCTGACAGGATCAGGCCGACGGAGACACCAGCCATGATGCGCGCGAGCCGGTCGCAATCCTGACCTTCTACCCGGCTCCAGTGAAAGACGCGGGTAGCCCCGGACGCGGCGATCCATTCGGCCGGCTTGGCCCCCTGGCGCTCATCGCTGTGATGCAGCAACAGGACGTCCACCAGTTTCAGCGTTCGGGCAGGGGACTGGTCATCCGGCATCAATGGATTGGAGGGGCGCGCATCAGCGCGGCCCACGACCCAGATCCGGTCGGCCTGGCGCATGGACAGGCGATACCAGGAATTGTCGCCAATGGCCGAGATCAGGATCACGACATCATGTGCGCGCTCCAGCTCGTCAAAATAGGCAGCCGGGCGTTCATCGCCCATCTGCTCGTCAACAATCACGGCTTTCCGCCCAAGGCGTTCCAATGCCTGTTTCAGCGACCGGGCCCGCAGCTTCAGGTCGATCGTCGGTGACGTGGCGACGAGCGTGAACACTTTTGGTGCCGCACTGGCAACGCGATCACCGGATTTCCCCAATCGGCGCAAAATCACCCGGATCATGGATTCGAGCAGTTCCGGCTCGGCTTTCACCATCCGGTCCCAGCCCTTGCGCGAGACGCCGATCAGTTCCGTGTCGCGCAGCGCGTAAACCGAACTCGTATGGGGTGCATCATTCGGCACGCCATCGCCGGTCAGGTCGACCCCGCCGAGGAAGAGTGACATCTCGCCGGCCGGCTCGCCTGAGCGGATATGGCCGACAAATTCGGACTTTCCATGCACGCCTTCCCGGAAGATGCCCAATGTGCCGGACAGGACGAAATAGAGCGTGTCAGCGGGTTCTCCGGCAAGATAGAGCGGCTTGCCGGCGGCGACCGAAAACCAGATGGCTTCCTTGCCTGCCGCCTTCATGGCGCGGGCCGGAACATCCTTCAGGAATTCAATGGCCCGCAAGCGGGGAGTGATATCAATGCCCATGTTGAAGAACATGCCCATTTCGATTCCCTTTTCAAAGCCTTTCGCTCATCCCCTGTGTTTCAAATTCGCATGACGCCCGCGTGACAGGTGGGCCGGGCGCCGCTAAGCAGGCACAAAATTCCAGTGGGAGGCGTTATGCCGGTTCTGAAATCCAGTCTTGATGTGTCCGGTAGCAAATTTGCCGCCAACAAAGCCGCCATGGAGACGCTTCTTGCCGAATTGCAAGAAAAAACCGCTAATGCCGCCATCGGAGGCCCGGAAGCGTCTCGCAAACGCCATGTAGAGCGCGGAAAATTGCTGCCGCGTGAACGAGTCGAACGCCTGCTGGACCCGGGCTCTGCCTTTCTCGAAATCGGTGCGCTGGCCGCCAATGGCATGTATGATAACGAAGCCCCCGGCGCAGGCCTGATCACGGGGGTCGGCCGGGTTGAGGGGCGCGAATGCCTGATCGTCTGCAATGATGCGACGGTAAAGGGCGGCGCCTATTTCCCGATGACGGTGAAGAAGCATCTGCGCGCGCAGGAAGTGGCCCTCGAAAATCACCTGCCATGTATCTATCTGGTCGATAGCGGCGGCGCGAACCTGCCGCATCAGTCAGAAGTCTTCCCGGACCGGGAACATTTTGGCCGCATCTTCTATAACCAGGCCCAGATGAGCGCGAAGGGCATTCCCCAGATCGCCGCCGTCATGGGCAGCTGTACCGCAGGCGGCGCTTATGTGCCGGCCATGTCGGACGAGACCATCATTGTGCGCAAACAGGGCACGATCTTCCTCGGCGGTCCACCTTTGGTGAAGGCCGCCACGGGAGAAGTGATCTCAGCCGAAGACCTTGGCGGCGCAGATGTCCATGCGCGCCAGTCCGGCGTGGCAGACCACTATGCGGCCCATGATTCTCACGCGCTCGCCATTGTCCGCTCCATTGTCCGCACGCTGGCCACGCCAAAGCCCCAGCCCTTCGATCTGACAGAGCCTGCAGAGCCACTTTACGACCCTGCGGAGATGCATGGTCTGGTGCCTCAGGATGTCCGCGAGCCCTATGACGCCCGCGAAGTCATCGCGCGTCTCGTTGACGGATCGGAATTTCATGAGTTCAAGAAGCTCTATGGCGAGACGCTCGTCTGCGGGTTTGCGCGCCTCTATGGCATGCCGGTCGCGATCCTCGCCAATAATGGTATCTTGTTCTCTGAAAGCGCGCAGAAGGCCGCGCATTTCATCGAACTGGCCGACCAGCGCCGCATTCCCCTGGTCTTCCTGCAGAATATTACCGGCTTCATGGTGGGCTCGAAATATGAGGCCGGCGGCATCGCCAAGGATGGCGCCAAGATGGTGACCGCCGTGGCCACCGCCAGCGTGCCGAAATTCACCGTGGTAACCGGCGGCAGCTTCGGCGCCGGCAA
>NZ_DGNK01000042.1:165339-250628 GCF_002388935.1 Hyphomonas sp. UBA4494
CGAACAGGCCGCCAGCGTGCTCGCCACCGTCAAGCGCGACGGCATTGAGCGCAAGGGCGGGGAATGGTCTGCCGAGGACGAGGACAGCTTCAAGCAGCCGATCCGCGATCTCTACGAAGCTGAAGGTTCGCCCTATTTCTCCACAGCGCGCCTATGGGATGACGGCATCATCGACCCGGCCGATACGCGCCGCGTTCTGGGCCTTGCCCTTTCCGCCAGCCTGAATGCTCCGTTCCCGGATAGAGGGTTCGGCGTCTTTCGGATGTAGGGGTTCTACGTATAAAATCTGTTGCCGGCCAATGGTAGAAACTCCCTGTCACATGGCAGGAGGCTGACCCCCATGACCCGCTCTATCTGTATCATCGATGGCCACCCCGATCCTGATCCGGACCATCTGGTCCACGCGCTCTGCGATGCTTATGCCGAGGGCGCCGAGGCGACCGATCACACAGTGTCTCGCATCCGCGTGGCAGATTTCGACATGCCATTCCTCAACTCTGAGAAAGAGTTCGCAATGCCCCCGTCAGAGCCGGTGCTGAGTGAACGCCAGAAGATCGCCAACGCAGACCACCTCGTCATCGCTTTCCCGCTCTGGATGGGCGGTATGCCAGCCAAACTCAAGGCCTTCTTCGAACAGGCGGCCCGGGCAGAATTCTTCCTGAAAACAGGCGAGTCCGATCATGAATGGCCTGAGCGCATGATGAAGGGAAAGTCGGCCCGCATTGTCGTGACGATGGGTATGCCCGACCTGGTCTATAGATTCGGCATGGATGCGGGCGCATTGAAAGCGTTGGAGCGCGGCGTGCTTGGCCTGTCCGGTTTCAAACCGATGCACCACACGATCATCGGCGGCGTTGGCGCTCTGACGCCATCAAAAGTCGAATCCTGGTTCGAGTTCATGAAGGAGATCGGCGGGCAGGCCGTCTGATCTGGGTTCATTACATCTTCGTCGTGAACGTCTTTTCACGCATCATTACCAGTTGTTTCGAGTATGTTCAGTCCTGTCGCGGTCTCCTGCGACGTATAGAGTAAGAAGGAGTTCGAACATGGTCAGACGTAGCAGCTTTCTGGTAACGGCGGCGATGATGACGGCCCTGATGGGCCATGCGGGCGAGATGCCCGACTTCTCGTTGCTGGATCTGGATGATGATGGCCTGATCAGCGAGGACGAATATGTGAGCTACTCCGACAGCGCGGGCACAGCCAGCGAGTCGGAGGCGAAAGCGAAGTTCACGAAATTCGACCTCAATTCGAATGGAACCGTCTCCGAGGAAGAACTGGCAGATGCCCTTGCTGCCTGGCGGGGACGGTCCGATCAAGGCGCCGTGACGGCGGCTGGCCTGCCGGTTCGGTAGGCTGCCCACCCAGTCGGTGCTGAAGGGGTCCGCCGGTCCAGCGGGCCCCTTTCCATTTGGAACGAATACGATAAACAGCGCCGATGGCGACAGCGCACCGACTGGCAGCAAACAGGTTTGATCTCATCCGGCTGGCGCTCGCTTCGGCCGTGTTTGCCTATCATGCAATCGTTCTGTCCGCGCTCGCGCCGATGAGCGGGTTGGAGCGCGTCTGGGGCCAAATTGCCGAGATCGCCATTCAAGGCTTCTTCATTGTATCCGGCGCACTGGTGGCCGGCTCGCTCATGCGGTCGCAAAACCTTGCTGACTATGCTGGCAAGCGGGTCCGTCGACTTTACCCGGCTTATGCTGTCGTCATTCTGATCCCGGCGCTCATCAGCCTGCTGATGGGCGGCAGTATTGGTGGAGTCGCAGAATATGTGGGTGCCAATCTCGTCTTCCTGAACTTCCTGTCGCCGGATTTGCCGGGACTGTTCGAAGGCAACCGCTTCACAGAGGTCAATGGCGCGTTGTGGACGTTGAAGATCGAGGTTCTGTTCTATCTCGTCCTGCCGATCATCGGCGGATTGCTGCGGACGATGCGCCGCGCGCAGTGGAGCGTCCTGGTGGGCCTGTATGTGTTGGGGGAGGGGTGGCGTGATCTGGTGTCTGTTTTTCTGGAGGGGGAATCCGCGCTTATCGCGGCGCGCCAGCTGCCGGGTCAGTTGGCCTTTTTCGCCAGTGGCATTGCCTTGTGGCAGGTATGGGATCGGGCCCAGGCAAAGCCGCTCTGGTTCGGCGTGGTGGGGCTCGCATTGACCTTGCTTTCCTTCGTCCATTCCTGGCTGGAGCCGCTCCGCGCGGCCGGACTGACGGGCCTGATTGCCTGCCTGGCTTTCCTGCCAGGCCCTGCGCTGAACGCGGCGCGCTTCGGAGATATCAGCTACGGCGTCTACATCACTCATTTTCCGATCCTGCAGGGCCTTGTCATGGTCGGCGCTTTTGCAGCATTCGGCCATGCGGTCGGCTTTACCCTGTCGGCGCTTCTCGTCATCGTGGCCAGCTATGCGCTGTGGCATCTTGTCGAGCGGCGCGCCTTGCGCCCATCCAGCCACTACCGCAAAGTGGCCTCCAACCCTGAACAGGACTGATCCCCATGCGCGATTCCGACTATGATCTCATCACGCTCGAAGCGACGCAGGAAGGCTTGGCGGTTGTCACGCTGAACCGGCCGGATGTGCACAATGCGTTCAATGCCGAGCTGATCGCCGAACTGACCGATGCGTTCCACACCATTGCCGACCAGCGCACCATTCGCATGATGATCCTGCGCGGCGCGGGCAAGAGTTTTTCGGCGGGCGCAGACCTCAACTGGATGAAGCTCGCGGCGATGCATACGCGCGAAGACAATGAGCGCGACGCGATGAACCTCGCCGAAATGCTGCGCACGCTCTACGACATGCCCCAGATGACGCTTGCCTTGGTGCAGGGCGCCGCCATGGGTGGCGGGGCCGGCCTCGTGGCCGCCTGTGACGTCGCTGTGGCGATGAAGGGCACGAAGTTCCGCTTCTCTGAAGTGCGCCTCGGCCTGACCCCGGCGACGATCAGCCCCTATGTGATCGAAGCCATCGGCGCGCGCTGGGCGAAGGCCTTGTTCACCACTGCCGAAACGTTTGATGCCGAATATGCTGAGAAGCTGGGCCTCGTTCAGTATGTCGTGGAAAACCAGGCCGAGATGACGGCAATGGAAGAACACCTTGCCGATCTTGTCTTTGCCGCTGCGCCCGGCGCTGTGGCCGAGAGCAAGGCACTGGTTCGCGATGTCTCCGGTGTATTCATCGACAAGGATCTCAGCCAAGAGACATCAAAGCGCATCGCAGCGCGTCGGGTCTCCGATGAGGGCAAGGAAGGCATTGAAGCCTTCCTCGACAAGCGCCCGCCTAGTTGGGGTCGGTAACCAGTACGCTGTCTTTGGAGTCCACCGGCAGGCCGAAGTCGGCCAGCAGATTAAGTGTCGCGCTGATCGGGTTTATCCCCGTGAGCGCTTCGATCTGATGCTGGAAGAAATATGCCACGATGCCAAACAGGATGATGTAGATCACGAACTGCATCAGCGACTTCAGCAGGAAGGCACCCGCGCTGCCCGCGACGAAGCCGATGGCGCCGAGGATCAGCGCGCCGGCCACGGGGCTGAGATTGCTGACGTCTGCCGCCTGCGTGTAACCAATATAGCCGCCAACGCCGGCGCCGATGACTCCCGCGACACTGCTGATCCGGATTCCTGAAGCATAGGCCATAAGACACTCCCGTGGTTTCTTGGCATTAACCCTTACGACAGCTGGCAGGGGTGTCAAAGGCGGAATTTGGACTGGCAAAGGCCCTTGCCTCGCCCGGTGCGTGCCCCGATTGCGCCGTGTTTCCTGCAGATAGAGGAGGGCATGGAGATACCGGTCCCCGCCCAGACCCGCGCGCAACAACGCCTGCATGCCGCGCGCGCCGCGCTGCATGCGCGCTGCGTGAACGGCCCGGTCAGCCAGACCGTGTTCGAATTTGTGGCCTTCGGCATCAAGCAGGGCTGGGCGTGCCTGTTTGGCGGCCTGATGCTGGGGCTCTTGCTGCTGACCTTTGTCTGGTATCCGGAAGGCGCGCCGCTCTCGCGCTATGATTTCCTCGTGCTTGGCGCAGTCACCATTCAGGTCATGATGCTCTGGACGGGCCTGGAAACATGGGAAGAGGCGAAAATCATCCTCGTCTTCCACATTGTCGGCACGGTCATGGAACTGTTCAAGACCTATCATGGCAGCTGGATCTATCCCGAGGAGAGCTTCCTGCGCATTGGCGGTGTGCCGTTGTTTACGGGCTTCATGTACGCGGCGGTGGGCTCCTATCTGGCGCGGGTCTGGCGCATCTTCGATTTCCGGTTTGACCGCTTTCCGCCACTCTGGGTTCAAGCCATTCTGGCAACCGCGATTTACGTGAATTTCTTCGCGCATCACTGGTTGCCGGATGTCCGGATCGCCCTGTTCGTGGGCACGGCGATGGTTTATGGGCCATGTCTGGTCTGGTTCCGCGCTGATGAAGCCCACAGGCCGATGCCGCTCGTCATCGGGTTCCTGCTCGTGGCAGTTTTCATCTGGTTTGCTGAGAATCTTGGAACATTCGCCCGCGCCTGGGCCTATCCCGGGCAAGAGCATGGCTGGCAGATGGTCTCTTTATCGAAACTCGGTTCGTGGTATCTGCTGATGATAATCAGTTTTGTTCTGGTGGCTTTGGTCCACCGGGCGCCGGGAGGGCCACGCATTGAAGATCCAGAAGCTGCTCGTCGCAAACAGGGGCGAGATCGCCTGTCGCATCTTTGAGACCTGCCATGGGCTCGGCATTGCGACAGTCGCCGTCTATTCCGATGCCGATGCGCGCGCGAAACATGTCCGCGAGGCCGATGAAGCGATCCATATCGGCCCGTCGCCTGCGCCCGAAAGCTATCTCAAGGTCGAAGCCATCTTGGCCGCTGCCAAGGCGACCGGCGCCGATGCCATCCATCCGGGCTATGGTTTCCTGTCCGAGAATGCCGATTTCGCCGAAGCCGTCGAGAAAGCGGGCCTCATCTGGGTTGGCCCTTCGGCCAAGGCGATCCGGTCCATGGGCCCGAAGGACGAAGCCAAGCGCATTGCCGAAGAGGCCGGCGTGCCTGTGCTGCCCGGCTATCGCGGCGAAGGGCAGGAGCTGGAAACGCTTGCCAGGGCGGCGAAAGATGTTGGCTTTCCGCTGCTGATCAAGGCGGTTGCCGGGGGCGGCGGGCGCGGCATTCGCCTCGTCTCCAAGGCGGGCGAGCTGAAGGCCGAGCTGGAAAGCGCGGTGCGTGAGGCCGAGAGTTCCTTTGGCGATGGCCGGGTCATGCTGGAAAAACTGGTCGAGCAGCCACGCCATATTGAAGTGCAGGTCTTTGGCGATGCGCATGGCAATGTCGTCCATCTCTATGAACGCGATTGTTCGCTTCAGCGTCGCCGCCAGAAAGTCATAGAGGAAGCGCCCGCGCCCGGCATGCCGGATGATGTGCGAGCGGCCATGACGGACGCAGCGGTGAAGCTGGCGCAGGCTGTTGGGTATCAGGGCGCGGGCACGGTGGAATTCATCGTGGACGGGTCAAAGCCGCTGGGCGTCGACACGTTTTGGTTCCTCGAAATGAATACCCGTCTCCAGGTCGAGCATCCGGTGACCGAGATGATCACAGGGCAGGACCTTGTCGCCTGGCAATTGCTGGTCGCTTCCGGCGAGGAAATCCCGCTGGCGCAGGACGAGATCCCGCTGATGGGCCATGCCATCGAGGCGCGCATCTGCGCCGAAGACCCGGCCGATGGCTTCCGCCCCGGCGCGGGGCTGATCCTGGAATTCGGCCTGTTGCAGCCCATTGATGGGGAAACGATCCGCTGGGATGCCGGTTTCGAGACGGGTGATCGCGTACCATCCAACTATGATTCCATGATCGCGAAACTGATCGTGCACGGAGAAGACCGCGACGCGGCGGTTGACCTGCTGACCGAGACGCTGTCGCACACCCAACTCTCGGGCGTGCCGGCCAATACCGGCTTCCTGCGTCGCTGCGCCCAGTCGGACGCGTTCCGCGATGGCACGCATCATGTGAACTGGATTGCGGAGCAGGGGGATGCGCTGACCCAGCCTCCCGCCGCGCATCAGCATGCATCCGTTCTCGCCGTCAGCGACATCGAGCTGGATGACAGCGCTGCCGTCACGCCATGGGGAATCCGGGATGGGTTCCGGGCGAATGCGGCGCCTGTGCGCAAAGCGGCCGTGGCGGTGGGCGCGGATGCAGACTGGTTTGACCCGTCCGAGCATGACGTCGATCCGGACGCGCCGCTGCCCTTCGTGACAGATATCTCTCCGCGCCGTTATGCGGTGACGACCGGCGGCGACACTGTTCTTGTGGAAGTGCCGGACTATGACGCCGATGTCGAAGCAGTGCTGGGCGGCGACTCAGTCAGCGCGCCGATGCCGGGCAAACTGCTCGCCGTGCATGTAAAGCCGGGCGATACAGTCACCAAGGGTGATCCGGTTGCGGTGATGGAAGCCATGAAGATGGAGCACACCCTGCCAGCGCCGCGCGATGGCGTGGTGGAGTCCGTGGAGGCTGCCGCCGGGGACCAGGTCGCCGAGGGCGATGTGCTGGTTCATCTGGAGGCGGAGTAACCCCCACCCTTCACTTGCAGGTGTGGCCCTTCAGCTCCGGACAGGTGAGGTCGGAGCAATCTCGCGCGCCGAGAGTGGGTGTGGAGACGCGCGAAAACAAGGAAACATGTAAAGGGTAGGGGCCGCTGCGTGACTAGGCCGCGACAGCGTAACCGGAGTGGACCCGTGCAGGTATCTGCGCTTCGGGGCGATAGCGGCGGTGCACGATCGGCGGCGCGCTGATCTCGCCAAGCGGGTTGGCCGCGTAGGCCGTCGGCTCGGTTCTCAGGATCAGTTCGCCATATTCATTCTTGGCGACAGAGACGGGCGCGGCAGAGCCGTCGCGCTCTGCGGCCCAGAATTCAACGCCTGTCGAGGCCAGCGCAATCGCCTGTTCCAGCTCCATGCGGAAGCCGTCGCCATAGACGACATCCTTGGACTCAATTGGATCGTACTCACATCCCTTGATCACCAAACCCGACATGCTGAAACCCCTCGTGAAACTGTGTGCTGAACCTGTTCTTCGCTTGATCTGCGATAAGAGAACATAACCAGAATATTCACCTTTTGGAAAGGAAAAAGTTCTGACTTTGTTCCAAAAAGTTTGAAATCCGAAAAGATTCAGGAGTCTACGAGGAGGGTGCTAGCCCTGCAGCCGCCTGAGCGCTCGGTCCCGCCCGATCAGGGGCAGCAGTGCGCCCATGTCGGGGCCGTGTTCTTGTCCGGTCAGCGCCTTGCGGAGCGTCATGAACAGGCCGCGGCCTTTGCGGCCGGTTTCGGCCTTCACGGCATTCGCCCACTGACTCCAGCTCTCGCCCGTCAGGTCGCCCTCGGGCAGCAGGGTTGCGGCGGTCGCCACGAAGTCCTTGTCTTCAGCATCCACCAGAGGCGTGATCTCGCCAAACACGGTCTCGACCCATGCGGCCACGTCCGGCAACAGCGAGCAATTCTCGCGCACAACAGTCCAGAACGCCTCGTCGGCGGCGCGGGGGTCCACATCGGCGAGCCGGTCCTTCACCGCCTCAAAGGGCAGGCCGTGCAGGATGGCCGCGTTCAGCGACAAGAGTTCGGCCTCGTCGAAGCGCGCCGGGGCGCGGCCGATCTTGCCGAAATCGAATTCCGCGACCAGCTGGTCCAGCGTCTCGCGCGCCTCGACATTATCCGACGTACCGATCTTGGCGAGCAGGCTGGAGACGGCCATCGGCTCATAGCCCTGCGCGCGCAATTCGCCCATCGACAGCGAGCCGAGGCGTTTCGACAGGCCCTGACCGTCCGCGCCGATCAGCAGCGGCGTGTGCGCCATGTCCGGCGCCGTGCCGCCCAGCGCCTTGAAGATCTCGATCTGCGCGCCGGAATTGGTGACATGGTCTTCCCCGCGCACGACATGGGTGATCTTCGCCTCGATATCATCGACGACCGAGGGGAGGGTGTAGAGATAGGAGCCGTCCTCGCGGATCAGGATCGGGTCGGACAGGCTGGACGTGTCGATGCTCTGGTCTCCGCGCACAAGGTCGGTCCACTCGACGCGCCCGCCGGAGAGTTTGAAGCGCCAGTGCGGCGTGCGGCCTTCGGCTTCGAGTTTCGCCTTGTCTTCATCGCTCAGCTCCAGCGCTGCGCGGTCATAGACGGGCGGGCGGCCGCGCGACAGCGCGATCTTGCGCTTGCGGTCCAGCTCGTCAGCTGTCTCGTAGCAGGGATAGAGCAGGCCCATTTCGCGCAGCTTGTCGGCCGCCGCGTCATATTCGGCAAAGCGTTTGGACTGGCTGAAACTGTCGTCCCAGACGAGGCCGAGCCAAGTCAGGTCGGTGCGGATTCCGTCTTCATATTCCTGTGTCGAGCGCTCGGTATCGGTGTCATCGATGCGCAGGATGAACTTGCCCTGCTGGCCCTTGGCGAACAGCCAGTTGATCAGCGCCGTGCGCACGTTACCTACGTGCAGGCGGCCGGTGGGCGAAGGAGCGAAGCGAACAATCGGTGCAGTCATGGAAAAAACCTGTTTTGAAGCGTGCTTTCGACATCAAATCTCGCAAAAAGCCAAGGGCCGATGCCATATTCTTGCTATTGTTCGTGCTAATGTGCGACGGGCATGTGAGTCGCCGTCGAGGAGAGGTAGATGAGACTGGGCTGTATTCTGATCGCCGCGGGCCTGTTGGCGGCCTGCGGGCAGGAGCGTGCGGAGGCTCCGGCAGAGACGCCGGCGCCCGCAACGACCGAGGTGACCTCAGACCTCGACAGCGCGCTGGAGGCAGAGCCTGCCGCGCCGCCCGTCGATGATATCAATTATCAGGCCCTGTCGGGATATGATGAGAGCTGGTATGTCAGCGCGGGCTGGCCCGGCGAATATCCGGCCGGTTTTGCGGTGCTGGATGCTGGCACGACCGTCCCTGCCTGGACGGTGCCGAATGGCGCCAATGAAGCCGACACAAGCTGCGCCCTGCCGCAATACGCCAATTACCAGCTCTGGAATTATGACCGCGCCGACGCCGATGACCTGCGCTTCTTCGTGGCGACCAAGACGTTCCCGGTCACGCTCAACCAGGATGCCAGCATCGAATACATTTCCGATGGCGGCATCCACACGCTCGACCTGAAGGCTGGCGACCAGCTGACATACCTGCGCTATCTGGGGGAGGGGTTCACCGTCGTGTCTTATGACGGCGCCGAATATGACATCAACGAGGCCGAGCTGCGCGATATCAGCGATATCGGCTCCATGCCGACGGTTGAGGACCAGTGGGTGCGCGTCACCTGCGCGGACGGCACGCAGCCCTGGCTGCTCTATGCATCCGTTATCGACCATCCCGGCATCGTGCCATCGCCCATGCTGGCCTATGGCGAAGCGAGCGATATTGCCCCGGAAGATGCCGAGCAGATCCGCATGGATGCCGAGGCCAACCGCCTCGCCTATGAAGGGGTTGAGCCCGGCTCGCTCGAATAGGCGCCAAACGGCCGATCAATCGTCCCGGAAGCGGTTGGTGATCGGATAGCGCCGGTCGCGGCCGAAATTCTTGCCGCCGACCTTCACGCCCGGCGGGGCCTGACGGCGCTTGTATTCGGCGATGTAGAGCAGATGCTCGATCCGCTTCACCACGGCCCGGTCATGCCCGCGCGCCAGGATTGCCTCGATCGGTTCTTCCTCGTCCACCAGTCCGCGCAATATATCGTCCAGCACATCATAAGGCGGCAGCGAGTCATCATCGCGCTGGTCCTCGCGCAGCTCCGCAGAGGGCGGCTTGGTGATGATCCGCTCCGGGATCACTTCGCCCGCCGGGCCCAGCGCGCCGCGTGGCACCATCGTGTTGCGCCATTTGGCCAATTCGAACACTTCGGTCTTGTAGAAATCCTTCAGCGCATTGTAGCCGCCGCACATGTCGCCATAGAGCGTCGCATAGCCCACCGCCATTTCGGATTTGTTGCCCGTCGTCACCACCATATGGCCGAACTTGTTCGACAGCGCCATCAGCGTCACCGCCCTCAGGCGCGACTGGATGTTCTCTTCGGTCGTGTCCGGCTGGGTGCCGGCAAACTGGTCGGCCAGCATCTCGCCCATCGCGCCCACGCCGGGGGCAATATTGATGCTGTCATACTTTACGCCCAGCGCCTCGGCGCAGGCCTTGGCGTCTTCCAGACTGTCCGAGGACGTATATTTCGATGGCATCATCACACACCAGACCCGGTCCGGCCCCAGCGCGTCCACCGCCATCGCCGCCGTCAGCGCCGAATCGATCCCGCCCGACATGCCCAGCACGACGCCGGGAAACTTGTTCTTGTTGACATAATCGCCCAGCGCCAGCACCGCCGCGCGGTATTCGGCATGCCAACCTTCGGTCAGCTCGGCCTGCGCGTCGCTCTCGAAACAATGCGTGGCCGGATCATAGGCCACCATCGCCGTGCCGGTCACGAAATCACCGAGCAGCTGGTGCTCGGCCCCGTCATGATCGACTGCGTAGGAGCTGCCGTCAAACACCAGTTCGTCCTGCCCGCCCACCTGGTTCACGAACAGGTACGGCACGCCCGTCTTGCGCCAGGCGGAAAACGTGGTGTGCCGCTCCACCTGAACCGTCCGCCGCCAGGGCGAGCCATTCGGCACGATCAGCATGTCGGCGCCCGCATCATGCAGCTCGCTCGGCACGCGCGGATACCAGATGTCCTCACAGATCGCGACGCCCACCTTCACGCCATGAAACTCGAACACCGGGGGAGGGCCTTCGCCGGCATCGAAGATGCGCTTTTCGTCGAACACGCCATAATTGGGCAGTTCGCGCTTGTCATAGCGGCCCTTGATGGCCCCGCCCGACAGCCAGACCGCCGAATTGTGGCGCTTGCCATCCTCCATCCACGGCGCGCCGATGATCATGTCCGGCGCACCGGCGGTCTCGGCGGCCAGCGCGTTTACCGCCTTCATGGAATCTTCCACCGCGGCGGGCTTCAGCACCAAATCTTCGGCCGGATAACCCAGGATGAAGAGTTCCGACAGGACAACAAGGTCAGCGCCCTTGGCCTTGCCCTCGGCCAGCGCGCCCCGCGCCAGCTCCAGATTCCCCCGAATATCCCCCACCACCGGGTTCAACTGCGCGACCAAGATTCTCAGCTTTTTGCTCATAAGGAGCATTTAGGTGATGGGGAGGGGGATGGCAATTGGGGAAGCACGGCGATTGCCCCAAAGTGAGTAAACCGCCGAGTGAAGGAACTGCGTTATAGCAAGAAGGAGGCCGGCCTGTGCGTACGAAAGTCGGCTATGACTCTCGACTCAATTGAATAACGACACAATGTTGTTGGGACTTTTCAGTATAGGTTCCACGCGTTTGTCGGGTTTTCCACCAAGCGTTCCGGGCTCCAAGTCTGCAAGCTCCTCGAGATCACCAACGGGAAACGGTAGCGCTTTAAGAATTTGTGAGACTGACACAATGTTGTTGTCCAAAAGCATTTCTATGCTCCGACGGATTAGGTGGGGTTCTTCTTTCGGGATCTTTCCGTCAAACGGTTCATTTTTCCTCCAGCCACGGCGCGTGTAGTTCATCCACATTCTTCTGGCTGATTCGTCATCAAACAGATCCATACTGCGGCAGCGCATGATCATAGTCGCTACCGAAGCGCCCCAGCGCTCCTTCATGCTGAGCATTCCATCCAATGTCGGCGCGTAGAGCTCCTCTATAAAGTCGCGTTCCGGCAACAACATGAACGACGCAAATTTGTTCGCTTGCTGCTCTAACAGTTTATAAGTCTGACGATTATTCAAACGGTTTGGCGTAACGTTACGGTGAGCAAGGATATGGTAAAGTTCGTGTAGCGTATCAAACCTTTGTCGAACCGCGCTCGCCTTATCGCGCGACAAAACAATAAACGGCACTCCGAACGAGTCAGACCACTGGGAAAATGCATCAACCTTTTCAATACCGACATGGATGCGAGAGACTAAGATTCCCGAAGCTTCTACTTTCTCCAAGACGTCAGATATTGGCCCGCTGGAAATCCCCCAATAGTTTCGAACCTCCATCGCGAGAGCTTCGATCATGTCGTCGGTTACGGCATTGGGATCTTCCGGAATATCCGTATCAAGAATATCTAGTTCGGGATACTCAAAATACTCGCCGAGAAATGTTACTAGCTCTTTGAACCAGTCTAGACGGACTGAAGCTCGATCCAGCGCAGTTGCGGGAGCGGAGAGTTGAGAGCGCCAAAACACCGGTTTCTGGTCTTGATGACCGAGGGGGCGGAAAAAGTACTCACGAGGGAAGCCGAGTACTTGCGCGATACGCGAGACTACACTTTGCCTTGGCGATTGGTGGCCGTTCTCGTACTTCGAAATGGAAGTTGGACTCACATCGACCATACCGCCAAGGTCGACAGCCGATAGACCTCGAGCTTTCCTTGCTTCGAACAGTCTTTCTCCCAAAAAGCCAACTGCCACTGTCATGAGTTACTTCTTCCGCTGTTGTTGAGCTCCCTTCTTCAGTGTGGGGTCGCGACTTGCAATCTGCCGTTTTGCCACAGTGGGATAGAGCCCGATGATCTCTGTTAGACTTTTCTGAAACACCCACCTTTTCATGGCCGAATCAGGGACGCACAGTTCAATTGAACCGAGCATTTGTTTATTATCCGTAAACTGATGTCCGATGGGGTTGTGCGCAATCAATGCGTAGAACTCACATGGCTCATACAGGCTAGGGCTTTCTCCCGCTAGCGGGAGCTGGGGGAACTGGGAAGCGGCAGCGAGGCGTTCTCTGAACTTAGCCTCTTTTGGCAAGTCTCCACGAAACTGAACGTAAGACTGGGTAAGGCCAATTGAACTCGACTTTGCATACACATAACTCCAATCGTTCTCGACGACCGGCGTCGCTGTTACATGCACACCAGCCGCAATTGCAGCTTGATGGAGTTCCCATTCCATCCTGCTTTGACGGTCCGCCTTAAGTTTCGCCAAGCGCTGCTCCGGTAACACCGTGGGGCAGTTCTTAACAGAGTGAAACTCATCTCGATACGCCGCTTGAGCCCTTCTTTGGAGTTCAACGAAGAACTCCTTTGGGACTGCCTCTAGGACGGTTCTAGTGACATGCGTCTCGAACGCCTTGCGATTTCCAAGCACTTCACGGGCCTCATCGAATTTCGTTTAACGTCGAAAACTGTATAAAACATGAAGTTTGTGGTGTCAATACGAAGAACGGGTTGAGGCTAGGGAAGCTCCCCAATCCGTCTGATACCCGTCACCCCCATACTCCTCCGCATGGACGCGCAAACGGACATTCTGAAACGGGGGCTGGAACATGCCGGGCTTGCTGTGCTGGATGCTTCCGCGCTGGCGAACCTCCATCTCGGGCCGAAAGTGATCGGGCGGGGGATGGCGCAGCGGATTTCCGGGCGGCTCAAAATGCTGGAAACCATCGTCCGCCGCCTGATCCTGGTCCTCGCGCTCAATCTGACGCTCGCCCCGGCGGCCCCGCGCGCCGCGCCCGCTGAGCCGAAGCCGGAACCAGACCTGCCCGACGGCGTCGAACTCGCAATCTTTCCGCGCCTTTATCCAAGACGGTTGAAACTGCTGCCCGCACGCCAGACGATTGAGGGCGATTTTCCGGACATTCTCCGAACCCTTTCCGGACCCGTATCCCCGCACAGGCTGATGGCCCGGATCGCGGCGCTCCGGCGCGTCATCGCAGACCCGGACGGCCACGCCATCCGCCTCGCGCGCAGTCTCAAACGCTTGCAGAAGCAGGGCGAGCCCCGCCCTATGGTCGGCGCGGCGACCAGCGCCTTCCGCCTCTCGCCAGAGCTTGGCGCGATTGCGACGCTGCTGCCTGCGCAGATCCGCGCCGGGCTGGACTCCTGGGAAAGCTCTGGCTGACGCCTGCCTCACAACACAAAAAAATGCCGGAGCGCGTGGGGCGCGTCTCCGGCCAGAGGTTCTGGAGGAAATGGAGAGAAGGGGCCCTAGGCCATGGCCTGTTCGTCGACCACGAAAGGCCCGAGATCTTCATAGAAGCGGAACTGGTTGCGGCCACAGCGCTTGGCTTCGTACAGCGCCATATCTGCGGCGTGCAGCAGCGGGCCTTCGCCCATACAGTCATAAGGCGCAGCGGCAATGCCGATGGACGTGCTGATGCGGACGCGGTGGCCGGTCGACAGGCCATAAGGCTCGCTCAGCTTGCGCTTGAGCCGCAGGGCCAGGCCCTCAACGGCAAGACGCGATGGTGATGTGCTGCAGACGATGAAGAACTCGTCCCCGCCTGTGCGCACAGTCAGGTCGCTGTCGCGAACAATGGCTTTCATCCGGGCCGCCACGACTTTGAGCACTTCGTCGCCCGCGCCATGACCATATGTGTCGTTGACCGCCTTGAAGCCATCCAGGTCCAGCGCCAGGATAAAGAGCGGCGCGGTGTTTGAGGCTTCTGCGAGCATGGTCGGCAGCCGCTCTTCGAGGGCGCGCTTGTTCGCGAGATGAGTCAGGGGGTCCGAATAGGCCAATTTACGGACCTCCTCTTGTTTCTCGACCTGTGCGGTAATGTCGTTGGAGGTGCCGATATAGCCGGTGATCCGTCCCTTGTCGTCAAAGCACGGCGCGCCGGCCATATCCATGTGATAGGTCTGGCCATCAACGTCCGTGAAAATTCCGCGCACACGGGCGTAACTCGCGGCCGACTGGACCGCATTGGTCATGATCTCGGAGTTTTCTTCGTCGAACTGGATAATGTCGAGATAGTTGCACCCGACCAGGGAATTGCGGCCGCCCTGAAGTTTCTGGAGGAAGGTGCCCTCGGCATAGATCAGCTTGCCCTGGAGATCGGTTTCCCAGAACAGGTCTGAGGCCACGGCGGAGAAATTGGACAGGCGCTTCAGTGTTGCCTGGGCTTCGCTATGTTGCTGGTCCAGCTTCTTGAAGGCCCGGATCATGATCTTGTGGGCCGGCCAGAAGACCAGGAACACTTCCGCAACAATCGTCAGGACAAGTGCCAGGACCGTATAGGTCTGGATCGTACCCAGCCATTCGGCGCGCTTGTTGGCCTGCGCTTCGAAAGCGTCCGCCGCCTCTCCGAGCCGATTGGCGAGGGGGCCGGAAGCCTCATATTCAATTGCCTCAAGCGCCGCGGACGTATTCCGGCGGTCGACCAGAACCCAGTTCACATTGTTGATGAGTTCAAGAACCTTGGCATGAATGGAGTTTTCGCCTTCGGAATAGATCGCCTGAAGTGCGGCATCATCTTCGCCAAAGCGGATAAGTTCATAGTGAGACGTCTCGAACAATTTGATGCTGGCGCGCAAATTCTCCCTCAGCTCCGGCGATCCGTCTTCGGCGTAATCATGGGCCGCATGAGACATTTGCTGCAGCAACATGCGCTGGCTGCCGCTCATATTGATCGCGGTCGCATCATGCGCACCTTGGCGGAGGGCAGTCAGGGAAACGATGTGGCTGGCAAGGATCAGCGCCAGAACAATGCTCAGCGCGAGGATGTACCGATTCAGGTGCGACTCAAGAATTTCGCGCCCGGAATGGCGCTTCTTGTCGTGTTTGAATAGGGTGCGTCCGAATAACATGATGGGCGAACCATACCCAAACAGGGTTAGAATCGTCTTTCCGAATAAAGGAAATTTCTTACCGGCGTTTCAAATCTTGTTTACCTAGATATCAAGCTCTTCAACGAAAGCAGCGTTTTCCTGAATGAACCGGAAACGCAATTCGGCTTTCTTGCCCATCAACGTGTTTATCAGCTCCTCGGCTGGAACCTCGACATCGTCAATCGCCTCCAGAGTGACCCGCGCAAGCGTCCGCGTCGCCGGGTTCATTGTGGTTTCCTTCAGCTGAGACGGGTTCATCTCGCCGAGACCCTTGAAGCGGGTCATGTCGACTTTCTGGTTCGGTTTGAAGTGCTCTTTCATTTTCTCGGCCCGGTCGGCATCGTCCATCGCGTAGACGATCGTGCCCTTGTTGGAGAGCTTGTAGAGCGGGGGCAGGGCCAGGAACAGGCGTCCGCTTTCGATCAGGCCCGGTGTCATCCGATAGAAGAAAGTGATCAGCAAGCTGGCAATGTGGGCGCCATCTACATCGGCATCCGTCATGATGATGATGCGGTCATACCGCAGATCGTCCATGTCGAACTTCTTGCCCAGCGCCGTGCCGAGCGCCAGTGAAAGATCATTGATCTCCTGATTGTTCATCATCTTGTCGAGCGAGGCGCTTTCGACATTCAGGATCTTGCCGCGCAGGGGCAGGATGGCCTGGGTCTTGCGGTCGCGGGCCTGCTTGGCGGAGCCGCCAGCCGAATCCCCCTCGACGAGGAACAGTTCCGTGCCGTCCGGCCCCTTGTTGGAGCAATCCGCCAGCTTGCCCGGCAGGCGAAGCTTCTTGGTGGCCGATTTGCGGCTGATATCCTTGGCCTTGCGGCGGCGCTGGCGTTCTTCCGCGCGCTCAACCGCCCAGCCGAGCAGTTTGTCGGCTTCTTTCGGGCTACCGGCCAGCCAATGATCGAACCGGTCGCGCACGGAGTTTTCCACCAGACGGAACGCGGCCGTCGTCGACAGCTTGTCCTTGGTCTGACCGACAAATTCCGGACCCTTGATGAAAACAGACAAGAGCAAGCCGGAATGGCCCATGATATCTTCGGCGGTGATTTCGGAGGCTTTCTTGTTTCCGGTCAGTTCCCCGAAATTGCGTAGCCCTTTTGTGATGGCTGAGCGGAAGCCCGCTTCGTGCGTACCACCATCCGGGGTCGGAATAGTGTTACAATAGGAGCGTGAAAATCCATCCGCCTCGCCAAAGCCGGCACGCGTCCAGGCAATGGCCCACTCGACCTTGCCTTCGCCGCCTTGATCAACGAGACCGGTAAAGGCTGCATCGGTGATGGTCGCCTTGTCCTTGAAGACTTCATCCAGCTGGTCTGCCAATCCGTTCGGATAGGAGAGCGTGGCTTCGGCAGGAACCTTGGAATCTTCTGGCAGCAGGGAAGGATCACAGCTCCAGCGTACTTCAACGCCTCGATAGAGATAGGCTTTTGATCGCGCCATCTGAAACAGGCGGGCCGGGCGAAAACGCATCTTTTCGCCGAAGATCTGGAAGTCCGGCTTGAACTTCACCACGGTGCCCCGGCGATTTGGCGCCGTGCCGACTTTTTTTAACTTGTCCTGCGGAATGCCGCGCGAGAAGGTCTGCCGGTACAGGATCTTGTCGCGTGCCACTTCAACTTCGACCAGTTCCGACAGCGCATTGACGACCGAAATGCCGACGCCGTGCAGGCCGCNNGGAGAACTTGCCGCCCGCATGCAGTGTGGTCATGATGACTTCCAGCGCGGACTTTTTCGGGAATTTCGGGTGTGGATCAACCGGAATGCCGCGGCCATTGTCGCTCACCGCCAGGAAGCCATCGGCGTCGAGCTTGATCTCGATCCGGCTGGCATGCCCGGCCACCGCTTCATCCATGGAGTTGTCCAGCACCTCGGCAAAGAGGTGATGATAGGCGCGCTCATCCGTGCCGCCAATATACATGCCGGGGCGTTTGCGGACAGGTTCAAGGCCTTCGAGGACCTCGATATCCTTGGCGGAATAGCCGGTACTTTCTGTACTCATTTGGTCAAACAGCTTTGCTTGCTTGGCGGCTGCCATATGATGTCTCCGATAAGGGCGGGCGACTCAGTGTCGATATGGGAGAACATAAGATGACAGCCTCGATTAATACGGCGTTAACCCTGGAGAGCGGGCTTACATTCCCCAATCGGCTTGTGAAGGCGGCAATGACAGAGGGACTCGCTGATCCTCGCAACCGGGTAACTGAAAGCCATCTGACATTGTATCGCCGCTGGGCGGAAGGCGGCATAGGCGGGATGATCACAGGAAATGTCCAGATTGACCGCAATCATCTCGAGCGTGCGGGAAATGTGGTCATAGACGGCAAGCCGTCAAATGAAGAGATGGATATGTTCTCGCGCTGGGCCGAGGTTGGCAAATCTCATGGTGCCGCAATGATCATGCAGGTCAGCCATGCCGGACGCCAAACGCCAAAACTGATCAATCCGAGCCCCGCTGCGCCAAGTCCGGTCGCGCTGGGCTTGCCGGGCGGCCAGTTCGGTCAGCCCCGCGCGATGACTTTGGACGAGATCAAAGCCGTGATCGAAGGCTTCGGCCGGGCCGCCAGCGTTGCAAGGCAGGCGGGCTTTGACGGTGTTCAGGTTCATGGCGCGCATGGCTATTTACTTTCTTCGTTCCTGTCGCCGCTGGCGAACCAGCGCCAGGATAACTATGGCGGGCCGCTGGAAAACCGCGCGCGCCTCCTCGCCGAATGCGTCAGGGAATCGCGCGTTGCGGCAGGGCCGGGGTTTTCGGTTTCGGTAAAGCTCAATTCCGCAGACTTTCAGAAAGGCGGGTTCAGTTTTGAAGATTGTCTCGGCGTGATCGACATTCTGAACGAGCTTGGCGTCGACTTTGTCGAGATATCCGGGGGCAATTATGAACAGCCCCGCATGATGGACAGCGAAGGCCTGGAGCCGGTTTTTGAGCAGAATGTCCGTGAATCCACGCGCGAACGGGAGGCCTACTTCCTGAAATATGCCAAAGCAGTGCAGGCGCGCAGCCAGTTGCCACTCATGGTGACGGGCGGATTTCGCACGACCGAGGCCATGAATTCGGCGCTTGCGGAAGGGGAGGCCGACCTGATCGGTCTTGGCCGGCCGCTCTGTGTCGAGCCGGACACGCCGAAACAGCTCTTGTCCGGAGAGGTCGCTGCCGCCGCGCAATGGGAGAAAACATTGCGCCTCGGGCCGGGATGGCTGGGGCCGAATTCTCCCATCAAACTGGTGAAGGCGCTGAACGGTTTTGGCGTTATCGGCTGGTATTATGAACAGTTGCGCAGGCTTGGCGCCGGCGAGACCCCGGATACGGGATTGGGCGTGCTTTCTGCCTTCCTGGCCAATCAGAAAAATGAAAGCCGCACTGAGAAGGCCAGAAAAGCCGCAATGCCCTGATAGGAGACGGTTTCCACAGAAGAGGGAATTTCCTGAGCATCCGGTGGCTTGAACCGGCCTGCATCGCCCTCCACATCTGGTGAAACGCCCGACTCCTGCCATCATCGGCAGGTAGGGTTTCCTGAGCTGCCGCCCAGTCGGGGCTCAATTTGAAGAAGGAGGCATTGTAGATGCCAGGTATAAAGAACCTTCCGGTGTTGCCGCTTCGGGACATCGTTGTGTTTCCAGACATGGTCGCGCCCCTGTTTGTTGGGCGTGACAAGTCTGTACGGGCCCTCGAAATGATCGAAGAGGCCGATAATGAAATCATGCTGGTCGCCCAGCGCGACGCGGCCATAGACGACCCGGGCTCAGATGATGTCCACGAGGTCGGCACGATTGCCACCATTTTGCAGCTGCTCAAGCTGCCTGACGGTACGGTGAAAGTGCTGGTCGAAGGCAAGACGCGTGCGCGTCTGAACCAGCTGCACGACCGCGGCGAATATTTTGAAGCTGAAGTCGAAGCCTATGACGAGGCCCGAGGCACCGATGATGACGTGCAGGCACTGATGCGTGCCGTGCAGGAGCAGTTTGAAAATTACGTCAAGCTGAACCGCAAGATCCCGCCGGAATCCGTCACCACGATTGCTGCGCTGACCGAGCCTGGTCGTCTGGCCGATGCGGTGGCGTCAAACCTGTCTGTCAAACTCTCCGAAAAGCAGGAATTGCTCGAACTTCCCGATGCGAAAGATCGCCTCGAGAAGGTCTTCGCCCTCATGGAGGGCGAAATGGGCATGTTGCAGATGGAGCGGAAGATCAAGAACCGCGTCAAACGGCAGATGGAGAAGACCCAGCGCGAATATTACCTGAACGAGCAGATGAAGGCGATCCAGCGCGAGTTGGGCGAGCAGGGCGGCGATGGCGCTGAGCGCGATGAGCTGGCCGACCTTGAGCAGAAGATTGCGGATGCCCCGCTGTCTGAAGAGGCACGTCTGAAGGCCGAAGCCGAGATCAAGAAGCTGCGTCAGATGTCGCCAATGTCTGCGGAATCGACTGTCGTGCGGAATTATCTCGACTGGCTGCTGGCCCTGCCTTGGGGCACGCGCAAGGAAATCGAGACCAATCTCGCCAAGGCCGAGAAGCAGCTTGATGACGACCATTATGGTCTCGACAAGGTGAAAGAGCGGATCCTGGAATATCTCGCCGTGCAGAAACGCACCGGCAAGATGAAAGGACCGATCCTCTGCCTCGTGGGCCCTCCGGGCGTCGGCAAGACTTCGCTTGGCCGCTCCATCGCTGAAGCCACGGGACGCGACTTTGTGCGCGTGTCGCTGGGCGGCGTGCGGGACGAAAGCGAAATTCGTGGCCACCGCCGGACCTATATCGGTTCCATGCCGGGCCGGGTGATCCAGTCGCTGAAGAAGACCAAGACGGGCAACCCGCTCTTCCTGCTGGACGAGATCGACAAGATGGGCATGGACCATCGCGGCGATCCGGCCTCTGCCTTGCTGGAAGTGTTGGACCCTGAGCAGAACTCCACGTTCAACGACCACTATCTGGAAGTCGACTACGACCTTTCGGACGTGATGTTCGTGACGACGGCAAACTCGCTCAACATGCCCCAGCCGCTACTCGACCGGATGGAGATCATCCGCATCGCTGGCTATACCGAGGACGAGAAGGTGGAGATCACCAAACGTCACCTTATTCCGCAGGTCCGTGAAGATCACGGCCTCAAGGAAGGGGAATGGGTTGTGTCAGACGACGCCATTCGCGACCTTGTTCGGTATTACACTCGGGAAGCGGGTGTGCGCAGCCTGAAGCGCGAAATTGCGCGGCTGGCTCGCAAGACGGTCCGCATCCTGTCTGACAAGGAGGGCGAGACCCTGACGGTGACGTCGGAGAACCTTCCGGAATTCGCAGGCGTGCGGAAATTCCGCTACGGTCTCGCCGACGAGACCGACCAGCTTGGTGCGGTGACAGGCCTTGCCTGGACCGAGACCGGCGGTGACCTGCTCACCATCGAGGCGGTCAAGATGCCGGGACGCGGCAACATGAAGGTCACGGGCAACCTCCGCGACGTCATGAAAGAGTCGATCCAGGCGGCCAGCTCGCTGGTCCGGTCCCGGTCTGTCATGCTCGGCATCAAGCCGACCGTGTTCAACACGACCGACATCCACGTGCACGTGCCTGATGGCGCGACGCCAAAGGATGGCCCGTCCGCGGGTGTTGCCATGACAACGGCGATTGTCTCGCTGCTGACCGGCAACCCGGTTGACCGGGAAGTGGCCATGACGGGCGAGATCAGCCTGCGGGGACGCGTCCTGCCGATTGGTGGCCTGAAAGAGAAACTGCTCGCAGCTCTGCGCGGCGGCATCAAGACGGTGCTGATCCCGGAAGAGAACGAGAAGGATCTCGAGGACATTCCGGAGAATGTGAAGACCGGCCTGAAGATTGTGCCCGTTTCGGACATCAATGAAGTGCTGGCCATCGCGCTGACGCGGCCCTTGTCGCCGATCGAGTGGTCAGAAGCAGATGAAGCCGCATTGCAGGCCTCATTGTCCGGTCAGCCGGGTAATCAGGCGACCGATCCGGCCCGTCCTCACTAGGCTGAATTGAGACTTATGACAGGCGGCCGTTCAAACACTGAACGGCCGTCTTGCTTTTTCTCTCAACCCCGTGCATTTGAGCGGGATTGGGGCGGTTAGCTCAGTTGGTAGAGCATCTCGTTTACACCGAGAGGGTCAGCGGTTCGAGCCCGTTACCGCCCACCATTTTCTCCGAATTTCCAGATTGTGTCGTCTCGGGCCTTCCTCAGAGGACCGGCCATTCTGACGGCACGCTGCGGCCTTCGCGTGAGACCAGTGCCATTCCGGCGGCCTGAACCTCGGCAAGCAACCGGTCTTCGTCAATCAGTGTGGAGCGGTAGTTCTCGACCACGCGCCGCCCATCTACCCAGACACTGTGAACGCCGCGGCCATCGGCGGAATAGATAAGCTGGTTGACCGGGTTGAATAGCGGCACCCATTCCGGCCGGTTGCGATCATGCAGTACGAAGTCGGCCTTCTTGCCAGGTTCCAGTGACCCGATCTGGTCGGCCATCTGCGCGCCTTTCGCGCCATTGATCGTGGCCGCTTCCAGCACGCTATAGGCCGAGAACAGGCTTGCGTCGCGGCGCGCATCCTTGAACAGGCCTGCCATGGCAAACATGGCGCGCATGATATCGCTGGTATTGCCATTATTGTTGCCATCCGTGCCAAGCTGGATGTTCACGCCGGCGGCGGCCATTTCGGGGAACAGGCCGGCAGAGCTTGCCCCGTACCCGCCTTTCATGGCGGTCATCGGGCAGTGTGTGACTTGCGTGCCGCTCGATGCCAGCAGGTCGACTTCGTTCTGGTCCAGATGCACCGCGTGGGTCAGGGACAGGTGCGGGCCGAGCGCGCCGAGGTCTGCCAGATAGGCGATTGCGCGCTTTCCGGCTGTCTCGAGGTAATATTCAGGATCTGCCGGATCGGCGCTCATATGGGCGCTCACACCCAAGCCTTTCGTGCGGGCAAGATCCGACGCGCCGCGCCATAATTCGTCGGTTGCCGTGTTGTGGCCCACCAGGAGCGGCCAGGCCGAAATAAGTGCATCTTCCGTCTGCGGGTAGGCGTTGGACTGGTCGTCCATGCGCGATAGCGCCGAGTCGGTCAGCGCCGTCTGATCGTCGTCGGGAGCAAAAGCCCGGTCCTGCAGCCATTGACCAATCCGTCCGCGGATGCCGATTTCGGCAAGGCCATCCGCAACAGCTTCGAGGTTCAGGATCGTGCCGGCCTCGATGAAAGTCGTGGTGCCGGTGCGGAGCATTTCAAGGGCCGCAAACTGAGCCGACAGGCGTTCGTCGGCAGGAGTTTGGGTCATGTACATCGGAATCAGCCATCCGAAGACGTTTTCAGCCCAGTCCGTACTGTCTGGCACGATTCCCCGGGTCAGAGGTTCACCGGTGATGTGGACGTGGCAATTCACGAATCCAGGCGTGATGACGAATCCATTGCCGTCCAGCGTCTCACGAGCGCTGACCGAGCCGGATATTTCGCTGTCCTGACCGACGCTGTGAATGCGGTTTCCGACGATCGCGATTGCGCCATTCCGATAAATTCGCCGCGTCGCATCCATCGTGACGATCCATGCATTTCGGATGAGCAAGTCGACGGGGGCAGGGTGGGTCATACGTGTCTCGATCCAACTGAATTTCTCGGCATTGGAAGATGGTGCCAAAGGGGGGGCAACTTGATTCGGAAGGCTCGACTGAATGTGGAGCTACCGAGTGTGAGGCGTCTTGATCGAGTCCGCACAATATATTTTGGAGGTGGAGCGCGTAGAGAAGGGGGGCCTGCTCAGCAGGTTTACGATTCCTCATTCCCGCAGGGTTTGGGATTCGACAGTGTGGCCTTTTTGCCAACCTTGTCATAAATCCGGAAAAATCGGTCCTTGAAAAATTTTCTACCGCGATTGCTCAATCCTGCGCGGGATTGCGAAAGTCCCAATAGCTACGGGGCGAAAATTGTTGCAAGAGCGGTGAAATCGGTTTCATCGCGCTCGAACTGAGCGCCACCAATCCAAAATTTTCGTCATGAAAGACTTGATAGCGCAAACATTTGGTGATGCATTGACCTTCGGGTAGGTGGATTGCAGGGGCAGTCCGCCTGACCGAGACAAGCATTGAAGACCGGCACCACCGTCGTGAGTGGCCTGTCTCAGGGAGGATTGTAATGACTGTTTCCACGGACAAGGTCCGTGCGGATTCCGCACGGAAAGTAAAATGGGGAACGCTGCTGTGCAGTGCGTCCGCGGTGTCGCTGCTGTCAGCCCTGCCATTGGCAGCGCAGGCGCAAGACGCAAATGAAGAGACACTGACGCAGGAAACTGTGGTCGTACAGGGCATCCGCGGATCGCTCGAGCGCGCCATGGACATCAAGCGCAGCTCCAATGGTGTTGTTGACGCCATTTCGGCCGAAGACATCGGCAAGTTCCCGGACACAAACCTCGCGGAATCGCTTCAGCGCATCACGGGTGTGTCCATCAACCGGGTCAACGGCGAAGGCTCCGAAATCACCGTTCGTGGCTTTGGCCCAGGGTTCAACTTGGTCACGCTGAATGGCCGGACCATGCCAACCGCCAAAATTCGCGCTATCGGTGCCCGCGGCAATTACGGCGCTGGTGGTGACCGTGCATTCGACTTCGCAAACCTCGCCTCGGAAGGCGTCAACGGACTGGAAGTCTACAAGACTGGCCAATCCGTGCTGCCATCAGGTGGCCTCGGCGCGACCGTCAACATCAAGACACGGACGCCTTTTGACGATCCAGGTCTGAATGCGACCTTCTCGGCCAAGGCGATCAACGATACGAGCGTTGAAGCTGGAGATGACTTCACACCTGAATTGTCAGGTCTTGTCAGCTGGACCGATCCTTCCGACCGTTTCGGCATCGGTATTTTCGGATCTTATTCGAAGCGGGATTCCGGCGCGCCATCGCAGCAGATCAATGACTGGATCGTCCGTGAATCCACTGACGGCACGATTGATGGCAGCTATGTTCGCGGCGATGGCTCTACGCAAATCACGAACCCGCCAGCTGCTGGCCAACTCTACGCCATCGCGCAGGACAGCCGCTACGACTTCTCGGATATTTCCCGAGAGCGTCTCAACGGCCAGCTGGTGCTGCAGTTCCGTCCGATTGATAACCTCACCCTGACCGGCGACTATACTTACGCCCAGAATGAGGCCGACGAACTGCGCTATGAGCAGACCAACTGGTTTGCGACGCCGTTGGACCAGATCATTTTCGATAATGATGGCCCGGTCGCTACGGCTGTGTTCATGCAGGAGAACAATAACGGCTCAAAGGATATCGGCTTTGAGCAAACCAATCGCGCGACGAAGGACGAGATGAATTCGATCGGTTTCAACGCTGATTGGGAATTCTCCGAACGCGGAACCATTATCTTCGATGCGCACAGCTCGAAGTCGGAATCCGGCGGTAACAATCCACTCGGCCACGTTGCGACATTCGTTTCAATGGGCGCGCCGGTTATTCTCCAACACTCGGTGGATTATCGTAGCGGCTCTCCGATCCAGTCCTACACGATTGACGATTCCGTTCGCGGAAATGGCAATGGCGTGCTGGATGCAGGTGATCTCGGCACCCAGGTGCAACGGTCGAACTCTGCCAATATGGAGCATCAGGTTGACGAGTTTGATCTGCGCTTCGTCTGGGACTTCGACGATCGTACGAGTCTGACGGTTGGCAGTAATTACCGCGACACTCAGATGGATCGTACAACACGTACAACCCAGCAGGACCTTGGTTCATGGGGTATCTCCAATCCCGGCGACGTTGAACAATTCGCTCCAGGTGCGATGCAGCAGTATTGTCTCTCATGTCTGTTCGACGACGTAGCTGTGGGGCAGGCAGACGTCGCGTTCCGCACTGACGCGGCTCAGCTCTTCCCGATTTTGGAAGCGGCTTATGCTGGCAACGCGGTCAACGTCTCTGAATCCGACGACACTGTGCAGGAAGAAATTCTGTCTTTCTATGCTCAGTTCAATATCGAGCGCGACTTCATGGGGCTTCCGACGCGCACCAATATTGGTGTTCGTTATGAGGACACCAACGTCAATTCGACAACGGTTCAGTCGATCCCGTCGGGCATCTTGTGGCAGTCAGACAACGATTTCCTCATCGTCCAGTCTGGTGCCCAGCAAGATCTATCGGGCAAGGGCGCTTATGAGGAAGTGCTTCCGAACGTCGACTTTCAGGTTGATCTGACCGAAAATGTTGTTGCACGTGCATCGTTCAGCAAAACAATTGGCCGGGCCGCATATAGTAACCTTTTCTCGTCCACGACCACGGATGCGCCAAATCGCCCAACGGCCTTTGGCGGTTCACTAACGGGTGAATCTCAGAACCCGGGCTTGCTACCTCTCAAATCGACCAATTTCGATGCCTCGGTTGAGTGGTACTACGATGATTCAAGCTATGTATCGCTCGGATACTTCGACAAGAAGGTGAAAAACTTCATTGGTAATGGTGTGGTCGAGCGCAATTTGTTCGGCTTGCGGGATCCCGCATCAGGAGTGTCTGGTTCGCGGTCTGGAGATGCTCTGGCTATTATCAATACGCTGGGTGTCGATCAATCTGAAGCCAACCTCTTTACGCTGACAGCCCTGATCGACGCGAATGGCGGGGATACTGCGGCGGCGCGTGCTGAGTTCGAATCCCAGCTTGTCGGCGGTGTCCTGCCGCAAAGCTATGTGGACCAGATTCTCGGACAATATGATGTCGCATCCAATGCCAGCGACCCGCTGGCACTATTTGGTGTCGAACAGCCGATTAATAACCGCGAAGGCAACATTGACGGGCTCGAATTTGCCTGGCAGCACTTCTTCGGGGAGACCGGATTTGGTTTCCAGGCCAACTATACATTGGTCAATGGCGACGTTGAGCTCAATCCGGCCGGAGATATCAACGAGAACCAGTTCGCACTGCTCGGTCTATCCGACACGGCGAACGTAACGGCGATCTATGAAAAGTACGGTTTCTCCGCGCGTCTGGCCTATAACTGGCGCGATACCTTCCTTCTCAACACGAACGAAGGCGGAGACCGAAGCGGTATCTATACCGAGGAATACAGCCAGATCGACCTGAATGTCAGCTATGACATTAACGACCAGATTGCCGTGTCCTTCGAGGGCATCAATCTGGCCGGTGAAGACCAGCGGCTTTACCACCGCGTGCCGGAGCAGGTGTACTATGTCTACGAGCTGGCACCACGCTACCAGGTTGGCGTCCGCTACAAGTTCTAGTCGGAGACGACTGGAACGAGACTTGGAACATTCAGGAAAGGCCGCTGCTTGCAGCGGCCTTTTTTGCCCCCGCTTGTAAGCATGGGAGGATTGTTTCATCATGACGGAAACGCGCTCGCACGACACAACGAGCGTAAGCAGCACCGAAAGGCGCCTCATGGCCAAGATGGCACTTCTGAACAATATCGATCATCCGGATATCAAGGTGATCACCCGCTTTGACGCGGCCTATGGCGACAGCGTCAATCAGGCAGCGGTCTATCCGACAGAGTTTTCAGAGCTTCAGCGCGAATACCCGATCTTCTTCCGAAAAGACGAGGAGGGGGTATTTTACTGCGTGATCCTGCTCGGTCTCGACAAGGGCGAAAACCTCTTCCTTGATGGTGCGCGCTGGCAGGCCCGTTATGTGCCCGCGATCCATCAGCGCGGCCCGTTCATGATCGGTTTCCAGAACCAGGAAGTCGATGGCGAGGTCCGCCGAGAACCGGTGATCCATGTGGACCTTGAAAATCCGCGCGTCAGCAAGACGGAGGGCGAGCCGCTTTTTCTCGCGCATGGCGGCAATGCACCATACTTGCAGCATATCAGCCAGGTCTTGCGCGTGATTACGGTCGGCGCGGATATGACCGCGCCCATGTTTGCAGCTTTCGAGCAGGCCGGCTTGATCGAGCCTGTATCACTGGACGTCAAACTTGATGACCATACCGAATACAAGGTGCCTGACCTCTTTACACTGAACGAAGAAAAGCTGGCCGCCCTGGAAGGGGAGGCGCTGCAACAGCTCCATCGTGGCGGATTTCTGCGCGCAGCCTATCTTGTGCTGGCCTCGTTGGGCAATGTGAACCGGCTGATCAATATGAAGAACGCGAAACGGGCAGCAGGCGGCTGACCCTCTGGGAGGAAACCTTGTCCTCACTGGACATACAGCGCAGAACGAAGGAGCTGGACGGCATCTCGCCGGACGCCATACCTTACGATCAGTTGATGCGAGACCAACAGCCCGTCATCTTGAAAGGAGTGGCGAGTAAGTGGCCTCTGGTCCAGAAGGGCTTGCAGTCACTGGACGCAGCCATGGACCATATCGCCTCGTTTTATGGCGGGCGTCCGGTCGTGGAATATCGCAGTGCGCCAGGAGAAGGCGGGCGGTATTTTTATACTGAGGCGGTGGACGGCTTCAATTTTGAGCGCGACCGTGTTCCGTTGCCGGATTTCTTTGATCGGGTACGCGAAACGGCAAGATCGTCTGACGGGCGCTCTTTCTATATTGGTTCGACCGATCTCGATAATTTCTTTCCGGGCATGCGCGACGAGAACGACCTTGTGCTGAACGATCCGATGTTTGATGCGCACAAGCCAATGGTCAGCATCTGGATGGGGAACCATACGATTGCTTCGGCCCATTACGACATGTCGAACAATCTGGCCTGCTGTATGGTCGGCAAGCGACGCTTCACATTGTTCCCGCCTGAGCAGGTGGCCAATCTCTATCCCGGCCCTCTGGAGCCCACGCCCGGCGGACAGGTCGTGAGCATGGTGGACTTCCGTGATCCAGACCTTGCGCGCTACCCACGCTTTGCCGAGGCCATGGCAGCCGGGGAGGTGGCTGAGCTGGAGCCGGGCGATGTACTGTTCTATCCAGCACTCTGGTGGCACAATGTTGAGGGCATCGGCGACTTCACGGCCATGATTAATTATTGGTGGAACACGTCGCCAGCCTTCATGGATACGCCCCAAAACACTTTGCTGCACGCCATACTCAGCTTGCGGGATCGTCCGGAGCCGGAGAAGCAGGCCTGGAAGGCCTTGTTCGACTATTATATTTTCGGACCCTCCGAGCAGCCGGCTGCGCACTTGCCCGATGCGGCTCAGGGCAATCTCGGGCCGCTCGACGAGGTGAAGGCACGGCGGCTCCGCGCACTCTTGCTGAACAAGCTCAATCGTTGAAGACTATAAAAAGAACCGGGGATCACATTGGAAACGCAGAATATCAGGAGAGTAGTCATTGCCGGCGGCGGCACAGCTGGCTGGATCGCTGCGGCCTCGCTCTCACGCCTGCTTGGCCCCTTGCTGGACATAACGCTGGTGGAATCCGATGCCATCGGCACAGTCGGAGTCGGCGAAGCAACCATCCCGACGCACCGTACGTTCCACCATCTGATGGGAATCGACGAGCGCGACTTCATGCGCGCAACCAAGGCCACGTTCAAACTCGGCATTGCGTTCGAGGAGTGGGGCGGGCTTGGTGATCGCTACATTCACTCCTTCGGCCAGGTCGGCAAGTCGAACTGGATGGGCGAATTCTACAATATCTGGATGTACGCGCAGGAGCGTGGCATTGGCGCTGAACTCGACGCTTACTGTTTCGAATTACAGGCTGCAGAGGCGGGACGGTTCTTCACGTCCGACAAGGCCAACATAAACTATGCCTATCATCTCGACGCCAGTCTCTACGCGAAATTCCTGCGGACCTTCAGCGAGGCCAAGGGCGTCAAGCGTGTTGAGGGCCTGATCGAAGAAGTCGAGCAGGATGGCGAGAGCGGTTTTATCACGGCGCTCAAACTGCAATCCGGCGAACGTATCGAGGGCGACCTTTTCATCGACTGTACCGGGTTCCGGGGTATGCTGATCGAGCAGACCCTCAAGACGGGTTATGAAGACTGGACTCATTGGCTGCCGACCGACAGTGCGCTGGCAGTGCAGACGCGCTCGGTCGGCCCAGCTCAGCCCTATACACGCGCCGTCGCGCATCATGCAGGCTGGCGCTGGCGTATCCCGCTACAGCACCGGGTCGGCAACGGCCTTGTCTTCTGCAGCGAGAATATGCAGCCGGACGAGGCAAAGGAATATCTGCTTGGCCATGTCGATGGGGAGCCACTGACCGAACCTCGCCTGATCCGTTACAAGACCGGTCGTCGCAAGAAGGTGTGGAACAAGAACTGCGTGGCGCTTGGCCTGTCGAGCGGCTTCGTTGAGCCACTGGAATCCACCAGCATCCATCTCATCCAGGTCGGGGCGACCCGTCTGGTCCAGCAGTTCCCGTTTGCCGGGATAAGTGAGGCGATTGCGAACCACTATAATGAACAGGCCGAACGCGAGCTTGAGAAAATTCGCGATTTCATCGTGTTGCACTACAAGCTGACTGAGCGCGACGACTCGGACTTCTGGCGCGCGCGCCGCGATATGCCGGTTCCAGATTCTCTGGCACAGCGCATTTCCCTGTTCCGTGAGAACGGCCTGGCCTATCAGGCGACGGATGATTTGTTCCGCGTGGATTCCTGGCTGCAGGTTATGCTCGGTCAGCGGCTGAAGCCCAAGGGATATCACCATATGGGCCATCTGATGACAGATGAGCAATTGACGACGGCATTGGGTGGCCTTGAGGCCAATATCTCAAAGGCGGTCTCACAGATGCCGAGTCATCAGGATTTCATTGATCAATATTGTGCGGTGCCGGAATCCGAGACTGTCTAGACCGTCTCGGCCACTTTCGTTGTTTCCGATGAGGCCTCTGGAGCAGGGGCGTGCACGAGCTCGTTGAGCATGTCCTTCACCATGTCTTGTGCCTGTTCCACAACGCTGCAGACCAGTTCATGTGAAAAGCTGGCTCCACCAAACCAGGTACGTTGATGGCCTTGTACGCGTTTCAGTGCGCCAAAAAGGCCGTCGCGCACCGCCTCTACCTTGTATTGGGGGAAGTACTGCCAGACCTTCTGCTGGATCACGCTTTCGATGGTAAAGCCGTGCTTTTCCGCATCGGCCAGCAGGATCTCACGAAGTTCCGGCGCGGTCAGGCCGGTCGAAAACTGGCCCGTCACGTAGAGACGGCCGCCCAATTCCTCGCTTTCGCCTTCGCGGCGACCGCCCAGGATTGCTCCTTTCCGCGTACTGTCCATGCTGGCCTCTGAATAGCCGATGATCATGTGACCTTCGAACCAGTCCGGCGAGGTCAGCAGCGTAGTGGTATAGTTTTGCCATTCAATGCCGTTGCAGATGAACATCTCGTCGCGCGTTGCGGCGCAGAACTTGACGAAATTCTGCATCGGCACGGTGGAGACCACAGCGTCGAATTCTTCGCTCTTGCCAGCCGTCGTGATCACGGGCTTTGGTCCGGACCGGTCGAGATGGGTCACCGGGCTCGATAGCCGCACGTCGAGATCCTGAGCGAACCGGTTCCAGAACTCGCTCCAGCCCTGATCAGGCATGTGCATGTCGTTGAGGACGCCTGACAGGAGATAGTTCAGATCGCACCACTGGACGGTCTGGCCAATCGTGGCTTCGTCGGTGAATCCATAACCCTGCGTTGTCTGAATTCGGTGAGACGCAAGGTCGATTTTCGGCAGGTTGAGTCGCTTCACCCATTCCGCTGTCGTCATGGCGGCTTCCGCGCGCACGTCCGGATCGTCTGGTCGGTCTCGGATATCGCGGCGCAGCCGTCCGGCAGCCCTGATAAACTTCAGGGCCTGCAACACCATGGGCGGACCGTCACCCGTCCTGACATAGTCGACGACCTTCAGGCCATCATATCGCGCCTCACCCAGGCGGCTCAGCGTGATCCCGTGCTGGCGCATCCACTTCTTTACAAGCTTGTGAGAGCGGGTGGTGTAACACGTGCCCATCTCATTCATGGCGTCGCCACGGACAACGGAAAAAGACTTGCCCCCCAGACGGTCTTCGGCCTCGAACAAGACCGCCTTGTGTCCGGCCTGCTTGATGAAGCGTGCCGTGCTCAGTCCCGCAGGCCCGGCACCGATGACTGCTATTTTGAAAGGCGATTTGGGGCGGGACACCGGAACTATACTCTCCTCAATCGGAATGCACGCTACAGAACCCGGGACAGGATATGCAACCGTTTAAGAGTATCTATCCTTGGTTAACACCCGCGTTAACGACAAGTTTCCACAGTCTGCCAATCCCTTCGGGCCTGTAGACCGGATTGTTCACCTTGCCTGTGTATAGCGGTGTCATGGCGAAACAGGAAAAATCATTTCTGTCTTATGTAACCGGGAACACGATTCCCCGGGCGACGGCGGTTGACCGATTGGTCCTGCTGCAGCAGCACATGGATTTTTCCAGCCACAAGCTGGTCATGGCGACGATCATGCTGGTCAACACCATCGGGGCGAGCTTCCTTGTTCACCGCTGGGTGCCTGAAACAAATATTGAAGCCTGGATTGCGATCAATCTCTGCCTGGCCACACTGCTCGTCATTGATTTCCTGTTGAAGCGGGGGCGCCCGGCGCCCAAAACGGTCAGCGGCAAGTACCTTCGCCGTTCGGAATTCCTTGCCATCCTGTTTGGCCTTGCATGGGGATCCCTGCCTTTCTTTGTCGGAGCAGATGAAAACGCCGCAATGATCATGGGTGGTCTCATGATCACCCCCATGGCGGCTGGCATGGCCAGTATGTTGACGCGCGTGCCCCGCATTGTCCTGCGTTATGCACTTTCAGCCTTTTTCGCGAGTGCGGCCTACAGCGCCTATGCGCAATCCGTTACGGGCGCCACGATCTGTCTGATGATGGTGTCCTTCATGTTCGCGCTCTATCTGGGCGCACGCTCCAGTTACATGGTCTACAAGTCAGACATCGACGCGACCCAGAAGGCGGAAGAATCCCGAGACCTTTTGATTGGTGCGCTCGAAGCCAGCCACCAGGCCTTTGCAATCTTCAACGAAGATGGGGATGTCGTCGTAGAAAACCAGCTGCACCAACAAGTGTTTGGAACAAGCGAAGATACGCTGGAGCCCATCGACAAACCGATCCGTCGTGATGGGGTCTTTTGGCAAAAATCCGTCGAATGCATCAGCGGTGTCGGCACTGTGGTCGTCTACACAGACGTGACTCGCATGGAAGAAGCCCGGTCTGAGATCGAGCATGCTCGTAACGATGCTGAAGCGGCCAATGAAGCCAAGACACGTTTCCTCGGCTCAATGAGCGCCGAACTCAAAGTGCCGCTTGATGTCATTTCGGCCTGCGCCGGGGTCATCGGTTCATCGTCAAATATTCCGTGCAGCGAAGAAGAAGTCAGCACCTATGCCGACAAGATTGCCGAACAGGCGATGATCCTGTCTTCGACTCTGGACGGCATCATCAATTTCACGAGGATGGAACGCGAAGACTATCTGGCGCAATCAGCAGAAGTGCCAGTGTCTGAAGTGATTCAGAACGTTGTGCGCAAGCTGACCGAAGGGGAATTCTCGCGCTTTGCAGATCGTCTCAAGGTCAGCGTGCCGAGCAATCTGGCTGCGGACATGGATGAAAGCAGCTTCGAAATCATCATTCGCAACATCATCAAGAACGCGCTGGAATCCGGCTCGTCGGCGCCGATCGTGGTCAAGGCGGGCATGGTGTCGGGCGTCGGGCTTGTGGTCATGGTCCGTGACCGGGGCAGGGGTATGACCTCAGACGTGCTGGAAAAGGCCTTCGAACCCTTCTTCCATTCTCGTCCGGCGCACCAGAAATATGACCACTCGACCGGTGTCGGTCTGGGCCTCAGCGTCGCGCGTCGTCTGGCCGATGCTCAGGGTCTGCGCATCAAGCTGCGCTCCGAACTCGGCCGTGGAACAACGGCGTTTGTCACCATTCCAGAGACGCTTGTGCGTCGCTCGGCCCCTCAGGACAGCGCCACCGCAACGGAAGTTTCGGTGATTGATCCTGCAGAGTTGCAGAAGAAGACCGGCTAAAGCGCGCCATCCTTCTTGGCAACCTGACATTCAAAACCAGTATTCCAGAACACTTTGCCTTAGTTGGCGAGCTCACTATGCGATTGCGTTAAACGCAGGAGGATCGCGCACTGCAAAGGCTGCAGTGCGGGGTATGCCCCTTCAAAATGGAAGATCGTTCTAGGCGCTCGTCTTGCGAATTTGAGGAGCGGATATTGCCTGATCCGCTTCACGACGGTCTGAAACAGATCCACTGCCACGGAAATGCTTTTCACCGCGTGCAGGCGCAATCGACAGATAGTGGATGCGTTTTTGTTCGACGCGGGCCCGTGACAGCGAATCCAGGATCACGCCTGCGGTGAAAGACATCATCGCGCCCAGCAACAGGGTCATGGCCAGCATCCAGGTCGGCATGCGACTGACCAGACCGGTTTCGAAGTATTCTGCCAGCACCGGCACGCTCAGGATCGCGGCGAGACCAAACAGGCCTGCGGACACTGAACTGAAAAACATGAATGGCCGGGTTTCCTTCACCAACATGCCCATCATGCGCAGGATGCGAAATCCGTCACGAAATGTGGACAGTTTGCTTTCGGAGCCTTCGACGCGGCGGCCATAATCGAATTCGATCTCGGACACGGGCAGACGCAGGGTCGAGGCGTGGACCGACATTTCGGTTTCGATTTCAAATCCTGGTGACGAGGCGGGAAAGCTCTTGGCGAAGCGACGCGTAAAGGCGCGATACCCGGAGAAAATATCGGTGAAATCGCTGCCGAACAGGGCGCGATAGATCATGTTGAACAGGCGGTTGCCGAAAGCGTGGCCATTGCGACCTGCATCCTCGGTAACGTTTCGGCGCGTGCCCACCACCATGTCTGCCCGGTCTGCCAGCAGCGTATCGATCATACGCGGCGCGGCGGTCGGATCATACGTCCCGTCGCCATCGGCCATCACATAAACATCGGCTTCAATGTCCGCGAACATCTGGCGCACGACATTGCCTTTGCCCTGCCGGCGCGACGGTACGACGGTGGCGCCTGCAAAGGCGGCCTGGGCTGACGTGTCGTCGCTGGAATTGTTGTCATAGACGTAGATGCGCGCGGCTGGCAGGGCCTTGCGAAACCCGATGACCACGGACGCGATCGATTTGCCTTCATTGTAGCAAGGCAACAGGACGGCGATATTCAATCGGGCAACATCTTCTTCAGTCATGGGTTTTCAGCGCCTCCCTCTTTAGGGTTTCCTACACCCCCACTGGTTAAGTTTGCCTTTCGGGAGTGGAAGGCTTGGTTGCCTGCAGAGTGGGAAAGGGAGGTCGTGCAAACTCGGTTCGACGCCAAAATCGCTGTGTTGTTTGTGGTCGCGCCGGTCTGGCTGGTCGCATCTGCCGCCCTCCAGGGAACGCTTGGATCGATCGGGCCTGATGGCGACGACGTGATGCGGCTGGTCCAGATCAAGGATCTGCTGAACGGCCAGGACTGGTTCGATCTCCATCAATACCGGATGGGTCCGGACGGCGGCACAGCGATGCATTGGTCGCGACTGGTCGATCTTCCCATCCTCGCGCTTTTCAGCCTGTTTGAGCTGTTCCTGCCCTCCGAAACGGCGCTTGTCTGGGCTTATTCGGCATGGCCACCTCTCAGTGTACTCATCGTGCTCGGCGGTCTCTATATGGGCGCGCGCCAAGTCGGCGGCCGGGCAGGGGCCTTGGCCTGTCTCGTGCTCAGTATTTTTGTCTACTCCGCTCATTATCGCTTCCGACCGGGAGCAATTGATCATCACAATCTCCAATTGGCGCTTATGGCGGCGGCGATGGGGCTTGCGCTTGATCCACAGCGTCGGGCCAGCAGAGCGGTCGGCGCAGGTCTCGCTCTGGCAGCGTCCGTTGCCATTGGCGGCGAAGTCTATGTATTCGCAGCCGCGATATGCGCATTCATGGCCCTGGATTGGGCCGTGTCCGGCGCAGCAGCCATGCGCAGCGCAGCCGGGTTTGGGGCGGGTCTTGCCGCCGGATTGGAAATTGCCTTCTTCGCGACGGTCGCGCCGTCTCAATACACTGTCGTGGCGTGCGACGCGCTTTCTGCGGTCAGCTTGTTGGCTGGCATGGCGGGTGGATTTGGTCTGGCCGCCGCCGCATTGCTCATGTCAGGTCGCATATGGTGGCTGCGGCTGGGTACGCTGGCGCTGGTGGGGGCCGCCTGTGCAGGGGCACTGGTTCTGGTTGGCCCGGAATGCTTGTCCAACCCGCTGGATGAGTTGTCTCCGGATTTGAAAACCCTTTGGCTCGACCGTGTGGATGAGGCGCGCCCGATCTTCGCAGAACGATCAGACCTTGTCGCGAAGCTTGGATTTTGCCTTGGAATCACGGTTCTCGCGCTGGGGCTCTGCCTTTACGGCCTATATCGCCGCCAGCGGATGCGCGCGAATTTCCTGTTTGTGGCGCTGCTCGTCTCGGCAGTGGCGATGACCCTCTACCAGACGCGCTTCTACGTATTCGGCCACCTTTTCGCGGTCATTCCGTTGGGCTTGTGGATCGCAGATGTCTACCGCACCGGCAAGGCGCGCAGCGCGTCCAGCGTTGCCTATATTGGCGCGTTGGCCCTGAGCGTACCCTTCCTGTGGGCATTGCCGGGACTCCTGGTGTCGCCTGCGGTTGAGACAAACAAGACCGGCGACAAGGCCGACTGCCTTCAGGACAGTCTGTTTGCCACCTTGGAGACGCTTCCGAAGGGCCGGGTCCTTGCGCCGGCTGATTTTGGCCCGAAGATCCTGAATCGCACCGAACACAATGTCCTGCAGGGCAATTATCATCGCAATCAGGACGGCATCAGTCAGGCCATCGAGCTGTTGCTGTCCCATGCAGGGGAGACGCGCGCGAAGCTATCCCGCAGCAGGATCGACTATATCGTGACCTGCCCGGCGGATGCCGAGACGAAACTGATGACCACGCATGATCAGGACGGATTTGCGGCACGTCTCGGGCGCCAGGAGATCCCGGATTTCCTCGAAAATATCCCGTTCGCCACGGGTGCGAAAACGCCAGCGCGTCTCTATCGGGTGCTTGGGGACGGAGCCGTCGACCAGAAAGATGAAGATCTTTCCTAAAGCATCTTTGGCCTTTGTTAACGATTGCCGTACGATGCGTTCCGTTGGCGATGCGGATGGTTGTCTGTGATCGAAAAAAATCCCTTTTAAAACAGCGCAAATATTCACCATGAACGCTGCGTACCACTTATGTGCCGAGCGACTCTTGCATTAAAGCGGCGTTAACGGCAGATGGTGTATGGGGCTGTGTAAAGAATTGCACATGCGTGCCGGGCAAAACCGCTCGGCCGCTCAAGAAAGAGCTCGGGTACGACATGATTGGTAGCCTCCTCGGCATGCTGTCTACGGACATGGCCATTGACCTCGGGACAGCGAACACGCTGGTCTATGTGAAGGGGCAGGGCGTCAAGCTCGATGAACCCTCTGTCGTTGCCTATATGACGCAAGGCGGTCGCAAGATTGTCTATGCGGTCGGCGAGCAAGCCAAGAACATGCTCGGCAAGACTCCGGTAAACATGGAAGCCATTCGCCCGATGCGAGATGGCGTGATTGCTGATTTCGAAGTCGCCGAAGAAATGATCAAGCACTTCATCCGGAAGGTTCACAACCGCCGGGCGTTTGTGTCTCCCCTCATCATCATCTGCGTGCCAAGCTCCGCCACCAGCGTTGAGCGCCGCGCCATCCACCAGTCGGCCCTCGCCGCAGGTGCCCGCGAAGTGCAGCTGATCGAAGAACCAATGGCCGCCGCAATCGGCGCGGGCCTGCCGATTGATGATCCGGCCGGGTCCATGGTCGTGGATATTGGCGGCGGTACGTCTGAAGTGGCGGTCCTGTCGCTGGGCGGCATTGTGTATTCGCGCTCAGTCCGCGTTGGCGGCGACAAGATGGATCAGGCCATCGTCAATTACCTGCGCCGCGAGCAGAAGATTCTCATCGGCGAAATGTCCGCTGAACGGATCAAGAAGGAAATCGGCACGGCCCAGCCGCCGGAGAATGGTACCGGCATGGCTCTGACCGTTCGGGGGCGCGGCACGCTGGACGGCGTTCCGAAGGAGACCGAGATCACCGAAGCGATGATCGCCGAAGCGCTGCGTGAGCCCGTGACGGACATCATCGATGCTGTTAAGATTGCACTCGAAGCCATGCCGCCGGAACTGGCTGCGGATATTGTTGATCGCGGTATCGTTCTGACAGGTGGCGGCGCCCTGTTGCGCAATCTCGACACGGTCATCCGTGAGCAGGCTCAATTGCCGGTCATGATCGCCGACGATCCGCTGAAATGTGTTGTGAATGGCTGCGGGCACGTGCTCGAGAATTTCACGAAGATGCGTACGGTGCTTTCACCCGAAGTCTGATTGAGATGAGCTGACAGGGGTAATTTCGCAAGGGAACTGGCCAATGGCGCGCCTCGGCCGATCAGGATCGAAGAGTCAGAAACGCTCTCCCAAGCGTCTAATCCTCGGTGTGTTCATTTTCGGCGCGATTGCGCTCGTCCTGGCCCAGTCCGCTCCGCAAATTCGCACGCTTTTCAATCCCGTTCGCACGACCGTTGGTGACCAGCTAGGCGGCAATGAGGGTTTCAATGTCTGGGCATGGGTGACCGGCCAGGCCAAGCGCGAGCGACGAATCAAGGAACTCGAAGCCGAAGTGCGAAATCTCTCGCGCTACAAGGCCGCCGCCATTTCAATGGCCGAGCGCCTCGAAGCGTATGAGGAAATCCTCAACCTGATGGGCGAGCCACCGGCACGGGGCGTGACTGCGCGGGTGACCGCAGAGAATGATGGACCGTTCGCGCAGACCATTCTGGCCAATGCGGGCCGTGCGCAGGGCGTCGAGCCCGGCGCGGTAGCCCTGAACGAGGGGGGGCTGGTCGGCCGCGTCATTCAACTCGGCGAGTACTCTTCTCGCATCCTCCTGATCACCGACTTCAACAGCCGTGTCCCTGTCATGGGCGAAGTCAGTGGCGTGCGGGCCATTCTCTATGGTGGCCGCGATGGCCTCGGCAGCCTGACGGATTTGCCGGAGCGCGATGATTTTGTCGAAGGCGAACGTATCCTGACCTCCGCCGAGGGTGGCGCTTTCCCGCGGGGGCTGATCGTGGGTGAGGTTCGCAAGGTTGGTGATGACTGGCGGGTCAAATTCTCGATGGCAGAGCGTGATGGCGGCTATATCCAGATGATCCCGGCCCCAGAGATACGCAAGCCAATGGAGCTTGAGGTGGAAGAACCCACCATTGCTGCAAGCCCGGCACAGGGGGCGCGCCAATAGGATGTCGCGCTCTGCTCCCCGCAACAAGAAAAGCCTGTGGTCGCAGACCGGCCCGACGCCCCGTCTCCTGTTCGGGGCGTTTGCCATTGCGGCCATCGGATTGCTGGGCCTGACACCGCGCGAAATCTTCGGCTTCTCGATTGCCTGGCCCTATGCTGCATTGTGGGGCGCGGTTGGCTGGGGCAGGGTGGGCCTGTCGCTGCGTCCGATGATCCTGTTGATCATTTTTGGCCTCGTGCAGGATGTAACATTCCACGCGCCGCTCGGATGCTTTGTCATCGTCAACCTGCTCGCCTACGGTGCCAGCACCGCAATTGCTGATATGTTCGATGTCATGAACGAACCTCTTGTCGCGATCATGTCACCCGTCCTGCTGTTCTCCGGGGCCTTTCTCATCCTGTGGCTCATGGCGTCGACGCTGGAAGACCATCCCGTCCGCGTGGTGCCGTTGTTTGCGTCCTTGCTTACAACCGGGCTCGCCTATGCCGTGCTCCAGAAGATGTTCGATCTGGGCCGCAGGCCGGGTGAACTTGCGGGGCAAGCCGGATGAGCAAGAAGACTGCCGATCTCGATTTTGCGTTTACACGCCGTACCGCAATTGCCGGGGCTGCAGGCGGCCTCGTATGGGCCGGCCTGATTGCGCGTTTGTTCCAGCTGCAGATCCTCGATCAGGAACGCTATCAGGCACAGGCCGAGGCCAACCATATCAAGCTGCAACTCGCCCCGCCGCAGCGCGGGCGTATCCTTGATCGGTTTGGACGGCCGCTGGCCTCGCACCGCCGAGCGGGCCGCATCTCGATCACACCGGAACAGACTGACAATCCAGAGCATACGCTCGCGCAGATCGCCGCGCTGATTGAGCTGCCGGATGAGCGGCTCGAACGCATAGCCAACGAGATCCGCCTCAGCCGTCGCCGCAATGCCGGTTTCGTACCCGTCACGGTCGCGCACGAGCTGACCTATGAAGACTTTGCGCGCATGAACGTGCATGCGGCGGAGATGCCCGGTGTGAATGTCGAAATGGCGCTAACGCGGTCCTATCCGCGCGGACGCGATTTCGCGCATGTGCTGGGCTATGTCGCACGCGCCAGCCAGGATGATCTCGTTCGGCTGACTGACGACATGACGGACAAGGAAGCCGAGACACTGAAGACCATGTTCCGGCATCCGGACATGCGGACAGGTCGTCAGGGCATGGAGCGCTTTGCTGAAGAATGGCTGCGCGGCAAGCCTGGCTACCGCAAGCTGGTGACCAATGCGCATGGCCGCGTGATTGAGGAAATTCCGGACGAGCGGCTTGCGCCAACGCCCGGCAAGGACCTGTTCGTCACCATCGACTCAGACCTGCAACGTGTCGCGATTGAACGCTTCGAGGGCGAAAGCGGTGCGGCCGTTGTCATGGATGTCGAGAGTGGTGACGTGCTGGCCATGGTCTCCACGCCTGCCTTTGACCCGAATGATTTCGTCAATGGCATCTCGACTGCCAATTATTCCGAACTGCGCGACGATACACGCTCACCGCTCTATCCGCGTGCGCATGGCGGTGTCTACCCGCCGGGATCGACGTTCAAAATGGTCGTCGCGACGGCCGCGCTGGAAGCTGGCGCGATCAAGCCGACCGACCGTGTGCATTGCAATGGCTATTACCATTTCGGCAACCGGACCTGGCATTGCTGGAAAAAGGGCGGGCACGGCTCAGTGAATTTGCACACGGGTATCAAGGGCTCGTGCGATGTCTATTTCTACGAGATCGCCCGACGTACAGGCGTCGACAAGATTGCCGAAACCGCGCGCAAGTTCGGCTTTGGTCAGGACTGGGTGCTAGGCATGACGGGCGGCCGGGGTGGCCTTGTTCCGGATCGCGAGTGGAAGCAACGCGTCCGCAAGGAAAACTGGTATGAAGGCGAGACACTGAATTTTGGCATCGGTCAGGGGCAGCTTGGCACCACGCCATTGCAACTTGCGCTGATGACGGCGCGGATCGCGACCGAGGGCAAACCGTTCAAGCCGCGAATGATTGGCATTGGCCCGCAGTCGCAGGATGATCATACGCTGGATGCGCCGCTCGACCCGGAAGTCATGAAGCTGATGAAGGCAGGCATGTATGGCGTGACCTCCGAAGGTGGAGGCACGGCCTATCGATCCGGTGACCTTGGCCTTGGCGGCCCGCGCCTCGCCGGCAAGACGGGCACGGCGCAGGTGCGCCGTATTACCCGAGAAGAGCGCCTCAGTGGCGTGCGCTCGGGCAGCGAGATTGCCCGCGAGCTGCGTGACCACGCCTTGTTTGTGGCCTATGCCCCGGCGGACAATCCCAAATACGCGATTTCGGTTGTCGTCGAGCATGGGGAAGGAGGCTCGCGTACGGCTGCGCCCGTTGCGCGCGACATTCTACATTTCGCGCTCAAGACAGATAGCCGCCGCAAACCGTCCTATTCGCAAAGCGCGTCGCTGCCGACCTCCATGACCGATGCAGGAGAGCCAACATGAACCGCGAAGGGTTTACCGGCTTCTCGCGCGGCGAAGCGCGGACGCGCACGGCAACCTCTCTCAATTTCGACAATCAGGGGCCGCTGAACAAGCTGATGCGACTGCCCTGGGGCTTTATCCTGCTGATCGCGGCGATGGCGCTGACAGGCATCGCGATGCTGTATTCTTCAGCGCACACCAATCCTGCCGAAGCGCATCTCTGGAAGTTGCAACTGGTGCGTTTCGTTGTCTGCTTCTTCATGATGATCGGACTGGCCATGTTGCCGCTGTCCTGGTGGATGCGGTTGGCCTTTCCTGCCTATGTCGGCACGATTGTTCTGCTCATCCTCGTGGAGGTCATGGGCGTTACGGGCGGCGGCGCGCAACGCTGGCTGCAGATCGGGCCGGTTGCCGTACAGCCTTCGGAATTTGCCAAACTTGCTGTCACAATGGCGCTCGCGCGGTATTACCAGATGGTGCTGCAACCGCAGACCGGTCGCGTCATGGTGCATCTGGGCGCGTTGGCGATCATTCTCCTGCCAGCGGCGCTCATTTTCAAACAGCCCGATTTCGGCACGACGTTGGCTCTGGTCGCGTCAGGTGGCGTGGTTATCTTCCTGGCGGGCCTGTCAGTTCGCGTGATTGGGACTGCCATCATCGGCGGTGTCGCCTCGGTCTGGCCGGTCTATCAGTTCGTGCTGGCACCCTATCAACGCGAGCGCGTCGACACGTTCCTCGCACAATTGTTTGGCGGCGCGACCAATGCACTGGGCGAAAGCTACCAAATCGAACAAGGCAAGATCGCCATCGGCGCTGGCGGCCTGAACGGGCGCGGCTTCCTGCAGGGCATCCAGTCTCAACAAGACTATGTGCCTGAACAACATACCGACTTCATTCTCACTGTGATCGCAGAAGAGTTTGGCTTCCTTGGTTCGACCGCGCTGCTTGTCGGCTTTGCGGTGCTGCTGGGGTGGTCGCTCTATAGTGCGGCGCGCTCGGTCAGTTGGTTCGGCCGTCTCGCATCTGCGGGAGCCGTCGCAACCGTCGGCTTTTACATCGTGTTTAATGTGGGCATGGTGTTGGGCTTGTTGCCGGTGGTTGGAATGCCCTTGCCATTGATCTCTTATGGCGGCACAGCCATGCTGACGACCATGGCGTGCTTCGGGCTCATCATCGCGGCGCACATGCACCGTGACGAGAAACTGACAGCCCGAGGTCTATTTTAGCACTAAAACATAACAGTCGTTGATTTTTGTTTCGCCGAAGATAGGTTCGCGCAAAACTTGTACCCGGGGAGAGGGCGTATGGCAGGAGAAATTGGCCGCAAGACGGACCATTGGGGATCGCGCTTCGGTTTCATCATGGCGGCGGTCGGCTCGTCCGTTGGCCTCGGCAATTTCTGGCGTTTTCCATTCACCGCGGGGGAGAATGGCGGCGGCGCCTTCATCATCATCTATCTGTTTTGCGTACTGTTCCTCGGCCTGACCGTGCTGATGGCGGAATATGCGCTCGGACGGAAGTCGGGCATGTCGGCCATTGAGGGCATTCACTCTCTGGCGAGAGCCGAGAACAAGAGTGAGAACTGGCAGGTCGTTGGCTGGATCGGATCGCTCGGCGCCTTCTTTATTCTCACCTTCTATGTCGTTATTTCAGCCTGGGTACTTGCCTTCATCCCGCAGGCATTCGGAGGCACCTTCAATGGCTTTGCCGCCGAGGCCGCCCGCCTGACGGCGGAGACGGGCACCACCGTTTCAATTGCGGATATGTCGGCCAGCAATTTCGGTGAAACGATCAGCAACAAGTACGTGATTGGCAGCCTGCTTGCGGCCTTCCTGCTGGCAAACGTTTTCGTGGTGGCGCGCGGCGTGAAAGGCGGCATCGAAAAGGCTGCAACCGTGCTGATGCCTGCCTTCTTCATCCTGCTGATCGGGATCGTCGGTTTCGCTTTGGTCGAAGGCGATGCGGGCGCAGCAGCCGATTTCCTGCTGACCCCTGACTTCAGTGAAGTGACCATGGGCACGTTCCTTGAAGCGGTCGGCCAGGCCTTCTTCTCGCTGTCCGTCGGCTCCTGTCTGATGATTACTTATGGTGCCTATCTCAGCCGCGACACAAACATTCCGCGTGCTTCGGCGATCGTGGCTAGCGCGGATACGGTGGTGGCACTGATTGCGGGCTTCGCGATCTTCCCGATTGTTTTCGCATTTGGCGCAGACCCTGCGGGCGGTCCCGGCTTGTTCTTTGTTTCCATGCCGATTGCATTCAGCCAGATGGGCGCACTCGGCGTCTGGGTTGGTGGCGCCTTCTTCCTGCTCGCTCTGTTTGCGGCCTTCACGTCATCCATTTCCTTGATGGAAGTTGGCGTGGCATGGTTGGAAGAACGTGAAGGAGTCACGCGCCCGGGCGCGGCCATGGGCATTGGTTTTATGCTGTTCATGATCGGTATGGGCTATGTCTATTCCACCGACTTCATCGACTTTGCAGACATTATCACCGGCAACATTATGCTGCCGCTCTGCGCGCTGCTGCTGGCCGTGTTTGCGGGCTGGATTGTCAGTCGCGAGATGCTGACGACCGAGCTGGGCGAAGGCACGATCATGAACCTCTGGCGCTTCATGTGTCGCTGGATCGTGCCGCCGGCGCTGGCCTTCATTCTGGTGTTGGGCACGCTGACCAAGCTTGGCGTGATCTAGGCGACGCGCCAAGCATGTGAAGTCATCGGATTGAGGGGGCGGTTATCCGCCCCCTTTTTCATGCAACCATTTCAGATCTTGCCGGACCAATCCGGCGGCGGCGCGGGCATGGCATTCTGCCCCTGTCTCCAGCCGTGATGCTCAGCGCGGTTGGCGGGAGTTGCGGTCGCCCATGGAAGCCGCTCCAGCGGCGGAAGGTATGAGGGTCGCACCCTGATACTTCCCCAATACCCAAGACTGCGTGGCCTGAAATATCTTCCGCCCGCTACATTTATCGAAAAACCCGGAAGGCGATGCCTGTCCGGCCATTGGCGCTAGGACTTCAGTTGGCCTGCATACATGTCGGCCAAGTCATCCGTGGCCTGAATGAGCTTGTCGACAATACCTGGCTCCATCGAGGAATGACCGGCATCGGGTATGATATGGAGATCAGCTTTCGGCCATGCCTTGGACAGCGCCCATGCGGTCGACAGTGGCGTAACCACATCGTATCGCCCATGTACGATAGTGCCTGGAATGTCCTTCAGCTTGGTCTCGGCCTCGTCCAGCAACCATCTATCATTCGCGAAGAAACCACGATTGACGAAATAGTGGCATTCGATGCGCGCGAACGCGTCGACGAAATCATCTTCATTGAAGCGGGCAGGAGTCGTGGTCGGACCCTTGACGGACAGGGTTTCGCCCTCCCAGCGTGACCATGCGCGCGCGGCTTCCACGCGAACCTGCCGGTCCTCCCCTGTCAGGCGGCGATGGAAGGCCATCAGCAGGTCGTCGCGCTCGTCTTCCGGGATCGGCTTGATGTACCGGTCATAAGCATCCGGGAACAGACGGCTGGCGCCGGATTGGTAGAACCACTGGATCTCCGCCTTCGAGACGAGGAAGATGCCGCGCAGGACTAGGCCCAGCGTGCGGTCGGGATGTGTGACGCCATAGGCCAGCGAAAGGGTCGACCCCCACGAGCCGCCAAAGACGACCCATTTGTCGATCCCGAGCATGTCGCGAATCGACTCCATGTCGTCGATCAGGTCCCAGGTTGTGTTTTCGCGCAATTCCGAGTGCGGGGTGGAGCGGCCACAGCCGCGCTGGTCGAACAGAATGATGCGATATTTGCCCGGATCGAAGAAACGCCTCATTTCTGGGCTAGAGCCGCCTCCGGGGCCTCCATGGACGGCAATGACGGGAATCCCGCTCGGATTCCCCGATTCTTCCCAGTAAATCTCGTGGATTTCACTGACTCGCAGCCGTCCAGAGCGTCTGGATTCCAGTCTCGGGAACAAAATGCGGCGGTTTGGGCGTCTGTTCATGCAGTCTTCACCTATTTTCAGTCAAATTCACAGCCATTACTGGACTTGGTCCAATTGCGTCCGTAAACATTATTACAGGTGTGGTCCCAATCAGGTGTGCAGGTGGCTGTCAAATGCGTAGTATAGTTCTGGGTGCATCCCTATGCCTTTTGGCGGGGTGCGCAACCGTCTCGATGGTACCCGGTGAGGCGTCGGTGGAAACCAGCCTTACGCAGTCCCAATCTGCCTTGCGCAAAGTATCAGCCGACTATTGTGCGGACGCTGTGAAGAATGGCTGGATCGAAGCAACAGGCGGCCTTGCCGCATTTGCGTCCACGCTGATCAACGGAAAATCCGATAGTGACGATAGCCGGGACTATGCGTCCCGCATCGGAGCAAAGTCTGATGCCCCCTCGCTTGTGCTTGCCCGCATCGTGTCGGACGCACAGGCTGCCCGCACGGGTCTGGCAGATGTCAGCCGCGAAGCCCGCGATGTGCTGCAGTCCGGCAAGGAAGATACCGCCAGCCGCGCTGACGTGATGAGCTATGAGCGGGCACTGGTTCGCGCGCAGATGGCCTATCGCAATTTCCAGGGTGCCATGGGTGAAGTGACTTCACGCCCTGACATGGACATGGATGTGGCGCCGGTTGACCGTGAGCTCAAATCCTTTGCCGATACGATTGATGATGCGCGTGAGACGGCTGATGGTCTGGCCGACAAGTACGCCTCGCTGAGCCGGTCGACGAGCTAGGCTTTCCGGGCGGCCCACGCGCAGCACGCCCACCCCACCAGATATGATATGCCGCCGATCGGCGTGATCGCACCGAACCAGCGCGGCGCGCCGAGCGCCATCGCATAGAGCGAACCGGCGAATACAATCGTCCCGGATACGAACGCCCAGCCGGCTTTGCGCACAAGGCCCGTCTTCGCATGGAGCGAGATGGCGAGCGCCGCGGCCGCGTGGGGCAGGGCATAGAGCGTGGCGGTGTGCCACCAGTCGAGCCCTTCAGGGGTCAGCTGGTCGTCCAGCGCATGGGCGCCAAATGCGCCCAAGGCGACGGCAAGAAAGCCCGTGAGGGCCGCGAAGATGCCCAACCGGTTCATGCCATGCCACTCGGCTGGCGCGGGATGGCATAGGTGACGACGGCATGGCTGGAGGGCTTTTCAGCGCCCTCGATCCGCACATCGACATCCATGACCGCCAGTGCCTGTCCGATCTTCATGATGCGCGCATCGGCGACCACGACGTCTCCGATACAGGGACGCAGGAAATTGATGCTGAGATTGCTGGTCACCGTCATCGGCTCATGTCCTGTCTTCGTCATCACCGCCATGTAGGCTGCGGAGTCGACCAGAGCCATTTGAGTGGGTCCGGAAATATAGCCACCAGGGCGAAGGTGTGAGGAGTCGGCAACAAGTCGCATCACAGCGCGACCGTCTTCCATCAGAACCACTTCGCTGCGATTGTCCTGCGTCTCGAATGCCCCTTTGAGAAATGTGTTGGCTTCTTCCGCCGTCATCTTGGTCATCTAAATGGAGCCTCCCTTGGCGTCACGTCTTGAACCGCGTGTCTCTGTCGTTCACCCTACTTGCGGGACGTTGCCCGCCAAGAGGTAACGCGAAGGAAGGAAATGACATGCTGACCGCCGGAGACGAATACCCGATTCACCAGACGCCAGAGCCCATCGCCTTTTCCGGCTCAGACCGGAATTTCTATGACCGGTTCTTTTTCAATGGCTATTCCGCCGATGGCGAGACCTTCTTCGCGGCGGCGATGGGCATTTATCCGCATCTGAACATTATCGACGCGGCGGTCTCGATCCTGCGCGGTGGCAAGCAGCATTCGGTTTTCTTCTCCCGTCCCCTCAATATGGAGCGGATGAACACATATGTTGGGGGCTTCTCGGTCGAAGTGGTTGAGCCGCTGAAGCGCATCCGATTGAAAGTTGAAGAGACCGAAGGCATCGCGCTGGATGTGGAGTTCGAGGGCAGGGCCTTTCCGATCGAAGAACCTCGCTTCACACGTCGGCAGGGGCCGCGCATGCTGATGGATGTTACCCGCATGACTCAGAATGGGCGATGGTCCGGCAAGTTGCGCCTCGATGGACAGGAAATCACCGTGTCGCCAGACAGCTGGACGGGCACGCGTGACCGCAGCTGGGGCGTGCGCCCGATCGGCGCGCAGGATACCCAGCCGCTGATCCCGCCATTGCCGCCGCAATTCTACTGGATCTGGACGCCGACGAATTTCCCCAACCTCTCAATGTTCTATCATGTGAACCATGATGAGGCGGGTGAGGCATGGAACACCCGCGCCGTGCTGGCGATGGATGGTGCCGGACAGGGCGAATTGCTCCATCTCGACAAGCCGCACATGGACATCAATTACACGCCGGGCACACGGCGGATGAAGGCGGCCAAGCTGCATCTCGAGGACGGACAGGGAAATTCGCATTCGGTGAGTTTCGATCCGTTCGGAACCTTCCTGATGAAGGGCATCGGCTATGGCCATCCTGAGCGCAAGCATGGCTCCTATCATGGTGACCAGTTGTCGGTTCTCCGCGAGGATTACGAGCCTGAGAAGATGTCTTGGCAACAGCCTGAAAATCTCCACATCCAGGCCATCGCCCGCGCGCGGCATGAAGGGCCGAACGGCTTGTCGTCCGAAGGCATCGGCGCCTTCGAACAATTGTTCATGGGGCCTCACGCCCCCAGCGGTTTCAGGGATATTCTCGACGGGGCGGCCTAGCCCCAGAGTGCTGATGTTGGTGGGCTGACCATGCCGTCCGAATAGGTCAGGCCATGCGCGATGTCTTCGGACAACCAGAGCGGGCCGTCCAGGTCTGCCGCGTCAGCGATGTCGGCCAGTAGAACGGCGGGCGCCATCGACAATGATCCGCCCACCATGCATCCGAGCAGGACACCAAGTCCGCTTTCGCGTGCGGCGCGGACCGTGCGAATAGCTTCTGTAAGCCCGCCGGTCTTGTCGAGCTTCACGTTGACCGCATCGTAGCGGCGGGCGAGTTCCTGGATCTCGGCGCTCGTATGGGCGCTTTCGTCTGCGCATACGGATACTGCGCCGGGCCTCCTTAGCAAGGCCTCGTCTTTGCCAGCCGGAAAGGGTTGTTCGATCAGGACCACGCCCAGGTCTGCGGCACGCTTTACGATGGCAGGGAATTGTTCTGGCAGCAGACCTTCATTGCCATCCACGATCAAGCGGGCATCGGGACGGGCCGCATGAACTGCTTCGATCCGTTCAAGGTCTTCCGGTCCGCCCAGTTTCAGCTTCAGCAAACGGCTGGGCGTTGAGCGCGCGGCCTCGGCCATTGCGTCCGCCGTGTCGAGGCTGACCGTAACCGCAGTTTCAATCGGCTTGGGTTCGGGAAGGCCCGCCAGTTTCCAGACCGGCGTGCCGGTCAGTTTGGCTTCCAGATCCCACAAGGCGCAGTCGACGGCGCACCGGGCAGCGCCGGCGGGCATGGCGGTCTGCAAGGCCTCCCGGCTCAGACCGCCTTCGATCTGAGCCCTAAGCGCTTCGATGGCCGCATGTACCCCGGTCTGTGTTTCGCCATAGCGCGGGTAGGGCACGCATTCACCCCGCCCGACCGCCTGGCCCTGGCGGAGGGTGACCCGAATTGTATCCGCGCTGGTCTTGGCGCCGCGTGAAATGGTAAACGCCGTCTTCAGGGGTGAAGAAACATCAGTAATTTCAAGTGTTCGCTGGCCCATGTATGGTCCCAATAGGTGAAATTTGAACAATCATGCTTTTCAGGTCTTAAGCATGTTTGGATAGGGTGGTCAGGTAGAAAAGTATTTGAATGGCGAACCCTAGCATCCCCGAATTCGCGCTGGAAACCAGCGGCGAACAGACCGTCCTCCGTGTCTCGGGGGACTGGACCGTGCGCACAGTTCACGCCGTGGATGACGGTTTGCGTGATTTGGAGGCCCATGAGGGCGCGCTTGTGTTGGACGCTGCTGCGCTCGGCAAGCTCGACACCGCCGGCGCCTTTGTCATTGACCGCACGCTGCGACAATTGTCAGAATCGCCTGCCCGAATCGAAGGCAACCATCCCAACGCCGAAAACCTGATCGGCCAGGTGCATGCCGTGACCGATGTGGAAGATCCCAAGCGACCGCCGCATGGCGGACTGGTTGATATGCTTGAGCGGACCGGCCGCGGTTTCATGAACATGCTGGGCGAAGCCAAGGACACGTTGGCCTTTCTCGGCGAGACGCTGGTGACGACATTTCGGCTCGTCCTGACACCCTGGAAGTTACGCTGGACCTCAATTGTCTCTGTGCTTGAAGAGGCTGGTCTCGATGCGATGCCAATCATCGCGTTTCTCTCTTTCTTTGTCGGTATGGTGGTGGCCTTCATTGGCGCGACAACCCTGCGCGACCTGGGCTCTGAAATCTTTGTGGTCGAACTGATCGGTTTTGCCATGCTGCGTGAGCTTGGGGTCATCATGACCGGCATCGTTTTGGCGGGGCGGACCAACTCCTCGTTCACGGCGCAAATCGGCACGATGAAGATGCGCCAGGAAATCGACGCCATGCAGACACTCGGCCTGAAGCCGATGGATGTGCTGGTCGCGCCGCGTATCATTGCGATGGTTGTGGCCACGCCGGTACTCGCCTTCGTGGGCACGCTTGCAGGCATTGCGGGCGGCGTAATGGTTGGCTGGCTGGCACTCGACATCAATCCGGCACTCTTCCTTGACCGTCTTCAGTCGAACGTGCCGTTGGACCAGTTCTGGGTTGGCATGTCCAAGGCTCCGGTGTTTGGGTTCGTGGTGGCGCTTATTGCCTGCCGTCAGGGCCTGAATGTGGGTGGCAGCGTCCAGTCGCTTGGCAGCAAGACAACCACATCGGTTGTGCAGGCCATCTTCTCGATCATCGTGATCGATGCCCTGTTCGCCATCTTCTACATGGAGATGGGCATTTGACCGACGATATCATCATCCGCGTGCGTGACCTGAAGACCGCCTATGGGTCTCATGTCGTACATGAGCATCTTGATCTTGATATTCGTCGCGGCGAGATCATCGGCGTCATCGGCCCATCAGGCTGTGGCAAGTCAGTGCTTCTGCGCGCCATCACTGGCCTGAAGGAACCTTCGGCTGGCAGTATTGAGGTGTTCGGCAAGCGATTGGAGACACTCGACCCGGACGAGCGCGCCGCCGTGGAGCGCAGCTGGGGCGTCATGTTCCAGGACGGCGCACTGTTCTCGAACCTCACCGTGCGCGAGAATGTCATGGTGCCCATGAAGGAGCACACCGACCTCTCGCCGCAGCTATGCCGCGAACTGGCGGATATGAAAATTCTGATGGCGGGCCTGCATGTGGATGCCGGTCCAAAATTCCCGTCCGATCTGTCAGGTGGCATGCGCAAGCGCGCGGCCCTTGCACGGGCCTTGGCACTCGACCCGGAACTCCTGTTTCTGGATGAACCTACCGCCGGGCTCGACCCGATCACAGCAGCCAATTTCGATGCGCTGATCCGACAGCTGCAACGCGCATTGGGCCTGACGGTCTTCCTTGTGACGCATGATGTGGATACGCTGCAGGCAACTTGTGACCGGATTGCCGTGTTGGGCGAGAAACGCGTGCTGGCAGTCGGCACAATTGATGAATTACGGGCCTTCGATCATCCGTGGGTCCAGGAATATTTCGGAGGTCCGCGTGGGCGGGCCGCGACGGGACACTAGAAGAGGACCCGGAGACGATGGAAACGCGAGCGAATTACGCCCTGATCGGAGCATTCGTCCTGATCGCCACGATGGCCGTGGCGGTATTCACGCTGTGGCTGGGCCAGTCCCAGTTCCGGCAGGATTTTGAAGCCTATGATATTGTCTTCGAGGGACCGGTCTCTTTGGAGCAGGGGGCTTCGGTGCGCTATATCGGCATCAAGGTGGGCGAGGTCTCCTGGGTGCGGATCGACCGGGGCGATCAGTCCAAGGTGCGGGCCCGGATACGTGTGGACGCGGAAACCCCTGTGAAAGTGGATTCTACGGCCTCTATCCAGCTGGCCGGCATTACGGGCATCACATTTGTTCAGATCACGGCAGGGTCACCCAAGGCAGCGCCCCTGCGTGCGCGGCCGGGTCAGCCCGTGCCCGTCATCAAGGCCGAGCGGACACAACTCGACGAAATTTTTGCCGGTGGCGCCGAAGTGCTCGGCAAGGCCAACCGGACCATTGAGCGGGTGAACCTGATCCTCACGGATGAGAACATTGAGTCCCTGTCAGCCACGATCCGCAACATCGAAACACTCAGCGGGCAACTCGCCGCCTCCGATGGCACGATGGCACAAGCGACCCAGACGCTGAAAGATGTATCGGCGGCGAGCGCGCGCTTTGAAGCGGCCTCTGCGTCGTTGGAATCCTTCGGGACGAATGCGGACAGCCAGATGACCGAGTTCGGCTCGCAGGCCAATGCGTTGGTCGCCGAAATTCGCGAAGTGGCTGCCAGTGCGAACAAGACGGTGGAGCAGAGCAATCTCGCGGTACTTGCGGCGACAGACGCCATCGAAGGCCCGGCCACGGGCGCGCTGGTTGACGCGCGTCTTGCCAGCCGGGATTTGCGCCTGTTGATCAATCGCCTCGACCGGGTCGCGCGTGAATTGGAACAAAACCCCCAGGGCTTCGTGGTCGGTGACCCGGCCCCATATGAGGAGAGCCGCTAGATGATCCGTGTTCTTATGACTGGCCTTGCGGCCTGTAGCCTCGCAGCATGTGTGTCTGTCTTGCCAGAGCCAAAGGTGCCACAGGGCCTCTATCGCTTTGCGCCGATGGAAACAACCTACGATTTGGATGCGTCTGTTCTCATTCGTGAGCCGGATGCGTCACGCCTCGTAGCCGGTCGGGCGATTGCGGCGGAAGACTCCAGTGGTGCGCTACGTTTGGTGCCGAATGTGGAATGGACCGATTCATCGACACGCCTGATGCAGATGGCGATGCTGGACGCGTTGCAGGGGCAGGGCGCAGGCAAGGCGATTGCGCCCGAGACGGGGGCTTCAGCACCCTATGAGCTTTCCTGGCAGGTAACGGATTTCACCTTGTCCGGCACGATCGGGCGGTGCCGCGTGCGCGCGACGCTCATGGACGGTGGATCGCGAGATGTGCTGGACCAGATCGTGGTCTCGAATTCTGCCAGTGCCAATGGCGGGTCAAATGCAGACCGTGCCAAGGCGCTGGGCGAAGCAGGCCGGGCCTGCGTGAACGATGTGGCGGCCTTCGTCAGCCAGTACATCAACGTTCACGCAGACGCGCCTGAGGCTTGATCTAGCCGCTTTTCATCTGGTCGAACGCAATGTCCTTGTCCACTCGGACATCCTGGGGTAGGCCCAGAACGCGTTCGGCGATGATGTTTTTCAGGATCTCATCCGTGCCGCCTGCAATGCGCAGGCCGGGGGCCCACATGAAGCTTTGCTGGAAGATGGCATCGGCTGGCATGCGATCTGAATCCGTCAGGATGCCGTAATGGTCCTGCATCTCGATGGCCGAGTTACAAATGTCCTGAAGGTGGTTGGCCGTGATGATCTTGCCGATCGAGTTTTCCGGTCCCGGTGTCTGGCCGCGTGATAGGGCCGTCTGCGTGCGGAACTTGGTCAGCTTGTAGCCTTGTGCTGCAACGTACCAGTCGGCCAGTTTCTCGCGGAAAGCCTGATCAGACATGGTGCCGGCTTCCTTGGCATAGGCCATGATCTCCGCCCAGTCCGGGCCAGGGGAACCGCCCACGGCAAGGCGCTCGTTCATCAGTGTGACGATGGCCACTTTCCAGCCCTGACCGACTTCGCCGAGACGGTCGGAATCCTTGATGCGGACATCCGTGAAGTAGACCTCGTTAAACTCGCGACCCCCAGATGCCTGGTGGATCGGGCGCACTTCGACGCCAGCCTGTTTCATGTCCACGATGAACATGGTCAGGCCCTTGTGCTTCGGCACGCTCGGGTCGGTCCGAGTCAGCAGGATGCCGTAGTCGGAATAATGCGCGCCGGAGGTCCAGACCTTCTGGCCGTTGATGACCCATTCGTCGCCATCCTTGACGGCGCGGGTCTTCAGGCCCGCAACATCAGACCCGGCAGACGGTTCGGAAAAGAGCTGGCACCAGATTTCCTCGCCCTTCATCGCCTTGCCGACATAGCGCTTCTTGTGCTCGTCGGAGCCGAACGCGATGACGGTCGGGATGCACATGCCGAGGCCGATGGTGAAGGGGCCGGTCGGCGCGTCGAACTTGCCTTCTTCCTGGTTCCAGATGACCTGCTGCATCGGCGTGCCGCCGCGCCCGCCGATCTCTTTCGGCCAGGTGATCTGAGCATACCCGCCTTCGGATTTTGTCTTCTGCCATTGTTTGGCAAGTTTCATGAATTCGCTGCCATCCACGCGCTGGCGCAGCGGCTTGTCGCCCTTGGGCTCGAGGTGTTTGCCGAGGAAAGCGCGAGCTTCGGCGCGGAATTCGGCTTCTTCTTTGGTATCATTGAAGTCCATGAGTCATTCCTCCTTAGGCGGCATTCTTGTTTTCAAGGGTGCGGACGAGTTTTTCTTTCCACACTTTGGGCGCTCCGGCCTGAACGGCCAGCAGCTTGGCGCGGCGATAGAAGAGGTGGCAGTCCACCTCCCATGTAAAGCCCATGCCGCCATGGGTCTGGATGTTTTCCTTGGACGCGAACCAGAAGGCTTCGCATGCCGCAATGCGCGCCGCGGCGGCGGCTTCCGGCAGTTCGGCGGCACCCGTCGAGACGGCCCATGCGCCGTAGAAGCAGTTCGAGCGAGCAACCTCGTTCTTCACATACATTTCAGCGAGCTTGTGTTTGATCGCCTGGTTGCCACCGATCGGGCGGCCAAAGGCGTAGCGTTCCTTGGCATAGTCGGTTGCCATTTCGAGGGCGCGGGAGGCGCCGCCCAGCTGTTCGAAGGCGAGCAGGACAGCGGCATGGTCCAGAATCTGGTCGTTGAGCATTTCGCCGTCGCCTGCGTTTCCAAGGCGCGTGGCCGGAGCCTTGTCGAAGACGATTTCGGCATGGCTGCGCGTTGGGTCCAGTGTCTGGAGCGTCTTGCGAGTCACTCCTTCGCCGGTCAGGTCGACGAGGACCAGGCTCGCGCCGGAGCCTTCCTTGGCCAGCACAACGGCGTGCGTTGCGATATCGCCATCGGTGACCGGGACCTTGGTGCCCGAAAGCGTGGAGCCGTCGAAGGTCGTTTTCAGCGTATCCGCTGCTGGATTTCCAGGGCCTTCGCTGGCAGCGTAGCAGCCCACTACATCACCGCTGACGATACGCGGGAGGATTTCGGCCTGTTGCTCATTCGAGCCAGCCAGCTTCAGCGCTTCGGTGAAGAAGTAGACGGTGGAGGCCCACGGAACCGGAGCCAGGACGCGGCCCATTTCTTCTGCCAGCACGCACACTTCGAGCAGGCCCAGGCCGAGGCCGCCATGCTCTTCCGGGATGGCCGTGCCGAGCCAGCCCATTTCCACCACCTTGTTCCAGACAGTTTCATTGTGGCTGACATCGTCGTCATTCAACACCAGACGGACGGCCGTCATGGGGCATTCGGCTTCGAGGAATTTGCGGGCCTCATTGCCGAGAAATTTCTGGTCTTCGGAAAAGTCGAAGTTCATGTCGCTTGCGCTCCCCTTTGTGGCCGGTCGGGCCACTCATTTTCTTCAATGATGAGCAAAATAGCGCGGTTTACGTGCGCGGAAACCCGTCACCCAACGGAAACGCGAAAATCCACTTTTGGTGGGAAATCGTGCCGGTAGGTCAAATTTCATCGATCGGTTTCACTGCGTTGAAAGGCCCAGATGGCAAAAATCACGTCTGAATTCGGGAGCAACTGATGGCCAAGGCGTTATTTCACAAATCGCAGCGCGTCTTCGTGAAGCCCGTCGGAACGTGGGCGCTGATCGAAAAAGTCGTGCCGCATTGGGTCAAGGACGTGGATGAGCCGCTCCGCGTGACCTATGAGTGCGGATTGGGACGCAGTTTCCAGTCTCATGAACTGGCGGCTGAAGAGAGCTTGGCGAGGGATTCGCACGTCCTGCGCCCGGATGACGACGATTCCTTGTTGGAGCACTGGCATATCGCTCGCCGCCGCGCGAAATGGCGGGCCAGTATTGGTGGCCTCGGCATCAGTGATGTCGGGACCTATCCCGTGGTTGTGACGGATGAAGATGACCAGGGCGGTTGGCGCGTCACGGGCGGCGAATATGATCGCGACCCGCAACGTATCGAGCATCAGGCCCGCATGATCGCCTGCACGCCGGACTTGTTACAGACCGTACGTCAGATCGCGGACTTCTGTCAGGAAAAGCCGGATGACTGCCCGTCCGAACTCAAGCAGGTCGCCCAGCGTTGCGCATCGATCCTGCGCTTTGTCTACCAGCTGGATGACGCGGCTGAGGCAGATTCAGCGACGGTCGCGGCTGAATAGCCGCCCCTGTCGACCAAGTACCCCGACAACAAGAACTCCGACCAGCGCGCCGCCAAGATTGGCCGCAACATCCAGGCTGGAGCCCTCGCGCCCGGCCTCGCCAAGCATTTGCGCGATCTCAAGTCCGATACCGAACAAGGCTGATATGCTGAACGCCAGAGCAGCCGGGCGTGGGCCCACCCCGAACGCTACCGAGAGCGGCGCGGCAAGGGCGGCGTAGGCGGCAAAGTGTTTGATCTTGTCCGACAATTGCGGAGCAGGGGCCTCGCTGGCCGGGACAAGGGAATAGACTGCGATAATGATCGCCAGTCCGATTGCGGCAAGCCCCGCCAGACTACGGATGAGGGGGTGAGACAGAAGTGCGCGCATCAGGCCTCGCCATTCGGGTTGATATCTGCAGACGCATGGGCGCTAGCCCTCGACGTTGCCAGCCAGACTCCCTAACTGAAAGACTGAAATCCTGTTTGCCGGAGAAAACATGCGCACTGAAGCCCCCATTGCCGTTCAATTGTCGGATTATTCGTCCTATCCCTTCGAAATCGAGCAGGTGAATCTGAGGTTTGACCTTCATCCGGATGCGACGCGGGTGCGCGCCGATCTGAAGGTCCGCCGGACAGGTGACGCGAACGCGCCTCTGGAGCTTGACGGCGAAGCGCTGGAGTTGAAGTCGATCGCAATTGATGGCGTTGCAGTGCCGGATGATGCCTACCAGCTGACGGAGACCGGACTGACGCTGGCAGACGTGCCAGACGCGTTTACGCTGGTTACGGAAGTCGAGATCGCGCCCTCAAAGAACACTGCGCTGTCGGGTCTCTATATGTCAGGCGGCCGTTTCTGCACCCAGTGCGAAGCCATCGGATTCCGTCGCATTACGTTCTATCCCGACCGTCCGGATGTGATGAGCCGCTTCACCGTGCGCATGACGGCCAACAAGGCGACCTATCCCATCCTGCTGTCGAACGGTACGCCGGGCGAGGCAGGCGATGTGGATGATGGTCGTCACTTTGCGGTATGGGATGATCCGCACAAGAAGCCGGCCTATCTCTTTGCGCTCTGCGCTGGCGATTATGATGTTTACTCTGATCAGTTCACCACCATGAGCGGCAAGACCATCGATCTGGCAATTCATGTCGACAAGGGCGATGCGGATCGTGCGGCCTGGGCCATGGACAGCCTCAAACGCTCAATGAAATGGGATGAGGAGACCTATGGCCGGGAGTATGATCTCGGCGTGTTCAATATCGTGGCTGTGCGCGACTTCAATTTTGGCGCCATGGAGAACAAAGGTCTGAACATCTTCAACTCGGCCTATGTGCTGGCTGACGAAGACACCGCGACCGACGCAGATTTCGAGGCCATCGAAAGCATCGTCGCCCATGAATATTTCCACAACTGGACTGGCAACCGGATCACGTGTCGAGACTGGTTCCAGCTGTGCCTCAAGGAAGGCCTGACGGTTTTCCGTGATCAGAATTTTTCGGCCGACATGCGCTCGCGCCCAGTGCAGCGGATAAAGGACGTCATCCGCTTGCGCGCACGCCAGTTTGCCGAGGATGCCGGCCCATTGGCGCACCCGGTGCGCCCGACCACCTATGGGGCCATCGATAATCTCTACACGGCCACGGTCTATGAAAAGGGCGCGGAGATAATTGGCATGCTGCGCCGGATGCTGGGTGAGGAAACCTATCGCAAAGGCATGGACCTGTATTTCGACCGTCATGATGGACAGGCCGTCACCATCGAGGATTTTTATGCCTGTTTCGAAGAAGTCAGCGAGCAGGACTTCACTCAGTTCCGACTCTGGTATTCGCAAGCCGGAACGCCAGAAATCACGATGGAAGAAAGCTGGAATCCGGAAGCGCGCGAGATTGCTGTCACGCTGAAACAGAAGACGCCAGCAACACCCGGCCAACCAGCCAAGAAGCCGATGCTGATCCCGATGGAAATGGCGTTGATCGACGATGAAGGCAACATGGCTGAATGGATCACGCTTCTGGAAGATGAAGAACTGACCATGACCTTCGACCTGCCGGAAGGATCTGAACGCCCTCTGGTGTCGATCAATCGCGACTTTACCGCGCCGGTACGCATCAAGCGGGCGCTCAGCCGCGATGACCAACTCGCGATGATCCGTCTGGAGACAGATCCGTTCAATCAATGGGACAGTGTGCAGAGCCTTGCCAAGCAGGAAATTTTGGCCCTCTCCGAAGGATCGCAGGCAGAGCCTGATGACGCGCTCGTCCAAGCGATGGCCGTGGCTATTCGCGACGCGGTGGACGACCCGGCCTTCGCGGCGCTCCTGACACGCCTGCCGGATGTAGGTGAACTGTTCCAGGAGCGTCAGCCGGCTGACCCTGTGGCGTTGAACACCGCGCGCAAGAAATTGCAGGCAGCCCTCTACAGCAAGCTCTCCGATTTTGTGGATGACATTCTCGCCAAGTCTTCCCTGGAACCTTATGATCCGGGAGCAAAGCAGGCGGGTGAACGCGCCCTGCGCACGGCACTGATCAACCTGTTGGCAGCATCAGGCCGCGACGAAGCGGGTGAGCGCCTTCTGGGTCTCTATAACGCCGCCACCAACATGACCGAGAAGCTCGCTGCGTTGCGCGGCCTGGCGGGGCTGGAAGGCGCGGCGCGGGAGACTGCGCTGGCCGATTTCGAGAGGACGTGGAAATCCAACCCGCTGGTCATGGACAAATGGTTTGGCGTACAGGCGGGTACCGGTGATGCCGCAACCGTTTCAAAACTGGCGGCGCATCCGGACTTCGACATGGGCAACCCCAATCGCGTCCGCTCGGTCGCGGCGGCTTTTGCAATGCAGAATCTGTCCGGGTTTCACGCGCCGGATGGCTCTGGATATGAAGTCATCGAAGGCATTATCCTTAAGGCCGACAAAGTAAATCCTGCGCTCGGTGCCCGTCTGCTGACTGCGTTTGAACAGTGGCGCATTCTGGAGCCGAAGGCGAAGGCAGAGGCCGAAGCCTGCCTCCGCCGTCTGCAAGCTGCTGATTTGTCAAAGAATTCTGCAGATATCGTGTCCCGCGCGCTGAGCTAGGCGGCGGAACCCGTTTTCTGGGTTAACGAAATCTGTACCTTTGTTAAGAATTGGGCAAGGATTACGATAGAAAACCAAAGCTGAGCCCTTGTTTTTCTAAGGAATCGGCACAGGAAGCACCTTGTCCAAGTCGGTTATCCCTCCGCAAACGGATACTGTCGCTGCGGGAGTCCCCAGTCGCGATGACCGGCGGCTGAAATGGACGATCATTGCGATTATCCTGTTGCTGGCAGGCGCACTTGGCCTGAAGGCCTGGGAAGAGCGCCAGACGGCCGACTCCACGCTTCTGGGTGCGCTTGAGGCCAATTCTTCGACCATCGCAGCGCGGCTATCCGGTCATGCCGGCACAGCTGAAATGGCGATGCGGTTGATTGCCGATGCAGGCGCGTCCCGCTCGGCAGTCGCCTCCGCTACGCCAGGAGTCGATGTGGTCGTTTCTCTGCAGGAGGCCCGCCTGGCACCAGAGGGCAGCCGTCTGCTGTCGGCTGTTCCGGTTGCAGAAGCCATGCTGGCCGGAGGGCATCGGATCGGCCTGTCAGGGCAGGGTGACATTGTCGTGGCCACCACGGCCCCGGATGGCGAGATCATTTTGGCGCTTGCTCCGGCGGGCACATGGTTGCCGGCAAGCCGGGCCGGTACCGGCATTTTCGTTACAGACAAGCATTTCAGTGCCGGAACAATCCTGCCCGGCACAGCGGGCATGTTGCCTGCCACGAAGTTTCGTTCCCTCAGCTTGCTCGACCGCGCTGCTACAGGGTGCGCGCCGGTGGGCGGCAGCGCTTTGCAGGTGTGCACCAGTCAGGCGATGCCGCTGTTCACGCTGGACGATTTGATACGGCTCCTGATTTTTGGCCTGCTGCTGGCAGCGCCCATGCTGGTCATTCTCGGACTGATGAACCAGCTCTCGCGAGAGCCTGAAGTCACGTTCGTTGAACGCGCGCAGGAGATCGAGTCCGACCGGTTCATGAGCCCGGTCATGCTGGGTGTTCGCGCAGGCTATTGGGAGTGGTCGGACGATTCCAGCGCGGTTTATCTCAGTGATGCTGCATCCGAGTTGATGGGCATGCTGGGCGATGGCGAGATCACGATTGATGAAATGCTGCCGCAGGTACACCCTGAGCATCAGAAGCGGGTCCAGGAGGCCTTTCGCAAAGGCTACAAGGACGGCTGGGTGCAGACCAGTTTCGTGACCAGCTTCCAACCGGCCCGCTGGATGGAATTGCGTGGCAGTGTGACGCCTCATGCCGAGACCGGTGCGAATGTCTATGGCGGCGTGTTGCTGGATATTACCGAGCGCAAGCAGGCCGAAGACCGGATCAAGGCGGCCGAACGCCGACTGCGTACGGCTATCGAAGGCTTCAATGGTCCTTTCGCCCTGTGGGACAATCGCAAGCGTCTGCTCTATTGGAACCGGGCCTTTGCCTCCGACCTCCAACTCGAGGAAACTTTGCGGCCGGGCATGGCGCATCACACGGTGAACATTGCGCGGGCAGGGGCCTTGCGTTCAGAACACCCCTCTTTGGAAGATCCGCAGACGACCTTGCTGGAGCTCAACACCGAGCGCTGGATCAAGCTGGTGGAACGTCCCACGCTTGATGGTGGCCTGATCTCGGTTGGCGTGGATGTCACAGAAAATGTCCGCAATGAGGAAGAGCTGAGGAAGCAAAAAGCCAAGATGCACAAGACCGCCCTGGACCTTGAACGGTCTGAAGGGCGCGAGCGTGAACTGTCTCGGAAATATTCCGAGGAGAAGGCCAAAGCCGAACATGCGGCGCACACCAAATCAGCCTTCCTGGCGAATATGAGCCATGAGTTGCGCACGCCGTTGAATGCGATCAATGGTTTTTCCGAAATCCTGTCGAGTGAACTTTACGGCCCGATGGGGGACGAGCGTTACAAGGGCTACGCGCAGGACATCCTGACTTCGGGCCAACACTTGCTGGACATGATCAACGATATTCTCGACATGGCGAAGATCGAGGCTGGCAAGATGACAATCGACCCGCAGCCCATTGATCCTGTGGACCCGGTCGACGCGGCTGTGCGCATGATCCGTCGCAAGGCAGAGGACAAGGAAATCGAGATGGTACTGGATGCCCAGCCCAATATGCCTGAGATCGATGCCGACCATCGGGCGATCCGCCAAATGGTGCTGAACCTCGTATCGAATGCGATCAAGTTCACCGATGCTGGCGGCAAGATCACGGTCGCGGTCGAGCAGCGCGGACCGGAAATCTATGTCGGCGTGACCGATACCGGTATTGGTATTCCGGCTGAAGACCTGCCGCGCCTCGCGACGCCGTTCGAGCAAGTCTCCGGCACCAAGGACCGCAATTACGAAGGCACAGGGCTTGGCCTTGCACTGACGAAATCATTTGCGGAAATGCATGGGGGGCGGATGATCCTGTCCTCCATCGAAGGGGAGGGCACGACGGTGGCGTTTACCTTGCCGATCTCCGGCGCACGCGAACTCGTCGATGAAACCAATGCGCGGGACGTCGCCTAGGGACGCTGGTTCCAGCTGGTGATGCGCGATGTGGTGCCGTCTACCTCGACAACGCCCCATGCCCCGGTCTTCAATTTGCGGTCGAGATCGTCTGGCTGAACATCCACGACATCTGGCAGGAAGCGTGCGATACCGTTTGAAGTGACGATCAGTGCCGTGTCTTCCGCGTTCAGGCCGGCGGCGCGCTCCAGAAGGCTGCGCCAGCCCTCGCGGAGTGCGTCCGGGTCCACGCGCCAGCCCTCGGGAGGTGTGGCATCCCGCTCCCAGGCTTCGAGCGCTGCATCGCCAATCCGTGCCACGACCTTGTCTTCCGGCTGGTTTTCGTCCGGGCCGTAATCGACTTCGGTCAGGAAAGGCAGGACGATAAGCGCAGGCGCGCCGGTGTGCATGCCGATCATGGCCCGTGCGGTCTGCCGTGTACGCATCAGCGGAGAGCAGAAAGCGGCGACAAATCGGGTGTCCGCGAAATGATTAGCGAGCGCGTCAGCCTGTGCCAGTCCGGATGCGGACAAGGGGAGGTCTGTCCGTCCGCCGACACGGGTGACCGTGTCGCCCTTGTCAAACGTGTTTCCGTGCCGGACGATGATCAGTCTTGCCATGGTCCGGTCAGTCCTTCAGCGGGTCGCCATGGGTTGCAATCAGGCGCTCGGCGAGGGCCACGTCTTCCGGCGCATCAATGCCGGGAATGGCGATCGTGTCCGGCTCGACTTCGACACATTGCACGCTCATGCCGTTCTCGAGGAAGCGCAGCTGTTCGAGACCTTCGAGCTTTTCATAATGGCCTTCCGGCAGGCTGACATATTTGCGCAGCGCGGGGAGGCGATAGGCATAGAGGCCAATATGGCGGCAGACCGGAGACATGTCGCCTTGCTGGCGCAGCGCGTCTTCCTTGCGGATGGCGGGGATCAAATTCTTGGAAAACCAGAGCGCGCGCCCAGCGGCGTCATGCGCTAGCGTCGTGCCGGAGAAGGGGATGGTTTTCTTGTGCGCGCGGAAGTCGTCGAGCGCCTGCCAGGTCAGGCGGACATAGGGCGTGGCGGCATCGGCGCCGGAACTGGCGGCGGCTTCGGCGACGGCGACAACATGTGCGGGTGGGGTAAAGGGCGAGTCGCCCTGCAGGTTGACGACAACGTTTGGCGTGACCCCCATCGCGTCGACGGCGGCGAGGGCGCGATCCGTGCCGGACGGGACGTTCGGATCGGTCATGACGACCTCAATGCCGAGGTCCCGGCAATGGCTGGCGATGCGCTCGTCATCGGTGGCCACGACACTTGCAGCATCATCCAGTTCAGCGGCGGCACGCGAAGCCATCGCGGCCACCCGGCTCACCATGGTGCGGCCGGCGATCTCGACCAGAGGCTTGCCGGGGAACCGGGTGGATCCATAGCGGGCGGGGACAACGATCAGCGTTTTCATGGCCGCGCTCTTACATGGCTCGCGGCGGGTTGCCTACATCATCTTCGCGCATTTGTTGCATGAGGCCGATGATCGGCGCGACCCACTGCAAGGCCTCTTCGTCCACACCTTCATCGCGCAGGAAGCCCGTCAGTGCAGGGGCGAACTGATCGCTCTGCCCACATTCCACCAGCGCCAGTTCCAGTTCAGGGATGACGACATTCTGGAAGCTGTCAGCAAAGTTCTGAAGGTCGTCTGTCCGCGACATCAGCCGCATCGTGGCGAATGTGTTGAGTTCGCCCTCGCTATCAGTAATGCGCCGCAGGTCGTTGATCAGACCACGATTTTCGGAAGCGAACTCGCCGAGGATACGGTCGGTCTTGTATTCGACCCATTCCTGCGTGCAGGGCTCAGGCGCTGTGACACAGGCAGCGAGCGGGCAGGTGGCAATGGCCATTGTGGCGAGCAGGCGTTTCATGGAAATCCTCCGGAGCGCGATTCAGGGGGCCACCCTAGACGCCGATCCCATTACCGCAAAGCGCGGGACTCATTCGCAAAAAAAGCCCCCGACGCAATGGGACCTGCGCCGGGGGACTCCGCCTATGCATTCCGTGCAATGCGCGAGCGGGATCCGTTATTCGTCTGTCGTGTCGGTTTCAATCGTGATCGTGTGGCTGGACGAACCGTTGACCTGCTTCTTGAAGGCCTTCTTTTCGGCGGCGTCGAGCTTGTCGCTCTTCATCACGGATTTGATCGTCGCCTTGGCTTTCAGCGTGTCCTTGTCGCCCTTGATGCAGGCGATCTTCACGTCCCTGGTCTTGTCCTGGCTACTGCTCTTTTCGAGGATCCGGGTCTCGCCCTCTGCCAGATTGGCGTCGCGGCATTGCTCAACCAGATCGGTCAGTACGATATGGGTATGCTCCATTTCATCCTCGAACTCCTCGCCATAGGCGATCTCGATCTTGCGTTCGAGCGCATCGGCATGGGCTTCGATGCGAGCCTCAAGGGCGTCCATCTGGGGTTCAAAGCGGGTTTCCCAGGCGTCTGTATGAGCTTCGGCGCGCTCGGCAATCGCTTCGGCATGGGCTTCCCATTCCTCGGCCTGTGCCTCGACCTTCTCTGCCCAGGCTTCCCACTCGGCTTCGGATTTCGGCATGGTGTCGTCGGTGAAGCTGAAGGCCATCTCCATCTTCCGGTTCAGCTCTTCGTCAAAGCCTTCGAAGGCGAGTTCGATGTGCGGCATGGAGGCCACCAGAGTTTCGATTTCGGCCGTTTCAGCTTCGATCTTTGATGTCAGGATTTCAATTTCCCGCTCAAGTTCCGGCGTCATCGCATCGACCGAGAAAGGATCGCCGATGATGACGACCTGCCGGTCCTCGACCTTGTCGCCATCGATGAACAATGTGCCATCCTTGAAGTGCAAACTGCGATGCTGGGGAGTTGGGTTGATGCTGTCGGGTTCTCCGCCCGCGAGTTCGGCCATATCGACCTTTTCATCGGCTTCGGCAGAGGCACAGGCGGTGGCTACGAAGGCTGACGACATGAGGGCCGCGCTGCCGAGAAGTCCGGAAACACCTGCGCCGAGCAGACGCCGCGAGCGGGAGGGGCTGGGTGTGGTCATGCGGATCATTCTTTCCTTCAGGGCGTGAGTCAGGGGCAGGCTGGCCGCGGCGGTCAGGCGCTCCGGCAGGGCAAGCTGAACGGCCTTCAACAATGTCTCACCATAGGCGTGAGGGGAGGACGCTCCGGATTTCAGCACATCGCTGTCGCAGGCTGCTTCCTGATCGGTGCGGAAGGCGCGTCGTGCAATATAGGCCAGCGGATTGAACCAGAGTGCAGAAACGAAGATTTCCGACATCTGCAAGGCCCAGAGGTCGCCGCGCTTGATATGCGTCAGCTCGTGCGCCAACGCTGCCCGTTGCTGGGACACGGTATAGTCTTCCTCGAACCAGGCCGGTAGCAGAACAGTCGGGCGAAAGAGGCCGGAGACCAGCGGGCCAGATGAAATGAAGCTGGTGGAAATCTGCGGAGTGCGCTTCAGGCCGATCTGCCGGGCCACATCGTCGGCAAGGCTGGCGAGCTCGGGCGAGGCAGGCATCTCTTCGCGGCGCAGGGTCTGCATGAAACTGTGGTGTGCAAACGAACTGCGGGCAAGCATGTAGATGGCTCCGCCAGCCCACACGGCCAACACGGTTCCAAGAAGGAGTCCGCCCAAAACAGGCTCGGACAGTTCCGGGAAGGCCGCAGGACCATGAGCCACTTCGAACAGGGGGCTCGAAGCCTCAGGACCGGTTGCTGGCGGAGCCCAGACGGCGTTGGCTGCGGATCCTACGGGTTCAGGTGAGCGAACGAATGCAGGTGCAGCATCTGCCGTCCCAGCCGCCGCAGGTGATTGAGACTGGAACATCTCAAAGAACCCGGCCAGCGGCGTGGGCATGGAAAGGGGAGGCAGGACAAGCCGGGCCAGCGGAATTGCCCAGAGCGCATAGGCGACACCCGCGCCGAACTGCCGGGCAACATGCTTGCGCGCAAACAGAATGAGCGCGATCAGGACAGACACCGCAATCACGGTCTGTACGCCATAGGTGAAGTTGAGGCTGTTCAGGTCGAAAATCATTTCTTCAACTCCCCTAGAAGCTTTTCAAGTTCTGCGATGTCATCGGCCGTAAGACCGCGCGTATCAGCAAGGTGCGCCACGAGGGGGGCTGCGCGACCGGAAAAGACCTGGTCGACGAACTGGCGAGCGGCCCCGGCCTTGTAGGTGCCTTCCTCGACGAGGGGATAGTAGAGATAACGTCGGCCATCTTCCTCAGTGCTTAGCGCGCCCTTCTCCACAAGGCGGGCCAGCAAGGTCTTGACGGTGCGGCTGGTCCAGTCCTTTTCGGTGCCCAGCGCGTCGTGGACATCCGAGGCGGCAAGGCCCGGCCGCGCCCAAAGCACGCTCATCACGTCGAGTTCTGCATCGGAAATCTTCATAGTGTAGAACCCCTCTCTGGACTACAAGCGTAGTCGTATGACATGACTACATGCGTGGTCAACAAATTTTCCATGACACGTTGGTAAGGTGAGCTGGCGCTGCAGCAATACATCCTCGTGTGGCTTCTATTCAGTCACGGCGTCGAGTACGGTCATCTGGAGAAAACTGGAGGAGACGGCCATGAGACCAATGATGATCGCAGCTATGGCGCTGCTGACGGTGCCGGTGGGCTGCGCGACCACGGGCAGCTCTGGTGATTTGGGGCGGGTTCTGGGCGAGGTGATTGGCCAGCAAACAGGGCAGGGCGGTGCGCTCAGCCAGGCCGAAATTGATGCCGGTCTCCGCGAAGCGCTCACAGTGGGCACCAACATCGTGGCAGCGCAACTGGGCCAGACCAATGGCTATTTCGGAGATTCGGAAATTCGTATTCCGCTTCCGAAAACCTATCGAGATATCCAATCCGGCCTGTCGCGCGTCGGGGCGAGCGGTCCACTGGATGACCTGGAATTGCGAATGAACCGGGCGGCGGAGGCAGCTGTGCCGGAGGCAAAGACGCTGGTCATAGGAGCGATCCGCCAGATCACGATTGAGGATGCTGTACGCATCCTGAATGGCGGCGACACAGCGGCGACAGACTACCTGCGCGAGAAGACCGAGAGCCAGCTGCGTGCGTCATTCACACCCTATGTCAAAACGTCGCTTGCACAGGCGGGTGCATTCACGTCACTTGAGCAGGTCGCCAATAGCTATGGCGTCGGGGGAGTCACTTCCAGCCTGCAAAATGACTTGACCAATCACGCGGTCACACTGGGACTGGATGGCATGTTCCACTACGTGGCTGCAGAGGAGAAGAAGATCCGTGAGAATCCTGTGGCTCGGACGACCGATCTGTTGCGGCGCGTCTTTGGATCGAGGGGCTGATGCGTCGATTTACGTATGAGGCCAAAGCCGGCGGAGAGATGGCCGGCATTGAATTCGGTGACCCAATCAAGCCCTTCTCTGCGGTATGGCTGCATGCGACCGGATTCAATGGAATGACCTATCAGTCATTGCTGGCGCCCCTCGGGCTTCGCCAGCGTGTGGCGGCGCTCGACATGCGGGGGCATGGTCGTTCCACATTGCAGGCCAAACCCGGCCGCATGAAATCCTGGAAACGCCACCGCGACGATGTGATCGAATGGTTGGAGAAAGAAGCGCCACAGGGCGTGATCTTGGGCGGGCACTCCATGGGCGGGTGCGTGGCCCTGTTGGTGGCAGGCAAGCGACCCGATCTCGTCAAAGGCCTCGTACTGGCCGACCCGGTAATCATGTCGAAATCGGTTTATTTCTGGCAGCATATGCTGTCGCCTATTTCATTCCTTCTGCGGCGCAACGCCATGGCCCGACAGGCCAAGAAACGCCGCGCCGAGTTCGGATCGTTCCGTGAGGCGCTTGAGTCCTATACAGGCCGCGGCGCATTCAAATCATGGCGCGAGCCCTTTCTGGCAGATTACCTGCTGGATGGTATTGAACGCACCGACCACAATTCTGCTGATAGCGATGAGCAGACCTGGCGTCTGCTGTGTGAGCCGAAATGGGAAGCAGCGACCTTTGCCGCCCAGCGCAACCGGCCTTGGGGTGCCCTGCGCCGCGTAAAGAAACACCATATCCCGATGACCATTCTGAGGCCGACCCGGGATTCCGTGATCAGCGACAAGGTGCGCGCGCGATTGATCCTGTCCTATCCCGCCATGATGATGAAGGCGGTGCGCGGCACGACCCACTTCCTGCCGATGGAAGCGCCTTATGAAGTGCGCGACCAGCTGTCGGCCTTCCTTGCGCGCCTCGTCGAGCGGTTCACGCTTGAGGAAGATGCCTTCGTGGAACGGTCGCTGAAAGTGCGGCGGCGCGGGCCCAGATAGGGCTGGCCATATCGGCTGGATTTAGAAAAGCTCAGTAGTGGAACAATTCGCGGTCGTGTAAGGATGCGGGGTTGCCATTGGAGCTGACCCCATGCCCGCTGATATTCTGTCCCTGCCGGGGGTAGAGATTGCCATCGTGCTGTTGCTGGTGGGGATCGTGTTTTTCGGTTTCGTGAGGGAAGTCCTGCCGGCGGATGTCGTCGCGCTGCTGGCGATGGGCGCATTGTTGCTCACGGGTATTTTGTCGGTGCCTGAGGCACTTTCGGTCTTTTCGAATTCCGCGCCGATCACGATTGCGGCCATGTTCGTGTTGTCGGCAGCGCTGGAGCGAACCGGGGTGATTGATGCGGCTGGACGGCTGGTCTCGCGACTCGCCAGCCGGGCGTCGCCAGTAGTGGCAATGCTGGCCATGATGCTGGGCGTGATGACCCTGTCCGCCCTCATGAACAATACACCAATCGTCGTGGTGCTGATCCCTGTGGTGATCCAACTCGCGCGGACGATCGGCGTGGCGCCGTCAAAACTGCTGATTCCGCTTTCCTTCGCGGCGATCTTTGGCGGTACGACGACGCTGATCGGCACCTCGACCAACNNAGGAGGCGGGGCTGGCCCCGTTCGGCGTGTTCGAGATCACAGGCGCCGGGGTGATCCTCGCGCTGGTCGGGGCTGCCTATCTCGCATTGACTTCGCCCTCCCTGTTGCCGACGCGGGAATCGCTGGTGGACATGTTGCCGAATGCGAAGGACCGGCGATTTCTGGCGCAGATATTGATCCCTTTGGGGTCGCCGCTGATCGGAAAGACGGTTTCCGAAACCGGGTTTTCTGCAGAGAAGGGATTCAAGGTGATTGATGTCTTTCGGGATGGATTGTCGCTGAGGGCGGATTTGCGCGACCTGTCGATTCAGGCCGGAGACCGGATCGTCTTGCGTACACCGGTCTCAGAAGTCCTGACACTGAAGGAGGCAGGCAGCATCGCCATTGGTGCGTCGGCCTCCGATGCGCGGCCTGCCTTTGAACCGATCCAGACCAGCGAGACCGTCATCATGGAAGGCGTGATCGGGCCGCAATCGCGGTTGACCGGCCGGTCGCTGAATGGGCTCGGCCTGGCGCGCCTCTATGGTGTCTACGTGCTGGCGATCCACCGGCGCGGGGAGAATGTCACCAATACAGACGACATCCGCTTCGAAGTGGGCGACACGGTCCTGTTGGAGGGTCCGGCACGGGGCATGCGCCAATTGTTTGATGATGGCGTTCTCAACAATCTTACCGAGACAACCGAGCGCGCCATGAGACGGGGCAAGGCGCCCATCGCGATTGTCGCGCTGGTGTCGGTGATGGGGCTGGCTGCGCTGGGCGTGCTGCCGATCTCGGCGCTCGCGCTGATTGCGGCAACATCCGTCGTTGCGCTCGGATGCCTGGACCATCAGGAAGCCTATCGCGCGATCCGCTGGGACATCCTGATGCTGATCTTCGGCATGCTGGCACTTGGCACGGCAATGGAGAAAACCGGTGCGGTCAGCCTGCTGGTCGGGCATCTTGCCGGACTGACGGGGGGGATGGGGCCGCTGGCCGTGTTGGCAGTACTTTACCTCGTCACATCCTTCCTGACCGAAATCATGAGCAACAATGCTGCTGCGATCCTGCTGACGCCCATCGCCATTGGGTTGGGAAGTCAGCTGGGCATTGATCCACGCCCATTCGTTGTCGCCGTGATGTTTGCTGCCAGCGCGAGCTTTGCCACCCCCATCGGCTACCAGACCAATACACTGGTCTACAGTGCGGGCGGGTACAAATTCTCCGACTTCCTGAAGATCGGAGTGCCGCTGAACCTCGTCATGTTCGCCGCGTCCATGATCGTCATCCCGATGTTCTGGCCGCTGGCCTGAGCATTACCAGAGCGGGCGGTCAGGGGAGGCGGCATCGGCGAGTTTGCCCATCAGGCGTTCGAGCTGTTTCTGCTCCTCCTCCGTCAGGCTGCTGGCCAATTCCTGTTCCGCGCCGAGCGCCATCGGCACGATGAGTTCGTACACATCGCGGCCAGCCGGCGTCAGGAAGAGCTGGGAGCGCCGACCATCGGTCTCTGACGTCTTGCGCTCCAGATAGCCCATCTGGATCATGGCAGCGATGGCGCGGCTGACCGCGACCTTGTCCATGGCGGTCAGCTGGCCGATTTCGGTGGCACTGATGCCGGGCCGGTCGCCGGTCACGGCCATGACTCGCCACTGCCAGATCGAGAGACCGAATTCGCGGTCATACAAGCTCGCGATCCGCGTCGAGATCGTATTCGACAGGACCGACAGGCGGTAGGGCAGGAATTCGCGCAGGCGAAGCAAAGAAACGTTTTCAATATCAGGCATGGTTTACTGATTCAGGGTTGCGTTCCGCCTGTCAAATAGTTACATATGAAACTAATAGTTTTGACCCCCCGGAATTACGACTGGAGCGCATCATGGCAGACCTGTTTGAAAATCCCGCCGGCCTCGACGGTTTCGAGTTCATCGAATTTTCCGCGCCTGAAAAAGGCCATCTGGAAGCGGTGTTCGAGCTGATCGGCTTCACTAAGATTGCCCGCCACCGGACCAAGGATGTCGAGCTGTGGCGTCAGGGTGGTATCAACCTCATCACCAATTACGAGCCCAAATCCGCTGCATGGTATTTCGCCCGTGAGCATGGCCCATCCGCCTGCGGTATGGGCTTTCGCGTGCGCGATGCCCGCAAGGCCTACCAGCACCTTCTGGCTCAAGGCGCCGAGCCGGTGAACGTGAATACCGGCCCGAGCGAGCTACACATTCCAGGCATTCGCGGCATCGGCAATTCCATCATCTACCTGATCGACCGCTATGGCGACGATCTCGATATCTATGACATCGACTTTGAATACCTGCCGGGTGTGGACAAGAATCCTGTTGGCGCCGGCTTCAAGCTGATCGATCACCTGACGCACAATGTTTATGGTGGCCGGATGAAATATTGGGCAGATTTCTATGAGAAGCTCTTCAACTTCCAGGAAATCCGCTATTTCGACATCAAGGGCGAATATACCGGTCTGACCTCCAAGGCGCTGACGGCGCCGGACGGCAAGATCCGCATTCCGCTGAACGAGGAAGGCGAGGGCGGCAAGGGCCAGATCGAGGAATTCCTGCGCGAATACAATGGCGAAGGCATCCAGCATATCGCGCTGATCTGTGACGATCTCTATGCGTGTTATGATCGCCTGAAAGCGCGCGGTGTGCCCTTCATGACCGCGCCGCCGGCCGCCTATTACGAGATGCTGGACGGGCGCCTGCCGGGGCATGGCGAAGACGTCGAGGGCCTGAAGACCCGCGGCCTGTTGCTGGACGGCACGACCGAGGGCGGGGAGCCGCGCCTGCTGATGCAGATCTTTGCGCAGGCGCAGATCGGCCCGGTCTTCTTCGAGTTCATCCAGCGCAAGGGCGACTACAAAGACGGTTTCGGCGAGGGCAATTTCAAGGCCTTGTTCGAAAGCATGGAACGTGACCAGATTGAGCGAGGCGCCCTGAAGGTAGAGGAGGACGCGTAATGACGGCTCCCGCCCCCCTGAAAGGCGTTCACCACGTTGCCTATCGCTGTAAGGATGCGAAGGAGACGGTGGAGTTCTATCGCGATGCGCTGGGCATGGATTTCCAGCTGGCCATCGCTGAGGACAAGGTGCCGTCGACCGGCGCGCATGATCCGTACATGCATGTCTTCCTGGATGCCGGGAACGGCAATGTGCTCGCCTTTTTTGAACTGCCCACCCAGCCGAACATGGATCGTGACCGGAACACGCCGCAATGGGTGCAGCATATCGCCTTCCGTGTCGGCTCCATGGACGAACTGATGGCGACCAAGGAGCACCTTGAAGGCATGGGGCTCGACGTGCTGGGCCCGACGCATCATGGCATCTTCAAGTCGATCTATTTCTTTGATCCGAATGGCCACCGCATCGAACTGGCCGCCGACATCGGTACGCCAGAACAGATGAAGCAGTTGAAGGACGTTGCCGAGCCGATGATCGAGGAATGGAGCGCCACCAAGAAAGCGCCGAGGCATGCGGCTTGGTTGCATGAGAAGATCGCGGAGGAAAGCTAGGTGGTTCGCCGAAGTGGCCTGTTCACAGCTATCTTGCTGTTTTGTGGACCACTTATCGTCTTGTCTTCCTTTCTCGTATGGATGTCCCCACTGGGATTGGGATTTAGTGCTGAAGCCGGCGCGCGATTGAAATCGCCTCTTGTTATGACCGCCTACTGGGCAACTTTCCTCTCCGGACCCATCGCCGTGTTTGGCATGCTTCCTCTGTCTGCGAGTATGTCCATATACGAGCGAACAAGAAAGCTTGGCTTTCAGATTTTGATTGTCACGACGGTCTTACTTATTCCGGCGCAATTGTTTTTTCTACTCTGGCTTTCGAGCTAACTCGACAGGATCAATATTATGAAACTCGCTACACTGAAGAATGGCGCCCGTGATGGCCGCCTCGTTGTCGTTTCGAAGGATCTAACTCGCTATACGGATGCGGCCGGCATCGCGCCAACGCTGCAGGCGGCGCTCGACAAATGGGATGTCTATGCCCCGAAGCTGCAACAGTTGGCCGAGCAGGTTGAACTGGGCAGTGTGCCCACGGCGCGCTTCCATGAGCATGATTGCGAGAGCCCATTGCCGCGTGCCTATCAGTGGGCGGATGGATCGGCCTATATCAACCATGTTGAGCTGGTGCGCAAAGCGCGCGGCGCGGAAGTGCCCGAAAGCTTCTATGATGATCCGCTGATGTACCAAGGTGGCTCCGATGCGTTCCTTGGGCCGCGCGACGCGATCCCGCTGAAGGACACTGCCTGGGGCTGTGACATGGAAGGGGAGATCGCCGTCATCACCGATGATGTGCCGATGGGCACGAGCGAGGCGGAGGCCGCCGATCACATCAAGCTGGTCATGCTGTGCAATGACGTGTCGCTGCGCGGCCTGATCCCCGGCGAACTTGCCAAGGGATTCGGTTTCTTCCAGTCGAAGCCACCGAGTGCGTTCTCGCCCGTCGCCGTGACGCCGGACGAACTGGGCTTGGCGTGGCAGGGTAGCCTTGTCCATCTGCCGCTGCATGTGGATTACAATGGCCAGCCCTTCGGCCGCGCCGAGGCCGCCGAAGACGCCACGTTCAGCCTTGCACGGCTCGTTTCCCACGCGGCCAAGACGCGACCCCTGTCAGCCGGCACGGTGATCGGCTCTGGCACGGTGTCAAACAAGGATGCCGATGGCGGCGCTGGAAAGCCGGTCAGCGAAGGCGGGCGCGGTTATTCCTGTATCGCGGAAATCCGCATGATCGAGAAGATTGCGACCGGCGAATTCAAGACCCCCTTCATGTCACCGGGCGACGTTGTGCGGATGGAAATGCTCGATAAATCCGGACATTCGATATTCGGGGCAATTGAACAAACGGTCGAGCAGGTCTAGAACCCCTGCTGCACCGCAGCATTACCCAAGGGGAGGCCCGCACTTCATGGCGAGCAAGATATACAAAACGGCCGCAGACGCGCTGGATGGCGTGTTGTTTGACGGCATGACGATTGCCGCAGGCGGATTCGGCCTTTGCGGCATTCCGGAACTGTCCATCGCGGCGATCCGCGAGGCCGGCACCAAGAACCTCACCGTCTATTCCAACAATGCGGGCGTTGATGAGTTTGGGCTCGGCGTGTTGCTACAGACCAAGCAGGTCAAGAAGATGTGCTCGTCCTATGTCGGCGAGAATGCAGAATTCATGCGGCAATACCTCTCCGGCGAGCTGGAGCTGGAATTCAACCCGCAAGGCACGCTGGCCGAGCGCATGCGCGCTGGCGGCGCAGGCATTCCGGGCTTCTACACCAAGACGGGCGTCGGCACGCTGGTGGCCGAAGGCAAGGAAGAGAAGGTCTTCAATGGCGAGACCTATATCCTGGAAGAGGGGATCTTCGCCGATCTCGCCATCGTGAAAGCCTGGAAGGCCGATACGACCGGCAATGCGATCTTCCGCAAGACTGCGCGCAACTTCAACCTGCCCGCCGCGACCTGTGGCAAGATCTGCGTCATGGAAGTCGAGGAAATCGTCGAGCCGGGCGAACTGGATCCCGACGCGATCCATCTGCCGGGCATTTATGTGCACCGTCTTCTGCAGGGCGAATTCGAAAAGCGGATTGAACAGCGGACTGTCCGCAAGAAGGAGGGTGCCTGATGCCTTGGGTTCGTAACCAGATGGCGGCGCGGGCCGCGCAGGAACTTGAAGACGGCATGTATGTGAACCTCGGCATCGGCATTCCGACGCTGGTGGCGAACCATATTCCGGACGGCGTCAACGTCACGCTGCAATCGGAAAACGGCATGCTGGGCATGGGGCCGTTTCCCTATGAGGGCGAAGAAGACGCGGACTTGATCAATGCTGGCAAGCAGACGATTACCGAGCTTCCCCAGACAGCCTACTTCGACAGTGCGACCAGCTTCGGCATGATCCGGGGCGGCAAGATCGCCATGGCGATCCTGGGTGCGATGGAAGTGGCTGAGAATGGCGACCTGGCGAACTGGATGATCCCGGGCAAGCTGGTCAAGGGCATGGGCGGTGCGATGGACCTTGTGGCTGGTGTCGGTCGTGTCGTGGTGATCTCCGATCATGCGAACAAGCGCGGCGAGTCCAAGATCCTGAAGGAATGCACGCTGCCCCTGACCGGCCTAAAAGTGGTCGACCGGATCATCACCGATCTTTGCGTCATGGACGTGGTCGAGGGTGGCCTGAAAATCGTCGAACTTGCGCCGGACGTAACGCTGGACGAGGTGAAGTCGAAAACCGAGGCCACACTGGTCGACTAATCACAATGAACTGACAGGCAGCGCGCGCCTAGAGTGCGTCGCCTGACAGTTTAGGCACGATGCGATAGCGTGCCATCACGAAGCAATAGACCGCGAAGCCTGCAAGGCCCGCACCTGCGAGCGCGAGCAGGATGCGTCCGAACGTCTGTGTCTCCAGAATGCGCAGTGCTTCGCCAAGGCCGGCGGCATGTTCCGGGTTGGCGGTTATGCCAGCGGTCAGGATCAGACCACCAACAATCAGCAGGACGAAGCCATGTGCGGCAAGACCGAAGCGGACGACGGGCTCGAGCTTCTCCGCCATTTCCTTGCGGACGATATCTTTGCGGTGGGCCGCCTTCCACGATTTCACGAACAGGTAGATGGCAACGCTTAGCGTCGTGATTCCAGCAGCGATAACGACCAGTCGACCTGCCGGGTGTTGCATCAGGGATGCGCTCCAATTCTCGGCGGAGGAATCGTTGCCGCTGGCCTGCGCGCCCTTCATCAGGATGAGGATGGCCGAGACGCCGAGAGCAGCATGGGTCAGGCCTGACATGATCTGACCTGCGCGATTGGCGTAGCCTTCGGCATCATCGCCTTCATTTTCGAGGTCCATGATGCCGTCCACCAGTCGCCAGAGTGTGTAGGCGAAAAGGCCGGCGGCCGTGATGGCCAGCAGCACGGCACCAAAAGGCTGGCGGATCAGGAAGTTCAGCGCGCCGGAGGTGCCTTCGGCCTCGCCGCCATTCAGGGCTGCAAAAAAAGCGAGCCCGCCTACGATCAGGTAAACCATGCCTCGCGCCCCATATCCGGCCCGCATGAGCCATTCGAGGGCGGTATTGGCGTGGTGGGTCATCAGGGGCCTTTCTGTATCTGAGGAGTAAAGCCCCGACGCGACAATCGGTTCCGTACGTGGCGGTTGCCGTGGCACCCACAACTGCATAGGGTCCGGCGCGACTTCCCAGAACAAACGGATTTCCAATATGTCCCAATTCTCGACCCTGACACCCATGCCGGCGGATGCACTTCTCGGCCTGATGACGGCTTATCGCGAAGATCCACGCGATGAAAAATTCGACCTGGGTGTCGGCGTCTACAAGAATGACAAGGGCGAAACCCCGGTGATGTCGGCCGTGGCCAAGGCCGAGGCGCTGATCCTGAAATCCCAGACTACGAAAGTGTATGAAGGGCCGCGCGGCAATACCGATTATTGCGCCGCCATCGAAGGCTTCGTGTTCGGGGAAGGGGCGGCCGCTACCCAAGAAGGGCGTACGCTGTCGTTCACCGCACCGGGCGGATGTGGCGCACTGTTCCTTGGCACCGGCCTTATGAGCCGGATGGGCGTCAAGACGGTCTGGGTGTCGAACCCGACCTGGCCCAACCATCCGAACGTCGTGCGCTTCATGGGACTGGACGTTGCCGAGTATCCTTATGCTGATCCGGAGACGGGTGAGCTTGATCTTGCTGCCATGCTGGCGGGCATCGAAAAGGCCGAACGCGGGGATGGCATCATCATCCAGGGACCTTGCCACAACCCAACCGGCATCGACCTGACCATCGAGGACTGGAAAAAAGTCGGAGCGCTAGTGAAAAGCAAGGGCCTGATCGCGATGCTGGACGTTGCCTATCACGGCTTTGCGAAGGGGCTGGACGAAGACGTCAGAGGCGTGCGCGCGTTCATCGAGGCAGCGGGCGAAGCGCTGGTCTCCTATTCCTGCTCAAAGAATTTCGGCCTGTACCGCGAGCGCGCAGGCTGTTTCCTTGCCGTGGGCGAGTCGGCTGAGGGCATCGCGGCGGCGTCAACACATGTCGCAGCGCTGGCGCGAGCGAGCTATTCCATGCCGCCAGCGCATGGCGCGGCGATTGTCGCCACCATCCTGAACAATGCAGACCTGCGCGCCGAATGGGAGGCCGAACTGACGCAGATGCGTGAGCGGATGATCTCACTGCGCAACGCGCTTGCCGATGCACTGGTCGAAAAGACCGGTTCCAACCGGCTCGGCGCGGTGGCGATGCAGAATGGTATGTTCAGCCAGCTGCCGCTGTCGAAGGACGGCATCACGGCGATGCGTGAGAAGAGTGGTCTTTACATGCCAAATTCGGGACGCATCAATATCGCCGGATTGAACCTGAAGGATATTCCGGCTGTGGCAGATATCATCGCCAAGGAAGCCTAGATTTCAAGGCCGGGCGCCGCCATTTCGGTCAGCTCACTTATCATTTCGGGCGGCGCTGGGATGGCCTTGCGCGCATCGAGATCCAGCGTGATAGCGGTCGCCTGCATGGTCGCCCAAGGCGTACCTTTGGCCGGATCCATCATCCAGTGAATCAGATTGTGCGTCTTTCCAGAGGCGCCGCCAAATGAGGTGTAGAGCTCATACAAATCTCCGGCGACGGGCATCGCATGGTAGCGGAGCCTGTATTCCAATACTGCAGCACCCATGCGCAGATCGCCTGCCGTGTCGGCCACTCGCTTGCGCCAATTGTAGAGAATATTTGGCACTGAATCCGAGGTGCGCCCGATCATCCAATAGGGCTGCATGCGCCCATGCACGTCGAGATGTTGGGGCGGAATGGCGCCGCGTCCGGCGAGGGGAGCGCCGACGTCCTTTACGCGGTCGAGCGTGATGTCTGACAGCGGCAGGCCTGGCGCCGACATGTCGATGGAGCGTGGCGCGGATTCCTCGGGCGCGGTGTCTGTGAAATTCGGGAAGGCAGCGCGGGTTCGAGAACTCCACGGGAAAGGTTTGCGCATGGTCGTGTCGACATGTAGCACACGCGTGCGCATGGCGGCGGCGAGCGATCCGTCTGCGTGGCGTAGTTCCTGATAGATCAGGGCGCTGTCTTCGTCCGTTTCCAGCACGCAACCATTCATGGCGAGCGGCCGGCCGGGCAAAACTTCGCGTACGAAGCGGATATGCTGATCGACTGGAATGATCGTCGATGGCGACGACGCCTTGAAAGCGTGTGGCATGCCGAGGTCCGGCGCAAAGGCGGCGAGGCCTTCCAATTGCTTCTCGACATAGACGCGCACATTCATGTGCCCCATCTCGTCGCAATCCCACTGATTGCAGCTCCCCTTCCACAATGTGATCATGCGGCGCAGTCCCGGCATTTGCCGCGCACTTCCACGACAGCACGGCTCATCTGGAAGCCTGCGGCGGTTGTTTCAGCGTCGAGCGCTTCATTCGTCGCTGTTGCGTGCAATTCCTCTGCGCCATGGCAGGTGTCGCAGATGAGGAACACCGCAGAGTGATTGTGGCTGGCATGGCCGCAGGCGACATAGGCGTTCAGGCTTTCGATCTTGTGGGCGAGGCCGGTTTCCTGGAGGAAATCGAGCGCGCGATAGATGGTAGGGGGCTTGGCAGAGCCTTCGCCGTCGAGATTGGCCAGCAAATCATACGCCTTGGCGGGCGCTGTGCTCTCAAGCAGGAGGCGCAATACCTTGCGGCGAATGCGCGTCATCCGCTGTCCGCGCCGCATGACGAGGGTTTCCGCCTCATTGAGGAAAGCATCCACGTCCTGGGGGCTGCACGGGGTGTTTGCGTGAATGTGACTATGTGATTGGGCCATGCCTGCAATGTCGTGCGTTTCGGCCGGAATGTGAAGGCCCCTGTCCCCAGCTTTACAGGACAAGCCCCCTAGACGGAGTCCGCAAATCAGCTGAGATTCTCCGATAAGGCGAACAATAAGGGTAGAGAAATGGCACTGTCTGAGCGCGAAGGTCTGGAATTGTGGCGGCGTGCCGTAACGGCGTCTGTGCGTTCGGACGCGCCCGATTTGACCGCGCGCCAGCAGGCCATTCTCATGACGATCGCGCTTACACCTGGACCCCATACGGTACGTGGCCTGGCCGAGCACCTGAATATCGCCAAGCCAGCGGTCACGCGGGCGCTGGATGCGCTCGCCCGGCTCGATTTCATCCGCCGGATCAAGGACGATACAGATCTGCGCAATATCTTCATCGAGCGGACACCGGCCGGTATGGCATATCTGCGGACATTCTCCGGCCTTGTTCTTGCCGCAGCTTCTGGCAAGGATGACAGCCAATTGGCGCCCAAGCGCAGCGGGAAGACCAACGCCGCCGCCTGAAGCGCCCGAATACGGGAACAGGCATGCCAACATTTTACGACAAGAGACTTCAGCGACCCGTTGGCGAGGCCTTTGCCTATCAGGTGACCGCCGGTGTGGCGGCTGTACGCGAGACACCGGCGCCTGATGGTCGCCTCGCTACGCAGGCCCTGCATGGCGAGATTGTGGACGTGCTCAGAGAGCAGGGCGAGTTCGGCCTGGTGCAGTGTCGCCGTGACCGGTATTGCGGTTGGGTAACCATGGAGGCGCTATCTGCGCCGCTACTACAGCCAACGCATAAGGTTTCGTCATCCAAGACACATTGTTACAGCGAACCTGATCTCAAATCTGCCCCGCGCTTCCTGTTGAGCCAGGGAGCACGTTTGTCGGTCAGCGGGCGGGAAGGTGACTGGCTTTATTCGGATCGCGGCGGATGGGTGCACACGCGCCATGTCGTTCCGATGGAGTTTCTGGAAGATGATCCGGTCGTGATGGCGGAGCGTTTTCTCGGCACGCCATATCTGTGGGGGGGACGGGAGAGCCTCGGGCTCGATTGCACCGGGCTGACCCAGCAGGCCTTCGAGGCGGTGGGTGTGATACTGCCGCGCGACAGTGACATGCAGTTTGCCTGGACCGGAGATGACATCCCGGACTGGCGCGCGCCGAACGCTTTGCGCCGAGGCGATCTCGTCTTCTGGAAAGGGCATGTCGGTATCATGACAGACGCCGACCATTTGCTGCATGCGAATGCGTGGCACATGGCTGTGGTGGTCGAACCGCTGGAGTCTGCCATCACCCGGATCGCAAACTATTACGCCGAGCCCATAGGGGCCCGGCGCATAGATGTTTCGTCGGAACGGGGGCGCACCCCCGACTGGCTAAGCGCAAGCGCCTAGTTGTCGTCCGTGGCTTCGGTTACGGCCTCTTCAGCTTCGCCTGCAGCGTCTTCAACTGCTTCGACGGCTTCTGCCGGAACGGTTACGGTCTCACCGGTGCCGCCATCATCCCGGCCGGTCGCATCAACTGAATCGATGGTTTTGACTTCGCCGGTGGCCGGGGTCGGGTTTTCCATGTCGTCCACGCCATCGGCTGGAAGGGTTGCTTCGACGGCGTCGCCTTCGACAGCTTCCGCACCCTCTTCGCCCTCCGCGCCTTCTTCAGCAGAAGCAGCGAGTGGTTCGGGGAAGGCCGGTGGGTTGGTGGTATTTGCTGCGAGATAGGCAATCACGTTTACACGATCATCATCGCGGCGCAGGCCAGCAAAGGACATGGTCGTGCCGCGAGCGTAGGAAGACGGGTTGTAGAGCCAGTCATTCAGGTTTGCGTAGTTCCAATCACCGTCCATGCCCTCAAGCACGGCCGAATAGGCAAATCCGGCATGGGCAGCCTTGTCGGCGCCGACCACGTTGTGGAGGTTCGGGCCCGTGCCGTTCGCGCCGCCCTGATCAATCGTGTGGCACGTGGCGCACTTGCCTTTGAAGGTACGCTCACCACGAGCAATGTCCGCACTGGCCAGCAAAAGGCCGAGGTCGAAGACTTCTTCGGCTTCGCCGCCGGTACCGCCCGCGTCGGCAACTTCGACACAGTAGGCGAATTTTTCGCACATCTGTTCTGTCATGGAGGCCGCTTCAGCGTGCTCGTCGCCATGATGGGCGCCTTCGCTTCCACCGCTGAACACGATGCCGGATAGTGTCTGCAGGGCGAAGACTCCGAGGGCTGTAGCGAGCAGCGCACCGAAAATCTTGTTGAGACCGAGTTCTCCCATGGAGGCATTCCTTCGAATCTGTCTGGTCATACGTCTTGGCGCGCGCCTTTTGGCACGCTAACGGAGTGCAGACAATATAAAGGCTGTGCGTTATAGGGCTTCCCCCTTTCGTCGCGGCGATCCGACGCACATGATTCCACGAAAAAAGGGGACATCAAACCCATGACCGGCAAAATCGCGTATCAGGGTGAACCTGGCGCAAACTCTCATATTGCCTGCAACGAAGCGTATCCCGCCCTTGAGCCGATGCCGTGCCGCACGTTTGAGGACTGTTTCGCGGCTGTAGAGCGGGGAGATGCTGATTTGGCCATGATTCCCGTGGAAAACACGATTGCCGGCCGGGTGGGGGACATTCACTATCTGTTGCCGAACACCGAGCTTCAGATCGTTGCTGAGTATTATCTGCCGATTCGGTTCCAGTTGATGGCGCTGGCGGGCACGCGCTTGGCAGATATAAAAAAAGCGCGCTCTCATATCATGGGCCTCGGCCAATGCCGCAATTTCCTGCGTACGCACGGCATTGATTCGGTGACAGCGGCGGACACGGCGGGCGCTGCCCGCGAGGTGGCCGAACTGGGCGATCCATCCGTGGCGGCAATTGCGCCGCGATTGGCTGCGGAGGTCTACGGTCTGGAAATCCTCGCTGAAGATATCGAAGATGCCGCCCACAACACGACGCGATTCATCATCATGTCAAAGAACCATTCGGACATTGAAGCCAAGGATGGCCCCGCCAAAACGGCCTTCATGTTCGAGGTTCGCAACATTCCTGCCGCGCTCTATAAGGTGATGGGCGGATTTGCGACCAATGGCATCAACATGACCAAGCTGGAAAGCTATATGGTCGGCGGGTCGTTCACTGCGACGCTCTTCTATGCCGAAATCGACGGCCACCCGGATGAGCGACACGTTCAGCTGGCATTGGAAGAGTTGGGATTTTTCTCGCAATCACTGAAAATTCTCGGCGTCTTCCCAAGCACGGAACACGCGCCGGACTAGCAGTGAGACATCGCCTCTTTCAGAGCTTCGGTCACATGGTCGGCAAAGAGCTTTGTCTTTCCGCGTAGGCGGCCGGCGGTCCAGACGCAATTCACGGGCAGGCTCTCCATTTCCCAATCGGGAAGGATGCGGACCAGTTGACCATCTGATACGCAGCCTGAAACCAGCCAGTTCGGCGCCATGAGGATACCGAGTCCGGCAAGTCCGGCCTGGACGAGATTGTCGCCACCAGACGCTGCGAATGGGCCGTCCACCCTCACAGTTATCTTCTCGTCGCCGCGTGTCAGAGTCCAGTCAGAGTAGAGCCCTTTCCTGAACAGGACGGCGTCATGGTGTTCCAGGTCTGTCGGGGTTTGCGGCGTGCCCTTGCGCGCGAGGTATTCGGGCGCTGCCCAGAGCGTACGTGGAGAATCTGCGAGCTTCCGAGTCATCAGCCGGGAATCGCTGAGATGGCCAAAGCGGAATGCCAAGTCGATGGCTTCCTCGACAAGGTCGGTCAGCGCGTCATCCGAAATCACATCGAACCGAATGCGTGGATATTTCTCCAGGAAGGATGGAATGGCCGGGACAATGATCCGCCGGGCGAAGGAATTCGAGCACGATATGCGTAGCAGGCCGACCGGCTCATGTTGCAGGCCGCGCGCTTCAGCCTCCGCAGATTCATAATCCGCGATCAGGTCGACTGCGCGTCGGTAGAAACGTTCGCCAGCTTCGGTAAGGCTGAGCGCACGTGTTGTCCGCTGGAAGAGCGTAACGTCTAGTTGAGCTTCGAGATCCTGAATGCGGCGGGACACGGTGGGCTGGCCCACTCCGAGCGCCGCGGCGGCCTTGGAGAAGTTGCCCGCTTCAGCCACGCGAACGAACAGGCGCATTGCGTCGATACGGTCCATCTGACCCCTCCCTGCATGTCGAACGCTAATTTAGGGACGATAAACGCGTTTCGCGAGTGCGAAACAGCAATTCACGAAATTTAGCCCTTCGGCTCACACAAAAGTGGGTGGGGCTCACACGTCCTTGTTTTGAGGGCGAGCGAATTTCGTGAGACAAGCCTGCGCAAGGGAGGACGTAAAACATGCTTTCACACGTCAAGAAATATGCCCCAATAGCCTATGCGCTGATCGCCGGCGCAGTCTTTTTGGACAGTTTGCGGTTCAAGTTTACCAATGCGCCCGAAACGCAGGTGATTTTCGGAAAGCTTGATGCGTGGGCTGCCGGCTTCGGGGCGGGGGGATTGTTCGATCAGACCGGCCTGTTCAGCCAGTACGTCATCGGATCAGCTGAGTTGGTCGCCTCAACACTATTGCTCATAGGCCTTGTTCCAGCCCTGCGCCGGTTGCAGACACTGGGCGCATTGATCGCGACCGCTGTCATGACCGGAGCGGTAAGTTTCCATCTGTTCACGCCGCTGGGCATTGATCCGAACAATGATGGAGGCGGCCTTTTCGCCATGGCGGTTGCGGTTTGGCTGGCGTCGATTGCGTATCTCTTGTTTCATCGGAGTACGCTCCTTTCCATTCTCACCGAAGTAGGCCGTGCCATCCTGCCTGGACATGCGCGCACTGTGGTGGAGCGTACCTCTGCACCTGCCAAACTGGCATCAGTCCAATCCTGAACCCAACCGGAGTTTTCGAAATGAAGCTACGTTCGATGATTTTTGCCGCTGGGCTTGCTGGACTGCCCATTGTGGCGGTCGCACCGATCGCGCATGCGGAGCCACCAATCTATACGGGCGTGTTCTCTGACACGGCCTTGCAGGGGTATGACCCTGTCGCCTATTTCACATCGGGAGCGCCGGTGAAGGGCGATGATGCGTTCACGGCTGACTATATGGGCGCAAAGTTCAAATTCGCTTCTGCGGTCAATCGTGACGCCTTCATAGAAGCCCCGGAAAAATATGCGCCTCAATATGGCGGCTATTGCGCTTGGGCGATGGCGGACGGCAAGCATGCAAAGGGCGATGCGAGATACTGGAAGATCGTTGATGGAAAGCTCTATCTCAATTACAACAAGAGCATCCAGAAGAAGTGGGATGCGGACGTTCCAGCATTCATCGATCGCGCGGATACCGCCTGGGCCAGCATTAATGACTAGGGCAAGCGGCCCAATTGGTTAAAGGGCGTTTTCAGAAAATTGGAGTGCATCTTTCTCCGGCGCGTCCTGCAAAAGCGTGTTGAATCAACTGTTTCGTCCGGCCAGGCGTCCCGGTGCTGCACAAGTCGAAAAATTCCCCGCGTAAACGGCGGGCAAAAAGAATCGCCACAATGGGCCGGTATGATTGGCGGAGGATCAAGCGGGTACCCCATCCGCGAAGATCAGTCCGGTCTGAACGGGCCAGAGGGCACTCGATGCCGTTTGCCACTGACCTGTCAGAGTCCCCCGCGTCCTATGGGCGTGGGGGTTTTCTGTCCGGCCCCCAATATCGGCACAAAAAAACGGGCGGGAGGCCCGCCCGTTTCCGACAAGCATGTCCGCAAGCTTACTTCTTCTTTGCGGCCGGCTTCTTTGCAGCAGGTTTCTTTGCAGCGGGCTTGGTGGCCTTTGCTGCAGGCTTCTTCGCCGATGCGGCCGCTTTCGGAGCGGCAGCCTTCTTGGCTGCCGGCTTTGCCGCAGCTTTTTTCGCAGCGGGTTTCGCCGCTACTTTCTTGGCTGGCTTTGAGGCCGTTTTTGCCACGGTTTTCTTGGCCGCGGGCTTTTTGGTGGCGGCCTTCTTGGCCGGCTTTTTCAGAGTTGCTGTTGCCATGTCGGGTCTCCTGTAAATGGCAACATTCAGCCTAGAATGATTCGAGCAAAATCAACTCCATTTTTGCGTAACTCCGCAAAGGGATAGTCTGAGGTCAGACCGCCCGATCAGCCCCGTTCGGCCCACACTTTCAACAGGTGGTGCGCGATGGCCATGGGCGGGGGGCAGAAGAAGCGGTCGTGCGTGCCAGCCAGCATACGTCTGACATCGTCGCGTGTAAGCCACTCAGCCGATTCCAACTCGCTGGTGTCGACCGTGATCTCTTCTGTCTGGGCTTCCAGGATCAGGCCCATCATCAGTGAAGACGGGAAGGGCCAGGGCTGGCAGGCGATGTATTCGGCGCTGGCAGGATCGCAGACGATACCCGCTTCTTCTTCAAGTTCGCGTGCGGCGGCCTGTTCGATTGTTTCACCTGGCTCGCAGAAGCCTGCGAGGGAGGAGACAAACCCTGCGGGCCAATTCGCTTGTCGACCAACCAGGCATTTGTCGCCTTTGACCGCGAGCATGATGGCCACGGGGTCCGTGCGCGGAAAATGCTCGGTGCCGCACGCGGGGCACTCGCGTTTCCAGCCTGCTTCGACAATCGCGGTACCTGCGCCGCACTTTGCGCAGAAGCCATGCGAGGCGTGCCACAGGAAGATGCTGCGTGCGGTCGAGGTGCAATTGGCCTCCAGCGCGCTCATCCGCCCGGCCGCCGCGCGAAACTCGATGAACTCGCCAACGCCGGCAATGAGAGAAGCTTCAAGATCAAATTTGGGCGGTAAATTCACCGCGAAGACGGGTGCGCCGCCTGTGTCCTGGCCAAGGAAGATGCGGGGAGAGCCCGGCGAGACTTTCTCGATTTCCGGCCCCATCCAGACAAGGCCGCCATCTTTCGCAGCGAATGGATCGCCATTGCGCAGCATCAGGACCAGCACATCGTCGCGCGCAAAAGCTGCATCCAGCCAGGCATCGTCCTTGCGGTGATGCGCGGCACGATCAATCGGCTTGGCAGCAAGCGGCATGTCATTGGAATTGGTCATATGGCGATCCTCACTTTGCCCGGCTGACTTGCCGCCTGAAGGCGGGTTTGTAAATGAGGTTCGCCGCGGCAGGGGCCTGCCTGACAACAAAGCATAGCCAATCGGGGCGGGCCCGTGTATGTGCGCGGCAAATCAGCCTCCCTCCCGAAAGCATACCCTCCATGCCCACGCCTATCGAGAAAATGCGCAACATCGCGATTATTGCCCACGTTGACCACGGCAAGACCACGCTCGTCGATGAATTGCTGAAACAGTCCGGCACGTTCCGCGAGAACGAAAAGACCGCCGAACGGATGATGGATTCCAACGATCTGGAGAAAGAGCGCGGCATTACCATTCTCGCCAAGACAACGTCGGTGGAATGGAAAGACTATCGCATCAATATCGTAGACACGCCCGGACACGCCGATTTCGGCGGTGAGG
>NZ_DGNK01000042.1:250669-250852 GCF_002388935.1 Hyphomonas sp. UBA4494
AGGGCCCAATGCCACAGACCAAATTCGTCGTTTCCAAGGCCCTGAAAGTCGGCCTTCGCCCGATTGTGGCCGTGAACAAGATCGACAAGCCTGAGCGTCGGCCCGATGAAGTGATCAACGAAGTGTTTGACCTCTTTGCCAATCTCGACGCCTCAGACGACCAGCTCGACTTCCCGATCCTCT
>NZ_DGNK01000015.1:0-7170 GCF_002388935.1 Hyphomonas sp. UBA4494
GGCACTCTCCATGGCCACATCGGTTCCGGTTCCCATGGCGATTCCGACATCCGCCTGAGCGAGCGCGGGCGCATCATTTATGCCGTCACCGCACATGGCCACGCGGGCACCGTTCTTCTGGAGTTCGGACACGATCCGATGCTTGTCTTCAGGCGAGACGTCGGCGTGAACCTCATCGATGCCGACCTTGTCGGCGACCGCGCGTGCTGTCGTCTCATTGTCACCTGTCAACATCACAATCTTCAACCCTTCGGCATGAAGACGTCTGATGGCTTCCGGTGTCGTCTCCTTGATCGGGTCCGCCACAGAGACAAGGCCTGCCGGTTTTCCGTCGACGGCGGCGAACATAACCGTCTGGCCTTCGGTGCGGTACTGGTCAGCGCGTGTCCCGAGGTCGTCAGACCAGCCCCCGATCCGCTGCATCATCTTTCTGTTGCCGATGGCGACGGTTTGGCCGTCGACGCTTGCCTGCGCACCTTCGCCAGTGACGGATTCAAATCCGTGCGCATCCTTGTGAGGCGCGCCCTTGCCTTTTGCGCCACGCACGATCGCGTCGGCAAGTGGGTGCTCGCTCAAACGTTCCACCGCGGCTACGAGACTAAGCAACGAGGCTTCGTCGAAGCCTTCGCCTGGCTGGACGCGTACCAGTTCGGGGCGTCCGAGCGTCAACGTCCCGGTCTTGTCGACCACGATCGTATCGACCTTCTCAAGCGTCTCCAACGCTTCAGCATTCTTGATCAGGATGCCGTTGGACGCGCCCTTGCCCGTGCCGACCATGATCGACATCGGGGTTGCCAGACCTAGCGCACAGGGACATGCGATGATCAGGACGGCAACGGCATTCACGATCGCAAAAGCCATCGCCGGGTCGGGTCCGAACACGGCCCACACGACAAAGGTCAGGATTGCAATTCCAATAACAGCCGGAACGAACCAGGCAGCGACGAGATCAGCGAGCCGCTGGATTGGAGCTCGGGACCGCTGAGCGGCGGCAACCATTCGGACAATCTGGGACAAGAGCGTGTCTTCGCCCACATGTGTCGCCTTCATAACGAGCGACCCGGTTCCGTTGACCGTGCCGCCGGTCACACGGGCGCCAGCGGCTTTTTCGACGGGCAGGGGTTCGCCGGTGACCATGGACTCGTCAACCGACCCATGGCCGTCGACGACCTCGCCATCGACCGGGATCTTCTCACCTGGCCGGACCCGCAGCTTGTCGCCAGACTTTACATCCGCGAGATCGACATCCTGTTCGCTGCCATCGTCAGCAATCCTGCGCGCAGTAGCAGGGGCAAGCTCCAGCAGTGCACGAATGGCTCCTGAGGTGGCGTTGCGCGCGCGCAGTTCGAGCACCTGGCCAAGTAAAACCAGCGTAACGATGACGGCGGCCGCCTCGTAGTAGACTGCTACCGCGCCGCCATGCCCACGGAATGAATCGGGAAATATGCCGGGCGCGAATGTTGCGACCAGGGAATAAATATAGGCCACGCCGACGCCCATCGCGATCAGGGTGAACATGTTGAGGTTGCGTCGCTTCACGGATTGCCAGCCGCGCACGAAGAAAGGCCAGCCGGCCCAAACGACAACGGGAGTCGCGATCAGGGCCTGAAGCCAGACACTCCATGTCGGATCAATCCAGTGCCTGAGCGGGCTGCCGGGAATCATTTCGCCCATGACAAAGGCGAGCAGTGGCGCCGAGAAGACAAGGGCGACCCAGAAGCGCCGCGTCATGTCATCCAGTTCGCTGGTATCCTGCTCGGCCGTCACCGTTTCCGGTTCGAGCGCCATGCCGCAGATCGGGCAGCCTGTATTGGCAGTTTCGCGTACCTGCGGATGCATGGGACAGGTCCAGACGGTGCCGGCATAGCCGATCGGAACCTTGTCATAGGCATCATCGGGCTTCTCTGGAGCGGCCTGATCGTTGTGATGGCACGCATGTCCGGAATGGGCGTGAGAAGTGTCGTTGGTCATGGCTCTGACTCTTTCAGCAGGAGTGCTTCACAGGATGAGGGTATGCATCACTTTTATGCGCTGCTGTTTCGGTTGAAGAAGTTGAACAAGGGAACGAACAGAAGGGCGATGTACCAGCCATAGAGATAGCTCTCGACAAGGCCGATCAGGAAACCAGTCAGCGTTCCAAACTCAAATCCGGGCAGTAGATCCTGCCATGCTGGATGCATGTGAAGGCTGGACGGCGTCACACTCCCCCAGCCGACGCACAGCAAATAACTGACGAGCAGGAACAGAGACAGCGAGTGTCCGACGGGGATAATTTTCATTCTGACCTCCAGCGGTCCAGGCAAGAGCAAGTAGGACAGTCATAGTATAATACCCCTAGGGGGTATATTCAATATCATCGCCGCTTGCCGGTTGCTTTTCAACTTGGCCGGCAAGCGGCAGTTTGGATTTCCTCCTTATCGCGGCGCACGGGAGGACGAGTGCGTGTGAATGACCTGCCAGGTGCCGGCGACCTTGCGGAACAGCACCGTTTGTTTCCCGATACGCTCCAGGCGTTCGCCATTGGAGCTGAACGTTCCACTGATCGCTGTGTCCGCGACAGCCCATGCAAAGTCACTTCCCTCGAATTGCACGTCTATATTCGAGAAGTCGAGTTCGAGATCCGGAATGGTATCTTTTTCGGGCTCGACATGATTTTCGACAAGGTCGAGCAGGCCAGTATTCTCGCCGCCTGACTCAAAGTACCGGGCGCCTGACCAGTCGAGAAAGTTCTGTCGGAACAGTTCGCCATCGCCGGTCTCCCAACCGGTTTCGATCGCGGCCATGATATCCAGGATCGCCTGTTCATCAGTCGAGACCGGTTTGGTGTCGTGATGGCCGTCGGAGTTGTCGTGTCCGGCGGGGACCGTGCCTGACATTTCTCGATCAGCTGCACCGTCGGTATGGTCGTGATCATGTCCATCGCCGCTCGCCGATGATCCATCCATCGTGTCGGATGGAGGCGCTCCGTGAGCGTCTTGATGATCGTCTGTTGAATTTACGGTGCCTTGGTCGCCATGACCGGCTCCGCCGCCATGATCATGATCGTGGCCTGGCCCGCTGGCTTCAGGAAGGGTCTGCACGCCAAGTCCGTACTTGTAGACAATTGTGCCTCCCCACCACGCTGTAACCGTCAAAAGACCTGCCACCGCCAGGGCACTGATCGCAAATACCGGGCCGGGCGACGAGGCCCTTCTCAGCCAGCGCCAACCGGCGAGGGCCAGTAATGCGAGGCCCGTGGGAACAGCCCAGTTGCGATGGGTTGTCATCGCTTCATGGGACGGCGCATCGTGAGCAACGCTGTAATAGGCCTGAAACCCGGCCGCGATGGTGGCCAGAACCGCCAAGGCAGCCAATGCCAGCATCCAGTCGGCGGCCGGTCGAAGGCTGTCGCGCCAGCGGCCTGCAGGTACGAGGAGGCCAGCCACATATGCCAAGGCTGCAGATGTGCCGAGGGCATAGGTAAAATGCACCAGCACGGGGTGAATATTGGGTTCTATGAAACCGCCCATTTTGTTCTCCTAATACCAGGTCCGCAGGCCCACGAGAAAGACGATATCGTCGCCTTCACCGCCTGCGGCTTTGATCATGTCGCGTGTCTCACCGAAGGCGCTTTGCCATTCGACGCCGACATAAGGCGCAAACTCCCTCCTGATTTCATAACGAAGCCGCAAGCCGGCATCGAGTGTGCTAAGTCCCGCGCCCGTTTCCCTTTCCGGTATGTCCTGCGCGGAAAGATTTGCTTCGATCCGAGGCTGCAAGATCAACCGCTGGGTCAGGAGCAACTCATATTCAGCCTCGATGCGGGCCGTTACATCGCCTTTTTCACTGAGAAAGGCGGAAGCGTCGACTTCGAACCAGTAGGGCGCCAGACCATTCAGTGCGACGACCCCATGCGCGAGACTATCCGGTTCGATGTCGTAGCGAACGCCCGCCTGAACATTCCAGAAAGGCGCAACCGCGCGGGAATAGAGCGCCTGGATCTCGGCATCATCCACGCCCTCTCCATTCAGAGAGGCGCGGCCCTCGCTCTTGAACCAGAGCTTGTTGATATCGCCCCCATACCAAGCCTGTCCGTTCCAGTACAAACTGTCGCCCTCGTCAGACATCTGAGCCTCGAGCTGGTTGAAGAGGATGTAGAAGCTCTTCTGGTCTCCGCCTTCCGCAAGAACGTCCCGGCGAGCGTCCGCCATTGCATCCTCGCCGTAGATGGCGTCGGCCTGATCCCAGGGCGGGGTTTGATTTGTGTCTTCCGCGAACGCGCTGCCGGTCGCGTAGAGCGCGAAGCCGAGGAGGAGAGGGGCTGCCAAATTCGGTTTCATCATGATTTTCCCTCCCCATGGTTCATGCCGTGATGGTCCATGGGCATATTCATCTGACCTGCCGGCATTTTTTCAGCTGGTGTCGTATCGTCTGCTGGCGGAATGACGCTGACGACCTGCATCATGCCAGCGTGCATGTGGTAAAGCAGATGGCAGTGGAACGCCCAGTCACCGACATGTTCTGCGGTGATGTCGACGCTGACCCTGTCTGCAGGCTTGACCGTTACTGTGTGCTTGCGCGGCATGTGATGACCACCGCCATTCACGAGATCGAAAAACATGCCGTGCAAATGGATCGGGTGTGGCATCATTGTATCGTTTACGAGCGTCAGGCGAACACGTTCACCCTCGTAGAACTTGATTGACTCGGTTACCTCGGAGAATTTTACACCGTCGAACGACCACATGTAGCGTTCCATGTTCGACGTCAGATGAATGACAATTTCGCGGCCAGGCGGGCGATGGTCCTCATTCATGTCGAGCGCGCGAAGCTGGTTGTAGGTGAGCGTGCGGTGGGGGACATCATCAAGCCCGAGACCGGGTTCGCCCAAGCGGCTCATCGTCATGCCTGATACTTTTGCGACACCGGGGCCGCGCTCTATATCTGCTTCAATCTTGACGGGCTGGACCGCCGGACCATGAGGATCGGGCATCATCGACATGGCACCCATGTCGTGGCCTTTCATGTCGTCCCCGGCCGTCGCGGTGTCCGGACCATGATCCATTCTCCCCATGCCTGACATGCCCGCCATGTCTCCATGGGCCATTCCCATGTCCCGCATGGTCAGCATCGGCACAGCTCGAAGCGCAGGCGCATCGACCCGCATACCGGCACGCGGGCCGAGCGTGGCGACGGCCTGGCCGGAGCGGTCGATCGATTCGGCAACAAAGGCGTAGGCGCGCGCTTCGGTCGGCGCGATGATGACATCATACGTCTCGGCCACGCCCATCTGGAACTCGTCGGTCTCAACCGGCTGGACATTCAGACCGTCGGCCTGGACCACCGTCATCGGCAAGCCCGGGAGGCGGACATTGAAGAGGGTCATGGCGGAGGCGTTGATAATGCGCAGGCGAACCCGCTCGCCCGGCTGGAAGACCATATTGAAATTATCGGCCGTCGAATGGCCATTGATCAGGTAGGTGTAGGTTTCGCCGGTCACGTCTGCGAGATCGCGCGGGCTCATTCGCATCTGCCCCCACATGCCGCCAAGTCCGGTTGGGTTCGACAGGGTCGGGCGGTTGAAATTCAGGCTCTCGGCATTCTTCTTGAGCTTGTCGAAGATCCGGTGCGGATGCGTGAAACTCCAGTCGCTGAGGACGAGCACATATTCCCGGTCATAAGCCACTGGGTCTGTACCTGCCGGATCTATGACGATCGGACCGTAATGGCCGAGTTGTTCCTGCAGACCAGAATGGGAGTGATACCAGTAAGTGCCATTTTGCGGCACCTTGAACTGATATTTGAACGTTTCGCCCGGTTTGATGCCCGGGAAGCTGACGCCCGGCACGCCGTCCATATGGAAGGGGACAAGCAGTCCGTGCCAATGGATCGAAGTGTCTTCGGCAAGCCGGTTGGTGACGTTCATTGTAACGTCATCGCCCTCGCGCAACCGCAAGAGCGGACCGGGAAGTGTGCCATTGATTCCGGTTGCCATACCGACTTTGCCGTTGAGCCTGACCGGGAACTGCCCGATTTCGAGGTCGAAGCGCGTGCCCGAAAGTGAGGGCACACCAAGGTTTCCGTTGCTGGAAGATTTTGCCCAAGCGGGCAGGAGGCTGCTTGCCCCCAAGGTTGCGCCGGTGCCGAGCACCGTCTGCAACATACGTCGTCTGTTCAACATAATCGTCTCCATGAGGTGAATTTATGCAATCGGGCTGCTAATGCAGCGACGCACGAAATCAGCTCAGGGAACGCACCTTCAATGTGACTGGCGTTTGTTGCAGCAGGTAACTTCGGACCTCAGGCCAGGGCGTGCGGACATTGACGACGCGCTTCCATGCGTGTTGCCATGAGGGTGTAGCAAGCCCGATGGGCGTCGTATCGCCTAATACGTGCTGGACCGGGTTCGCCGTCTTGTCGGCTTGGGCGACCGTTGCTGTCTGAAGCTTGCAGTGATCAGTCTCATCATTGCAGGGCGCCTCAGGCCCATCGGCGGGCGCCTGGTGAGAATGAGCGGTGAACTCGGTTGCCATGCTATTCGTCGCCGACATATCGACGGGACACGCGCAGAGCACCTGCGACAGGCTGAAAAATACCGTCACGAGAGTTGCGACAACAAAGTTCATGACTACCACTTATACCCCATAGGGGTTTAAATCAAGAAAGAACCTCTGAGCACTCAAGGTTTGTCGTAACGGAGCAGGATCAACCCAGACCCGCGGGTCAGTCCCGAGCGAAAAGTTGCATGGCTACGCTCCAGCGCGAATTTGAACGGCCAGCAAATCATGTTAGCGATGTGAATGTCGTTGATAGGCAGCGTCGAACTTTGACAACACGAAAGGGCTGCACCACAGTTTGCACTACAAATTGCAAACAATCTGCACAACAAGCGAAGTTTTGAGTGCCATAGTGCGTTGAATTAATTTAATTTCAAGCACGATTACTGGGCGCGTCACTCGCGGTTCGGAATCCATTGTCGGCTCTTGGCGAAAGGGCAACCTGGTTTCGCTGCGTACGAGCTTCAATTCATAAATAAATTGGACCCCAGACCCTTTTGTTTAGTACGGATTGTGCCATTCCGGTGATTAAGAGACCTGCTTCCTCATTCTATAAAACATCGTAAAATCAATATCTTGCACCTGTGTCGAGAGTATTTATTGTCTTTGTTGTGCATGACTTTTTAATAAGAAA
>NZ_DGNK01000034.1:0-71266 GCF_002388935.1 Hyphomonas sp. UBA4494
GGCCGGCATTGTGCCCGCCCTGAAAGCGGACGACCACATCGGCGCGGCTGGACAGCCAGTCGACGATCTTGCCCTTGCCTTCGTCGCCCCATTGGGCCCCGACAACCACTACTCCGGCCATGATTCCTGCTCCTGCAAAGTCCGCGGCGACATGGGCAGGATTTGGCCACCAATTGCAAGAGGGGGGAATGAAATCCCTTTGTCGCAGGCAGGCGCGGATGCGCCCCTATCCGGACACGCGGCCTGCGCTCCGGCAATCGGTCTGGGTGTGGCGCGGGCTCAGCCGGACTCCTCCCATGTCGCCTCAAGCGAGGCAGTGAGGAGGCCCGGCAGCGCCGTGGAAAGCGCCCCGAGTTCCGGGGACAGCCGGAACGCGCTGTGCGCATGTCCCGCCATCGGCCTTGGTTCGCCGCTGGCCTTGAGGCGCTGGATGAACCGGGCAAGGCGCTTGGCGGCGCTGTCCGGAGATTTCAGGACGCGGCGGATCGCCCGGATGCGCGCGAGCAGTCTTGCGGTCGGGACCTGTCCGGCTGGTCCATAAGTGGTCCCGAAAGTGTCCATAGCCGGTCCAGACGGAAATGGGCCGCCCGCACGGGGCAGCAGCGCGAAACAGGGGTCCGCCGCACCGGGGAAGGTGAGCAGCTGGGCGCCCTCCGGCAGGCCGGGGGCTGACGCGCGTTGGCGCGGCGGCGCGAACACGATGTGCAGGCTGAGCGCCATGAGGGTGAGCAGCCGCCGGACGATCTGCTCAATTTGTTTCAATCGGCCATTTGCCGTGGCACGGCGCGTGCGCGGCATCTTTTCAGGCCGCAGATGCAGATTGTCGCGCGCGACCAGATCGGTCAGCGCGCGCTCCGCAACTTCCAGCCCCATGCTGAGGAAAGACCGGTCAACACTCATGGGCGCAAGTGTGAGGGTGATGTGCGTCAGACGAATTGGGGGCGGCTTGTCCTCTCGGCGGGGGCGATGGAAGGGAGGCATCCGCCACAGGCAGATGCCCCATTGCGCCCGGATCTTCAAAGCCTGAACATTCCGATCCCGTCATAAATCTCGGATTTGGTCTGTTCCGTCAGGCTTCGTGCTGTCTGCGTGCCGTCACGGAGGATATCGCGAATGTAGTCAAGATCCAGTTCAAGCCGGGCGCGGCGGTGTCGGATGGGCTCCAGAAAGTCCTGCAAGATCCCATCAAGGCGCTTCTTCAGCGTCATGTCTCCTAGGCCGCCGCGGCGATAATGAGCCTTCAACGCTTCCACTTCCTCGGCATCATCATGAAAGGCCTCAAGATAGGTGAACACCACATTACCTTCGACCTGCCCGGGATCCTGCACCCTGAGGTGATTTGGGTCTGTGTACATCGCATTTACCGCCGCCGAGATTTCAGCCGGGCTTGCCGACAGTTTGATGGCGTTGCCGGCGGACTTGCTCATCTTGGACGCCCCATCGACGCCCGGCAGCCGTCCTGCCTTGGGGACAATCGCCTCGATTTCCTCGAGCAGGGGGCGACCGGCAACCGCATTCACTCTGCGAATGATTTCGTTGGTTTGCTCGATCATCGGGATCTGGTCTTCGCCCACCGGCACAAGGGTTGCCCTGAACGCCGTGATGTCAGCCGCCTGAGCCGCAGGATAGCACAGGAACCCGGCCGGGATGCTCTTTTCAAAGCCACGCGCGCGGACTTCTTCCTTGACGGTGGGGTTTCGCTGCAAGCGCCCGACCGAAACGAAATTGAGATAGAGCAGTGAGAGTTCGGCAAGTGCGGGCAGATGCGACTGCACGCAAATGGTCGTCTTGCAGGGGTCAATCCCGACGGCGAGATAGTCCAGCACCACGTCCAGGACGCTCTCCCTGACTTTGTCGATACTCCCGATATTGTCGGTCAGGGCCTGAGTGTCTGCGAGCAGCACGAATTGCCTGTGGGTGTCCTGGTATTTCAAGCGGTTTCTGAGGGATCCGGCATAATGCCCCAGATGAAGCGGGCCGGTCGTGCGATCGCCGGTGAGGATGATGGGGTGTGACACTGTAGTCTCCTGGATGTGTGGGGGCACCGCAGGAGAGGAAACAAAAAAGGCCGCTCATGCGGCGACCCAATGTGGAATATGAAAGCTGGGCCACCCGATTATCGGATGTGCCGCCAAGCGAAGGTTGAGGTGCTTCGTTTGCTCATGAGCGCTGCCTATAGCGCGCGTAGGGACGCGTCAACTTTTAAGGCCGCAGATGCAGATGATCCCGCGCGATCACATCGAGCAGCGCCTGCTTGGCAAGTTCGCGGCCCAGGGTGAGGAATGACCGGTCAACACTCATGGGGGCAGGGTGGGGGCGGTTTTTGTCAGACAAATTGGGAGACGCTTATCCTCGCAAGGGGTGCGATATGCGGGGATGAAGCTTGGCCAAGGCACTTTGTGAACCAGGGCTCCGAGCCAGATTTGTTTGACGGGAGATTGGTGGGACCGTTTCAGTCAATAAGGCGTCAAAATTTTTTGACATATCCGTAGTTGCGCATTGAGCGTTTACTGGGACTTGATCTGTCGCGTGAGACTTATCCGGGATGAACGCTGAAACATTTCTAAATAAATTTTCGCAGAATCGGGATTGGATACGAAACGGCTACCCGAAAACCATTATCCATCCGGCTTTCCATCGTTAGAATAATGCCATACACTGGCTCCCATTCTCATCGATAAATCCGCACAAGGAACAGTTCAGTGCTCCGGTTTTTTTTGATTGCATTGGGAATCTTTATCGCAATCGGACTGATCGGCTCCTTCTGGATTACCAGAAACGGCAAGCTAATAACTCCAGAAGGTGAGGGAACTGTTTCGACAGATGCAGGAACGTTTGAAGCTTTTGCTCTGCCCGAATACGCAGACGCGGTCGTTACCGATGATTACAAAAGTTACTTTGTTGAGGTCGAACCCGGTATTAAAATCCATGTCCTCGAGATTGGTGAAGGCTACCCAATTTACGCGCAACACGGGAACCCAACATCTGGGCTTCTGTATCGCAAAGTGGTTGCTGAACTGCCCACGGACCGGGTGCGGGTGATCATGCCGACGATGGTTGGGCTCGGCTTTTCGACCAAAGTCCCAGCTAATGAGCATACGCTCGAAAACCATATGCGCTGGATGAGTGCAGCCTTAGACCAGCTGCAGCTCGACGAACTCGTATATGTCGGTCAGGATTGGGGCGGCGCAGTCGGCATTGGGGCCCTTATGGAGTCGCCTGAGCTTATAAGAGGCGCAGTTGTCCTAAACACTGGTTTCAATGCACCGTCAGAAAAAATGAGCTTGTCGCGAGCGCATGACCTAGCCAAAACTCCGATTATCGGCGAATTGTTGATGGAAAACATAGTCTCCATTTTCGACCGTTTACATGAGACTCAGGGTGATCCAGCTTCTTTTCCAAAGGAGGTCGCTGATCTTTACGGTCGCCCCGTGATTGAAAGCGGCAACAAGAAGGCCCCACTCGCCCTTATGCGGATGGTGCCGGATGGCCCCGATCATCCAAGTTCGGCAGAGCTTCACAAAATTCAGGCTTATGTAACGTCGCTCGACGTACCAGCCGAGATCGTTTGGGGAATGAGCGATCCAATCTTCTCCAGAGCGTTGCCTGCAATGAAAGTGTTTTTTCCCAATGCACGCGTGACGGAAACCCAAGCAGGCCATTTCTTGCAAGAAGAAGTGCCGGTCGAAATTGCCGCTGCGATCATGCGTGTGGTCGAAGAGCTAGACGCTGACGCTGCATCGTCGGTGCCTGCGGTTGAGACCGGAGAGGCGGTGGCTATTGAGACGTTACCGGTGATCGAAGACTAGCTACGAAATCACCGAGCATTAACAAGCACGAGATCAATATCTCAAAGCTCGGCGACAAATGACTATGACCGAAATGTCCGCTTCTGACCCGGAGCAGCCTGACTAACTGTTGTCGAGCGATCCCGTCTTTCGAGCATAGAGAAACTCTGACTGCTTCTGTCGAATTTCCATCTTCCGAGCCCCTCACACCAATTCATAATCCTCCAGCTTCACCTCGGCGACGGCGTCGGCATAGGCGCGGGTGTGGCCGGACCAGTTCTGGGTGATCTTGCCGGACCCGGTCTTGTACCAGCTATTGCAGGCCGGATCGGCCCAGACGGTTTTCGAGAGCTTTTCCTGCAGATCCTTGTTGAAGGCCTCCTGGGCCGCTTCGGTCGGAACGAGCGCGGCGGCGCCTTTCTCTTCCAGCGCTTGCAGGGCCAGAATCGTGTATTCGACCTGGCGTTCCAGCATGAAGGTGATGGAGTTGTGGCCGAGATTGGTGTTCGGGCCGTAGAGGACAAAGAGGTTCGGGAACCCGTTCACGGTGATGCCGAGATAGGCTTCCGGGCCGTCGTCCCACTGATCTGCGATCGTCACGCCATTGCGGCCGACCACGTCGACAGACCAGCGCCAGCCCGTCGTTTCGAACCCTGTGGCAAAGGCGATCACGTCGTATTCATGCACCTGGCCGTCTACCGTCTTGATGCCCTCCGGCACGATTTCCGCGATGTGATCGGTGACAAGGTCGACATTCGGTTCCATCAGCGTGGTGAGATAGTCGTCTGAAATCAGAATACGGCGGCAGCCGACCGGATAGTCCGGCGTCAGCTTCTTGCGCATCTCTTCATCAGGGACCTGTTCCTGAAGGTGATCAGTCGCCAGCCGCGTGAAATGGGCCCGGCCTTCAGGTGTCCATTCGAAAGCCTGCCAGAAGAAATAGTCGGCATTCTCATAGATCAGCTTGCGGTTCATTTCCGCGAATTCCATCGCCTTGTCCGGAATGGTGAACATCAGCGCCATTTCTTCCGGGGCAATGAAGCGGTCATTGCGCGGGATCACCCAATTGGGCGAGCGCTGGAACACGCCGACCTTGGCGCAGGTCTTGGCGACTTCGGGAATGATCTGCACCGCGCTGGCGGCAGAGCCGACGATGCCGATCCGCTTGCCTTCCAGTTCAACCGAATGGTCCCATTCGGCAGAATGCATCACCGGTCCGTTGAAGCTGTCCTTGCCGGGAATGTCCGGCCAGAAGGGGCGGTTCAACTGCCCCAGCGCGCCGATCACAGCATCCGCCTCTAGCGTGTCGCCCTTCGCTGTGTTGACGGTCCATTTCTTTGTGCCTTCGTCCCAGACGGCTTTTTCCGCAGCCTCGTTCAGGCGGAGGTTCGGGCGCAACTGGAAACGATCGGTGATCTCCTCGGCATAGGCCTGAATTTCGGGCTGCTGCGGGTAGACGCGCGTCCAGTTCATCGACTGCGCAAAGGAGAGCTGGTAGGCGGCGACCGGCACGTCGCAAGCACACCCCGGATAGGTGTTTTGCGCCCAGGTGCCGCCGACCCGGTCGGCCTGTTCCAGAATCGTGAAGTCGTAGCCGGCTTCCTGCAGCTTGATGGCGGCGGTGAGTCCGCCCAGGCCAGCGCCGATGATGACGATATGCTTGTCCGGCATGCGTGTATCCTCCCATTATTTTTATGGGAGAAGAGTGTCACGATACCTGCGTTTCACAAGGGGTTCCGCCGCGCGAGCCTTACCCGTCGAATTTGTAGGATATGCGCACGCCGATATTGTCCAGGCCCTGATTGCGGCCATTGCCGAGAATCTGGCCGTGACTGAGATGTTCATAGAGCAGCTCTGCGCCCCAGGCCTCGTTGATGTCATAGTGCAGACCAAACGTGGTGCGGAACAGGTCGCGTGACCCGAGCAGGACATGGTCTTCGGTGAACGCATCACCTTCCGGGCTGCCTTGCGGGAAGGGGCTGTTCAGTTCGCCATCATGCAGCACATAGCCCACGCTCGGTTCAAAGGACCATTTGTTCGAGAAAGGGAAGGACCAATGCAATCCGACGCCGCCAAAGCTTGTATTGCTGTTGGTGCTCAGGCTGCCCATCACATAGGGCTTGGGACTCCAGATCAAGTCCAGAAACTCCGGGGATTTAAAAAGGAGCTCGGCGCTGATGTTCTGGCCGGGCTCCTTATTGGCATTGTTGCAGTCGGTGACGCAGATATTTTCCTGCATCACGCCCAGCCGGGCTTCGCTCAGAATATCGGCCTGCGCGGATCCGGCGAAGACGGTTGTGGCGGAAAACAGCAAAATGGCGGCGCGGTTCATACATTACCCCGAATTAACGTTAATACACAAAGATGGAAGTCAATGCGGCACCGTCAAGCGCGTTCCGTCAGCTTTTTCCTCGCGCCCAGCGTTGGGTGGCATTTGCGACACGTTCACCGAACAATTCCGCCGTCTTCAGATCAGCCGCATCGGGCCCATCTTCGGCGGATAGATCGGTGAGGGCCTGTGTGGCGAGTCCATTGGAATGCCCAGCGCGGTTGAGCGCTTCCGAGAAATCGTGGCCCGAAGCATTGAACCCGGACTTCATGCCGAAATTCACCCAGATCATGCCTTGCTGCGCGGCGAGCGTGGCGAACTGGGCGAGCGTGCCGGACTTGTCGCCGGCCAGAGAGCCGGAATTGGTGAAGCCTGCGGCGATCTTGTCTTTCCAGGCATCGGTGAACCAGGCCTTGGACGAGGCATCCATGAACTGTTTCATTGGTGCTGAGGCGGAGCCCATATAAGTCGGCGCGCCAAAGATGATGGCGTCAGCCGCTGCCAGCTCGTCCCAAGGGCCGGTGTCGGGGGAGGCGAGATCTTCGGCCCTGTAGAGCGTGACCTCGGTGCCGGTGGTTGTGGCGCCCTTGCGCACATGTTCGGCAACCTTGGCCGTGTGGCCATAGCCGGAGTGATATACGATAGCGATCTTGGTCATGAGGATGTCCTTTCGTGTTGAAAGGAGCAAATAGGGCGGGCGATCCCCCGGATCAGCCCGCCCCATTCGAATAGGATTTATGCAAGTCCGGTATGAAAGCCGGCCTGAATTACTAGAAGGTCAGCACTTTCGCATAGCGTACCTGAGGCAAGGCCTCGAGCGTCTCCATCATGTCTGCGGGTGGCACCGCATCAATGCCAATCAGCGCAATCGCCTCCTCGCCAGCCGCTGTGCGGCCGAGATGGAAGGTGGCGATATTGATGCCGGATTCGCCCAGCAACTGGCCGAGCGCGCCAATGAAACCCGGCTTGTCGAGATTGTTGACGTAGAGCGTGACCGGCGAGAAATCGCCTTCCAGCGCCATGCCCTTCACTTCGACAATGCGGGGCTGACCGGCGATGATCGTGCCGGCCAGCGTGCGCCAGCCGCCCTCAGGGGCGTTCTTCGTCGCCTTGGTCTTCACCTTGACGCGGATCAGGCTGTCATAGACCGGGCTGTCCTCGGTCTTGGTCTCGGTCAGCTTGACGCCGCTGTCGGCAAGGATCGCCGGGGCGGACACCATGTTCACATCACCGCGCGAGGCGCGCAGCAGGCCAGCCAGCAGGGCGGCGGTGAGCGGCTTGCGGTTCAGGTCAGCGACTTCGCCTTCATATTCGATGACGACTTCATCATAGCCGAAATCCGAAATCTGGCCTGCAAAACTGCCGAGTTTTTCCGCGAGCGCCGCAAACGGCTTGATGCGGGGGGCTTCCTCGGCCGTGATCGACGGCATGTTGAGTGCGTTGGTCACGGCGCCGGAGAGCAGATAGTCCGACATCTGTTCGGCGACCTGCAGGGCAACATTCTCCTGCGCCTCGGCCGTTGCCGCGCCAAGGTGCGGCGTGGCGATGAAGTTCTTTGTACCGAACAGCACATTGTCCTTGGCGGGCTCCACCGCAAACACGTCAAAGGCAGCGGCCTGGATATGCCCGCTTTCGAGCAGATCTTTCACGGCTTCCTCGTCGACAAGGCCGCCGCGGGCACAGTTGACCAGGATCAGGCCTTTCTTTGTCTTCTCCAACGCTTCGCGGGAGAGGACATTCCTGGTCTGCTCCGTCAGCGGAACGTGTAGCGTGATGACGTCTGCGCGGGTGAGCAGGTCTTCGAGTTCGACCTTTTCGACCCCCAGTTCCACGGCGCGTTCATCCGTCAGGAACGGATCATAGGCGGCGACCTTCATCTTCAGGCCGATGGCGCGCTCGGCAACACGGCTGCCGATATTGCCACAGCCGATCAGGCCGAGCGTCTTGTAGGAAACTTCGGTGCCCATATAGCCGGATTTTGGCCATTTGCCTTCTTGGGTCTCGGCATTCGCCGCAGGGATCTGGCGGGCGGCGGCGAACATCATTGCGATGGCATGCTCGGCCGTCGTGATGGCGTTGCCGAAGGGCGTGTTCATGACGACCACGCCCTTGGCGGTGGCGGCCTTGATGTCGATATTGTCAACGCCGATACCGGCGCGGCCAATGACTTTCAGGTTCTTGGCGGCGGCGATGACGTCCGCATTCGGCTTGCAGGCCGAGCGGACGACGAGGCCGTCATACTCCGGAATCTCCGCGATCAGTTCTTCCGTATTCAGACCGGTCTTTGTGATGGTTTCGATGCCACGCGCGTGGAAGATTTCCACGGCGGCGGGAGAGAGTTTGTCTCCGATAAGGACTTTGGGCATTGGTCTAATTTTCTCTTTTCAATATTTTCAGGAGTCCTGACATGAGTTCGTCAGGCATAAATTCGGGAATGTCTGCAGCAAGAGCTACTCTTGCGACGTCTTCAATTTGGCTTCGAAAATTCAGAGCTTCAGGTTCTTCCGCGCAACCGACAACGTTCTTCAGAAGATCGCCGGGATACATATCGCCTTCCAGCCAAGGGTCCGACATCAATCGTCCAAGGGCCACGGGAAGCAGATGTTTCAGATGAATCCGCTGACCGACCAGCAAGCGAACACCTTCGTTAGTGAGCATGGATACATCAGTTTTGACGTACTTCGCGCACTTTCGAACAAGCGGGGTCGCATCCGACTCGGGATCGGGCCAGCGTGAGCCAGAAAGCTCTTCAAGCGTTGCCATTGGGTAACCCTCAGAGTGTTGCAGCTTCCTGGGCGAAGGCCCAGTCAAGCCAGGGCGTCAGCTTGGCGACGTCGGATGGCTCAACCGAGCCGCCACACCAGATGCGCAGTCCCGGAGGGGCCTTGGCGTATCCAGCCGCGTCAAAGCAGGCATTCTCGGCTTCGAGCCGTTTCATCATCGTCTTTACGAAGGCGCGCTGGGCGTCCTCATCCAGGTTGGCCACGCGGGGATCGACTATCTTGAAGGTTACGCCCGTATTGGAGCGGACATCCGCATCCGGACAAAGGAAGTCGACCCAGTCTGTCTTGGCGACCCAGTCCGTGAGATGCGCAAGGCTCTCGTCGGAGCGGGCCTTCATGCCCTTCCAGCCGCCGAGGCTTTCGCACCAGTCGAGCGCCTGAAGATAGTCTTCCACGCACAGCATGCTTGGCGTGTTGATCGTGGCGCCTGCGAAGAGGTCCTCGTTCAGCTTGCCGCCCTTGGTCATGCGGAACAGCTTCGGCAGGGCGCGATCCGGCGTATAGGTTTCGAGACGGCGTACGGCGTTCGGCGACAGGATCAGCATGCCGTGGGCCGCTTCCCCGCCAAGGCATTTCTGCCAGGAATAGGTCACGACATCGAGCTTGGCCCATTCAATGTCCTGCGCGAAGGCAGCAGAGGTCGCATCGCAGATCACGACACGGTCCGGGTTCGGCTTGATCCAGTCTGCATTCGGCACGCGCACACCAGAGGTCGTGCCGTTCCAGGTGAAAATGATGTCCGCATCATCGCGCGCCTTGGAGAAATCGGGCAGCGCGCCATAGTCGGCGCCGTAGGTTTCGCAATCAGGCAGCTTCAATTGCTTGGTGGCATCGGTGACCCAGTCCTGGCCGAAGCTTTCCCAGGCGAACACGTCCACGGGCTTTGCGCCCAGCATGGACCACATGCACATCTCGACGGCACCGGTATCAGACGCGGGCACGATCGCCACGCGATAATCGTCCGGAATACCGAGAATGGCTTTCGACCGGTCAATCGCGGCTTTCAGCTTCTTCTTCGCATCACCGGAACGGTGAGAGCGGCCAAGAGCGGCGGTTTCAAGTTTTTCGAGGGAAAATCCGGGACGCTTTGCAGTCGGACCGGAAGAAAAGTGCGGGCATGCTGGCAGCACGCCGGGTTTGGCGACATTCGTCATCTGTTTTTACTCCTATCCTCACAGATAGGCTGGGCACCGTTGGGGGCGCCTGGCCCGCCGCGTCTGTCTCACATTTCCATGGGACGCGCAAATGACATTATTGCGTCTGGTGTAGCGGGGTGCTTCACTTCGGCCCATGACCCTCACCATTCACCGCCTGTCGGGCACTCTGGGTGCCGAAATCCATGGAGCAAACCTGCTCGCTGGGCTGTCCAATGCCGATTTCGATGAGATCCATCAGGCTTTCCTGGATCACAAGGTGATTGTTCTGCGCGGCCAGCATGGCCTGTCGCCAGACCAGCAAAAGGATTTTGCCCGCCGCTTCGGCACGCTGAACATTCACCCTTACGTGAAGGGCATGGATGACCATCCGGAACTGATGGAGATCATCAAGGAGCCGGACGAGAAAACCAATTTCGGTGGCGGCTGGCATTCCGACATGAGCTTCCTGGAAGAGCCAGCGCTCGGCTCGGTCCTGCATGCCATCGACGTGCCGCCCTATGGTGGGGACACATTATTCGCTGACCAGCAGGCCGCCTATGATCGGCTGTCCGATGGGCTGAAGGCCACGCTGCAAGGCATGACCGCCATCCATACTGCCAGCAAGGAATACGGCGCGGATGGCTATTCCGCTGCCGTGCGCCAGTCGATGGACGCCAAAGCCGCGCCCGATGCGCCGGAATACGAACACCCCGTCATCCGCACGCATCCCGAGACGGGCCGCAAGGGCCTGTTCATCAACCCGGCTTTCACGCTGCGCTTTGCGGGCTGGAGTCGGAAGGAAAGCCGGCCGCTGCTCAACTATCTGTTCGACCTGTCACGGGAAGAGCGCAATACGTGCCGCGTGCGCTGGCAGGAAGGCGACGTGACGATGTGGGACAATCGCTGTGTCTGGCATTATGCGCTGAATGATTATCACGGTCATCGCCGCCACATGCGCCGGGCGACGATCAATGGTGACAAGCCGCGCTAGGCGAGGTTGCTGAGCACGCCCCAGGCGATCAGGGCCTGACCACCATAATAGAGAAACCAGAGCGCGATAGAGGGCAGGGCGGGTTTCGGCGCGTCCGCTGGCCTGACAAATAATTGAAATGACAGGATCACATCTGACGCGATGAACATGAGCGCGCCCAGCAGGACAAGAAGATAAGCGGGCTCGAGCCTCAGGGCGGCAGCGCCCATCATCAGGATGATGCCGCCATATCCGATCACCGGCAGGCGCATGTCCTTTGTGACCCACGGCGCCAGCCAGCGAATGAAAACAACCCCGCAGGCGATCAAGCCAATCTGTGCTGCGAAGATCAACAGGGTCCGGTCGGCCTGGGGCAGCGCCCAGAACAGGGCGATATAGGCGACATGCGCGGCAAAGAACGCGCCCATGCCAGGCAGAAGGAATTTGTCATTTTCGTCGGCCTCAAGGAAGAAATCACCAAGAGAACTGAGGGCCAGCCCGGCCACCAGCAGGATTGGGCCGCCCAGCAAATATGCCCACAGCGCCAGCAGGGCGGTGGAGCCGGTTTTCACGATCAGCTTGAGCAGGCTGTGCGGTCGCCAGCAGAAGGCCGTGCCGTACAGGACGCCGAGGACCATCGATGTGAGCAGGACGCCAGTTGGAAGTGTCACCGGATCAGTCTGCGCGCTTGACCGGTTCCGGCAGGCGAAGCAGGCGTCGCGCCATGCCGCGATGCGTGTCCTTTACATGCATGCCGACAATACCCAGTGCCGTGGCCAGCACGGTTGCGTCATCTGTAAAACCGAGCCCGGCCAAGAAATCCGGCAGCAAGTCTATCGGCATCACGAAATAGGCGGCTGCGGCAAACAGAACGCCTTTTGCCTTGAGTGGCGTGTCAGGATCGCGCGCGGCGAAATAAGCTGCCGCAAGGTCATCCGCGAACGGTATCTTTCCGGCAACGCGTAACAGCTTGGGCACGAGCCCTCTCGTATTGCGTTCAAGGCGCTCGACCGATTGCGGTGTGAACCGTCCCTCGGCGTCCTCGACCATGTTGATAATTTCCGCTGCGTCAGACATTGCGAACTCCTGTCAGCACTATAGACCAACAGTGTATCAACAAAAACAAGGGAGGGCAGCAGCCCATGGAACTGAACTCAAATATCTCTGCCGTTATTACAGGTGGCGCGTCTGGCCTTGGTGCTGCAACCGCCCGTAAGCTGGCATCGCAGGGCGTGAAAGTCGCTCTTTTCGATCTGAATGAGGAGAAGGGCGAAGCTCTCGCCAAGGAACTCGGCGGCGTTTTCTGCAAGGTGAACGTGACTGACGAAGAATCTGTGGATGCCGGTTTTGCAAAATCCCGCGCTGCTATTGGCCAGGAACGCATCCTCGTCAATTGCGCCGGTACGGGCAATGCCATTAAGACGGCCAGCCGTAATCGGGAAACAGGTGAGATCACCCATTTCCCGCTCGACAAGTTCAACATGATTATCCAGATCAACCTTGTCGGCACCTTCCGCTGCATTGCAAAGTCTGCGGCCGGTATGATGACGCTGGATCCGATCGACGGTGAGCGCGGCGCAATTGTGAACACGGCGTCTGTTGCTGCTGAAGACGGTCAGATGGGCCAGGCGTCCTACTCCGCTTCCAAGGGTGGTGTCGTCGGCATGACCCTGCCAATCGCGCGCGACCTTGCTCGCGAACTGATCCGCGTCAACACGATCCTGCCGGGCATTTTCAATACGCCGCTGATGCAGGGCGCGCCGGACAATGTGAAACAGGCGCTTGCTGCCTCGGTTCCGAACCCGGCTCGTCTCGGTAATCCGGACGAATATGCGTCACTCGCATGTGAAATGCTCAGCAACGGCTACTTCAACGGCGAAGACGTGCGCCTTGACGGTGCCATTCGCATGGCCCCGCGCTGATCGGCTCACGCCGTTTCAGGAAAGCTTCTAAGGCCCGCTCCCGGTTTGGGGGCGGGCCTTTTTAATGGAAGCGGGCTACGAGGACGGAAAGGGAGCCCGGCTCCCGGTCGTCCCCTTTACTGTCCCTTGCGTTGTTTTACGCCTTCCTCGTCAGCAATCGCGCGATCTTCGTCATTGAAGATGATTTCTGCTTCCTCGCCTTTGCCATAGGCGCGGGATTTCTTGGCCAGTGCCGACATGGAGTCTCGCATTGAGCCTTGGCCTACCGCCATTGTTTTCGCGGCGGAAACACCAACGGCTTCGGCATCGTCAAAGCGGGCAAATTCTGCGCCGAGGAAGACGACTTCCCAACCTTTTGCCTCGGCCCTGTCGAGCGCGGCCTTGGCACCGTCGCGGGTAAGCTCACGAGATGAGTTCTCCAGACCGTCCGTCATGATCACGATCACAGCCTTTTCCGGATCGTCAGCCTCGGCCAGCGACACCATCCGGCCAATCGCGTCAAACAGGGGTGTCATCCCCCGCGGATTGGCTTCCTCATTGGTAACATCCGTCCAGTCTTCGGCACCGACTTTCTCGCGCAAGACATCAAACTGCATGCTCTCCTGAAAATCGAAGATGGCCAGCGTCACATCGGTTTTGATGTCGCTACCCTCGATTTCTCCTTCATCGGCCTCGCCGACGCTCGCGGCATAGGCATTCACGGATGTGAGGGCTTCATCCCAGATGCTGCTCATTGAGCCGGTGCGGTCGAGCAGGATGTAGGAATGCACCGCCCCCGGATCATCGTCCGGCTCCGGTGCGGGTATCTTGGCGGAGGCTGGCCCCATCAGGGCGATGGCGGCTGCGCCGGCGGCGAGTGTTGTGATGAGCTTTTTCATGCGTGCGTCCCTGTCCAGAAATCTACATCGGGCCACCCGGCCTGATGCATGTTAATCTCCGGGCGAAATCGGGCACACATGTGGCATTAACGCGTTGTTAGAAAGGAAATCGGGTGCGAACGACTGTCCGCACCCGGTGAATATGAGCAGCTGTTCATATTGGCTGCTATAGGCGTAAGATTTCCGAGCTGGAAATTTAGGCGAACTGGGGCGCGATTTTCAGATTCCGCACCCACCCGATCTTTTCCATTACGAGCAGGATCGTGCCATTATAGTCGACAATCCGGTTCCAGACGCCGCGACGCGGACGGTGCAGCGCGCTGATGGGCTGGTCGTGGTGATGGTCGTGGAAGGCTTCGCCGCCTGTCAACAGCGCCATCATATGGTCAGCCCAGATTGGGGTTTTCAGATGGCCCAGCACGTTGATGCCATAGACCGTGGCGTGGAACTGAATGGCGCGGCCAATCACAACCGATGCATGGATCAGCGCAGTTAGCAGCAATGAGCCGCCAGCGGCCCACACGATCAGATAGATCGCGGCCGGGATCACAAGATGAACGACGAGGCTGATCTCATTATAGAAGCGGTCCATCCACACTACAGCTGGCTGGTTCTTCAACCACATTGCCAGAGGGCGCTGGGTGTCGCGATGGTCACGCCAAAGGATCCAGCCGACCCATGCCCAGCGCTTGGACTCGAACGGATTGTGCGGATCGCCCGGCTTGTCTGAAAAGCGATGGTGCTGGGAGTGATAGTTCACCCAGTCCTTCACATTGCCCTGCATGGCAATCACGAGATTGATCATGGTCACGATCTGGCCGGGCATGGCCAGTTCGCCTGCGCGATGCTGAAGGATGCGGTGAAGCGGCCCGATGCCGGCATTGCAAACGAAGATCGATGCGCCGATCACGGCGATGGCCAGCGGAACGTACCACCAATGGAAGGTCAATTGGCTCAGGGCAACGCCAAGCACGATCATGGTGATGAACAGCGCCAGGCCGAGTGCCGGATAGCCGAAGGCTGAAAAGAAGCTCGCATAATTGAAATTCTTCCACGTCTTGGGAATGGCGAGCGAACGCGGCAGCGTCATTGAGTGTCCTCCTGAGAGCCTCACATCCTGTGGGCCTTGATTTTCCTGAGTGTCCAGCGGACTGAATTAATACAGACTTAAGGCCTCAAAGCTGTTGTCGTAAAGATGGAACCGCATGGTTGACGGGCTTGTGACCGAAACGTGCGGTGCAGGGGTGACGAACGGGCTCCTAACCCGCTAGAACACGTCAGGAACATATGCCGGGCTGGTATGGGAGGCGCTGCATGGCAGACGATCGTCGCCAATTTGATCTGCAACGCCTTCGGGACCTGGGACTGGATCTGGATTCCAGTCAGGATGAGGCTGAACTCAAAAGTACGTGCCCCCTGACCCGAGACTGTATTGAGGCTGGCGACAACAGCCTCACACTGAACCAGCTGACGGAGAAATTCCATTGCGCCAATTGTGGACGATCGGGCTCGTTCCGGGAGCTTGTTCGCGCGCTTGAAAGCGGCGAGCTGACCCAGGAAGCCCGAGCGCCCGCCATCATGGATGCTGAATTCTCAGAAGCGCCGATCCGGGCAACCCACGCGGTCATTCGCGCCGAGCCGAGAGTGATGCAATTGGGGGAGGGGCAGCGGGTCCGGTCCGACGCCGAATTACGACTGGAGCGCAAACAAGCCCGCAAGGCGGCGCGTCAGGGTCGCCACTCGGGCGAGAAGACCATCATCACACTGCTGGCCCTTGTCTTTCTCGGGGCAGGCCTCGCGGCAGCGGGCCTCTCCGGTTTCGCGAACTATCAAGCCTTTTCCAGATCCGTTGCAGACCCGCTTCAGTCGGGCGTCTGGGGATGGACCGGCGTGATCGCGGCGATCATTTCATTCGGTGGCTTCACTTTCTTCTATTGGCATTCGGCCAACCACCGAATGAAAGAGGGTGTGCGTGCCTTGCTGTTTGCCCTTGCTGGAGGGGGCACTTCTATCGTTGGCACGCAAATGTACATCGCCGCCAACAATCAGGCCGCCGAGGCAGAGCTTGTCCGGGCTGGTTCAAACCGGGACGTACTCACCACCCAAGTCGCTGACTGGCGGCGCCAGTTGGAAGGCATCCCTCCAGAAACCCGATCAGTCGATGGATTGGAGGCCTATATAGAAGAGGTCGAGCGGGTTGGGCGGACGCACCAGAAGCCGTACCGAGATGCACAGAATGAACTCGGACTGGCGCGCCGGCGCGATGACCTGCTGGCTCGAATTGAGACCGCAAATGCGGAACTGCTGGGCACGGGCTCGGGAGACATTCTCGTTGAAGCGCAGACCCGCACATCGATTCCCGGCTGGTTTTTCGCGCTCATGCTTGAACTTTTTTCCAGTCAGGGCACGTCGATTGGTCTGGTCGCGCTTTTGATCCTGTATGGCAGGTCGCAAGTAAACGCCGAACCTGAAAGCGTTAACCAAGACGTGTCGTGAAAAATGAACTCTTCTGCGCATCACGCATAGAACCATTGAAGCAACGACGTGGTGCTTCTCCATCTGAACTAAACCGGCACAGAATGTGCCGGTTTTTTTCTGTCTTGCGGAGCATTTACTACGTTTCTGGCCTGCGATTTGCGAAAGCTGGTCGTACCGGCGCTCTTCATTCTATTGCATGACGTTCAGAGCAAAGGTGCAGTTGTTACGCAGCGTGATCTGGTGCTTGAGAGCGAAATCTCTGTTTACCATGATACGCGTCCACGGGTTAGAGTAAGTCCATGAATCTGTTCTTCAGGTTTCTTCGCATTTTCCTTCCCGCTTTATTCGCGAAAAAGCGGACCGGACTGATGGATGTTCACACAGTCCGCTCCTCCGTCTGGATAGGCGACCAGGACCCGTTGGGTCACATGACCAATTCGCGCTATTCCTCGTTCACCGATCTCGGCACGATGAACTATATGGGCCGTACCGGTGCGCTGATGACGTATCGCAAGCGCGGTTGGAGCCCGATCATCCAGCACGAGTCCATCACTTTCTACCGGATGATGAAATTCCCGCAGAAATTCGAACTGACGACGCAACTGGTTGGGTGGGCCGACTGCTACATTTGTTTCCGTCACCAATTTCACAGCAAGGGCAAGCTGATTGCGGAGAGCCGCATGGTTGCACGGCTGGTGGGGCGAGGTCGGAAAAAAGTGGACACGCAAATGGCGCTCGAAGCGATGGGGCTCAACCTCGAAAGCCCGCAGCTGAGCCAGCGCTATCTTGACGCGATCGCAGACTTGCAGGCGAAAGACGCTGCGCGGAACGCGGAAAGAAGCACCTAACGATCAAACGAAAAGGCGTTCGGGAGCAGATCTGCCATCTTCCACTCTTTTAGGGCGGTCCCGTCCGCTGCTACCGCGTAGACGATGCAGTCCGGACCACACAATTCGGCAATACGCTGGCGGCAGCCACCGCATGGCGAAAGGTCTCCGTCCCCGCCTATTACCAGCACGTGCGAGCAAGTCTTTCCGCCCGAAACCACCATGGCACCCAGGGCGACCGCTTCAGCGCACGTTCCCAATGGATAGGCCGCATTCTCGACATTGCAGCCCGCGAAAATCCTGCTCTGTTCATCCAAGACGGCGGCGCCAACCTTGAATTTGGAATAGGGGGCGTGGGCCTGTTCACGCGCGGCGCTCGCGGCAGCTTGAAGTCGGTCAATCAGGGAAGGGGACGGGTCGGTCACGCAGGTATCCTCTGGCCAAGTGCGGGCTTCCTGCTTAGGCATTGTCGCCTGTCTTGTCACTTGATTGCCGAATCCTGCGAAGCGCCATGTCCCGTATACCCCTGATAATTGATTGTGATCCCGGTGTGGATGACGCCGTCATGTTGATGATGGCGCTGGCCAGTTCAGATCTGGACATACGTGCCATCACGACCGTTGCTGGCAACGTGCCGCTTCATCTGACCAGCCGGAATGCGCGCATGATGTGCGACCTGATGGGCCGCAAGGACATACCGGTCCACGCGGGGTGCCCGCGTCCGATGGTGCGCACGCCGGTCACTGCGGAGGATTTCCATGGTGAAAGCGGGATTGCCGGGCTTGAACCGTTTGCGCCGGAAACGCCGCTGGCCGAAGCGCATGCCGTCAACGCGCTGATCGACAGGCTTCGCGCCGCCGGGCCGAAGGGCCTGTCGATCGTGATGACAGGGCCGATGACCAATCTCGCGACGGCGCTGATCATGGCGCCGGATATTGCGGAGAGTATTGACCAACTGGTCCTTATGGGCGGCGCTGACAGCGAGGGCGGCAACATCACGCCCTTTGCCGAGTTCAATGTCTTTGCAGACCCCCATGCGGCGGCTGTTGTTCTGGGGAACGAGACGTCAGCCACAATTCTCTCTCTGGATGTGACGCATCAGGTCCGGGCGCTCGACTCCCATCTGGCTCCCTTCCGCACACTGGAGGGCGACCGGCCGCGCATCATGGTCCAGCTGCTGGAAGCGGCGAACGCCCTGGAACAGAAATGGAAGGGCAAGCGCACGCCGATGCATGATCCCTCCACAATCGCATTCCTGCTTGCGCCGCACCTGTTCAAGGGCCGAAGGGCTGACGTGACGGTTGAAACAGAATCGGGCGCGCGTTTCGGACAGACCCGGCCGTCCAAACTGGAAACGGGTCGCCATACCTGGATCACCAAGGCTGATGCGGAGGGCTTCTTTTTGCTGGTGAAAGATTTGCTGGAGACGTCATGATCACGATTGTTGGATCTATCAATCTCGATATCGTCGCGACGGGCGCGAGTTTGCCTCGGCCGGGGGAAACGGTGACGGGCGCCACGCTTGCGCGCCACCCCGGCGGCAAGGGCGCGAACCAGGCTTTGGCGGCGCGCCGTCTGGGCGCGGATGTCCGTCTGGTGGGGGCTGTCGGCGCCGACGATATGGCAGAGGAAGCATTGAAGCTGTTGCAGGCCGGCGGCGTGGACCTGTCTGGAGTCCAACACGTGAATGGGGAAACAACGGGCGTCGCGCTGATCGCGGTGTCTGCCGATGGCGAGAACCAGATAGTGGTCTGCCCCGGCGCGAATACCGTGTTGCGCCCTGCTGATGTCGAATTCGTCGAGATTGAACACATGATGGGCGTGCTGGAAGTCAGCGCAGACACGTTGCTTGCAGCAGCGCGCAAGGCCACGGGATTTGTAAGCCTGAACCTTGCTCCGGCCATGGTCGTGCCCGACGCATTGCTAGCTGAAGCGGACCTGATCAGTGTGAACGAGACCGAAGCGGCCTTTTATGGCGGGGCGTTGCACCAGCTGGATGCGTATGTTGCGATCTCGCTTGGCGGTGACGGGGCAACGCTCTGGAAAGATGGCAAGCAGATCGCTCAGGCGTTACCCCCGAAAGTGAACGTGGTCGACACGGTCGGAGCCGGGGACACGTTCACAGCTGCTCTGACCGTGGCCCTGATCGAGGGCCAGTCTCCTCAGAAGGCGCTGGAGTTCGCGGTGGCTGCGGGCGCTGTTGCGTGTACGAAGCCCGGCGCGCAGCCGAGTTTGCCGAAGCGTGTCGATCTCGATCCATATCTCTGATTGGCGGGCGCAGTCGTCTTCATGCAATTGACGCATGGCCGCGCTAGGGCTTTCTGGAATTAGGTTTTGATGGTTGGAGGTTTCCCCATGTTTCGATTGATTGCCAGCGCGCTGGCGGTGACGGCGCTCGCCCTTCCGGCCTCAGCCTGGGGCAAGACCGGCCACCGCATCGTGGGGGAGGTCGCGACGACCTATCTGAGTGAGCCCGCCGCAACAGCCATCGAAGACATTCTCGGACCGGAAGGACTCGCCGAAGCTGCCGACTGGCCGGACTATATGCGTTCCAATCCAGACTCCTTCTGGCGCTCGGAAGCCAATCCCTGGCATTATGTCACGATCCCTGAAGGGCAGACCTATGAGGAGGTGACACCTCCTGCGAACGGAGACGCCATCACGGCGCTTGCAAATTTTCGGGCCACCGTGCTCGATCCTGCCGCGTCCCTCGAGGAGCGCCAACTGGCACTTCGGTTCATTGTGCACCTTGTCGGGGACCTACAGCAGCCGCTCCACGCCGGCAACGGCACCGACCGGGGCGGGAACTGGGTCGATGTCGTCTTCTTCGAGGAAATGTCGAATTTGCACGAGGTCTGGGACGAGAAGCTCATTCAGTATGAAGAGCTCTCCTATACCGAATGGGCCAATTGGCTGGTCCAGAAGATTACCCCGGCGGATCTGGGGGAGTGGGGTGCGGCTACGCCAGCGCAGTGGGCTGACGAGAGCGCGGCCATTCGCGACACGATCTATCCGGAATCGGAAATCCTGTCCTACGACTACGCCTATATGGCGCGGCCGATCCTGAACGAGCAGATGAGCAAAGGCGGCGTACGCCTTGCCGCCTATCTGAACGCGATGTTTGAGCCGGCCCCAGAGACCGAATAGCGGTCAGGCACTCGCGCGATTGATGCGACGGCGCTGGACACTGGACGGGATGTTGAGGCTTTCGCGATACTTCGCGACGGTGCGGCGGGCGATATCCACGCCATAGCCTGTCAGGATTTCGACGATCTGGTCGTCCGAAAGCACATCATCAGGCTTCTCGTTCTCAATGAGATTCTTGATCCGATGGCGGACTGCCTCGGCTGAATGTGCTTCGCCGCCACCTGTTGCAGGGATTGAGGCGGAGAAGAAGTATTTCAGTTCAAACAGCCCGCGCGGGGTCGACATGTACTTGTTCGTCGTCACGCGACTGACCGTGGATTCGTGCATCTCGATCGCGTCTGCGACCTGCTTCAGATTCAACGGTCGCAAATGTGCGACGCCATGCGCGAAGAAGGCGTCCTGCTGGCGGACGATTTCACTGGCGACTTTCAGGATGGTGCGGGCGCGCTGGTCTAGCGACTTGATCAGCCATGTGGCCGATGCGGCGCATTCGGAGATGAATTCCTTTTCCTTGTCGCGCATCGGCAAGGCCGTCACTTCGGCATAATAGGCCTTGTCCATCAGGACACGCGGAAGGTTTTCCGAATTCAGCTCGACGGCAAACATGCCGTTGGGCATTTCGCGTACATAAACGTCCGGTGTCACCGCGACCGATGCGTCGCCGGCAAAGCTGGAACCCGGCTTCGGTGACAGCTGGCGCAACTCGGTCATCATGTCGAGCAGGTCTTCCTTGTCGACACCGCAGATATCCGCGAGGCCTTTCAGGTCATGCTTGGCAACGAGTTGAAGATTCTTGACCATGGCTTCCATGGCAGGGTCATATCGGCCGCGCTCTTTCAGTTGCAGGCCGAGGCATTCCGGTATCGAGCGCGCCATGACGCCCGTCGGATCAAAGCCCTGGCATACACCCAATACGGCCTCGACATTCGCGATGTCAGCGCCGAGCGCCGTGGCGACTTCCTCCAGATCGGCGCGCAGATATCCCGTATCGTCGGTTTCGTCGATCAGGCGGGCCGCGATCAGTCGGTCGGCCGCTGAAAGGCCAGCCAGGTTCAGCTGCGTATGCAAATGTTCGTGAAGGGATATTTCGGAGCTTATATTTGCGGTATAATCGAAGTCTTCCCCGGATCCGCCGCCGCTGCTGGCGGTGGACCAGTCCGTCGTTGCCGACGGTCCGGAATTTCCAGCTGGCATCGCGGCATCCGAACCTGTGCCCGGTTCATAGACGTCTTCACCCGGTGCATCGAGTTGCTCGCGGGCCGCGCCGAGGCCAGATGTGTCGTCCAGCGAAAGTTGTTCGCGATTTTCCGTTCTCGGGGCGTCGCTTTCCGCGGCACCCTCTTCTTCGGCCTTGTTGAGCAGGGGATTGCGTTCAATCTCCGCTTCGACGAATTCCGACAGTTCGTGGTTTGACAGTTGCAACAGCTTGATCGCCTGCTGAAGCTGTGGCGTCATTACCAGGGATTGGCCCTGGCGCATGTCGAGTGACTGTTTCATTCCCAAGCCCGCGCCTTTTTCCTAAGCGGCGAACTGCTCACCCAGATAGACCCTGCGTACATCCTCATTGGTGAGCACGTCTTGCGGCGTACCATCAAACAGGACTTCACCTTCATACATTACATAGGCCTTGTCGACGATCTGCAAGGTTTCGCGCACTTGGTGGTCCGTGATCAGAACACCCAGGCCGCGCTGCTTGAGATAGCGGACAAGATCGGAAATGTCGGAAATGGCGAGCGGGTCGATACCGGTGAACGGTTCATCCAGTAGCATGAAGCTTGGACGCGATGCGAGCGCACGGGCAATTTCCACCCGGCGGCGTTCGCCCCCGGATAGCGACGTGGCTGCCTGGCCACGAAGATGTTCCACATGCAATTCGCTGAGCAGGCTATCGACCTGTGCCATACGCTTTGCCCGGTCTTTTTCGACCAGTTCCGCGACGGCCATCACATTTTCTTCCACCGTCATGCCCCGAAAGATCGAGGCTTCCTGTGGAAGATAGCCCACGCCAAGGCGCGCGCGCTGGTACATGGGTAAACGGGTCACGTCTTCGCCATCGATGGAAATCGATCCGGAATCCGCGCCGATCAGGCCCATGATCATGTAAAAGCAGGTCGTCTTGCCGGCCCCATTGGGTCCAAGCAGGCCGACAATTTCCCCACGTTGAAGGCTCAGAGACACATCCCGCACGACCTGTCGCTTGCCAAAAGACTTGGCAATGCTGTTTACGACAAGGCCTTCGGCCGAATCCGTCATCTTTTCTGAATTCCCTCAATCTACTGGGATATTGCCACCCGGAAACAGGCTTAACCTTACATACTTAAGATCGGCTTCACGTGCGCGCCAAAATTTTTTCAGTTTCCTGACTGATTGTCCGGATCAATCACCATTCGGGTGCGTCCGTCGCCCCCGTCCAGCGTTGTCCGGCGATTGCCGATCTCGACCCGTAGTACGGCGCCTTCGGCGACATCGCGCTCGCGCAACAGGGCCACATTCCCGGTCATGGTGATGATATCGCTGGCAGCATCATATACGCCGCGATCGCCCTTAGCCTTCATATCTGCCGTGATGTAGAAGACATTGCCCTCGGCGATCATTGTCTTGACCTGCCCGAAACCGCCGCCGACGCTCGTGGATTGCGTCGTGCCAGCCGGCTTTTCGGCAAAGATCATGGTCACCGTATCTGCGCGCAAGCGGGCATCGCCCTGCTGGATATCGACATTGCCGATCAGCAGCACCTTGCGCTCGCGCTCCAGACTCTCGGTACGTTCCGAATTGATGTAGATTGGGCCGCCTTCAGAAGAGATCTGCGCGGCGGCCGGCATTGCGAAGGCTGCCAGAGCGGTCAGCGAAACAAGAATTCTATTGAGAGCCATCTGTCTCACCTTCAATCGTTTCATTTGTGTCTTCCGGGGCAGGGTAGAGCACCGTTTTGACATTGCCTTTGCAGATGACGCGGTTGCCATCTTCCAGAACTTCATACGAGTCACAGCTGATATCGCCAAGAGGCCCTCTGCCTTGCAATGGCGAAAGACCTTCGACGCGCCCCTCATCGACGAACACGCGCGCGCCAGATGTCATGAAGGTGAATCCATTGGCATCCGCGATGCGGACATCCTCATACAGTTCCAGAATTCCGGCATCACGGTCATACATCCCCGATGGTGCGCGGATTTCGCTTCCAGTCTGGTCCAACAGAACAGGATTGACGAGATCGACCAGTGTACCGGTGGTTTGGCGCCGTCGCGCCGCATCTGCCGTGATGTTGAAGCTCTGCCCGACCGAATCCCGGCCTGAAAAACGCGGATTGAGCATGGTGACGGTTTCACCCTGCGCCACCTGGACGGGTGTCGCATCCTTCGCGATAGCGCTGCGCACAATATATCCAAGAAACAAGCCAATCGAGATGGCCGCGCAAGCCGAAAAGGCGAGGCGCAACAGGCGCACGCCTTGAGACCGCTTGCGGGCCTGGTCCAGCGTCAATTGGCGCCGCGGAGCCCATAATGATGCCGGATCGTGATGCTTGACGGCGTCCATGGATACGCGGTTGCCTGTTTTCTTAACTACAGTAATCGTTTAGCGGTCCATGCTCCGAAACAAAAGCGGCGAAGGCATGACGACTATGTCAGCTATGCGCAAAAATGTCGGTTTCTGCCCAGCCGGACAAGTCGAGCGTCGCGCGAATTGGCAGGAATGCAAAACAGGCCTCGGCCAGTTCCAGCCGGCCTTCGCGCTTCAGCATGGCTTCCAGCCCGTCTTTGATCTTGTGCAGGTAAAGCACGTCAGAGGCGGCATACTGGAGTTGCGCGTCGGTCAGTTCGGCTGAGCCCCAGTCTGAGCTTTGCTGGGTCTTGGACATGTCAGCACCTGCGATTTCGCGTGCGACGTCCTTCAGGCCATGGCGATCCGTATAGGTACGCGCCAGCTTCGAGGCGATCTTGGTGCACCAGATCGGCGCGCAATCGATGCCCATCCAGCGTTTCATCATCGATACGTCAAACCGCGCGAAATGGAACAGTTTGAGCACTTTCGGGTCGGTCAGGATTTTTTTGAGGTTCGGGCAGTTATAGTCCCGGTCCAGCTGTACCAGGTGGGCCGTGCCATCCCCGGACGAAAGTTGGACGAGCGTGAGATTGTCGCGCAACAGGTTCAGGCCCATTGCCTCGGTATCCACCGCCACAACAGGGCCAAAGTCGATACCAGCGGGCAGGTCGCCCTTGTGAAGAATAATGCCGTTCATGCCGAGGCTCTAGCACTTCAGGCGTTAAGGGCAAGTATCTCCGCGCTCCGGAAACAATCGGCTCACACTTAGCTGCGGGTTTTCTTCAGCGCGACGAGGGCTGCGTCCAGAGCTGAGAGAAAGCGCGACCTATCCGACTTGGAGAAGGGGGCTGGTCCGCGGGCGATGCCGTCGCCGAGGCCTGCACGAAGATCGGAATGAATTGCGCGCACGGCCACGGCATTGCCAATTGAGGCATCCGTGAAGGGCTTTCCATTCGGGGAAATGACAGCTGCGCCCGCCTTCAGGGCGCGGTCGGCCAGCAGGATGTCCGCTGTGATGACGACCGATTCTGGTGTGGAAGCTTCCGCAATCCAGTCATCGGCCGCATCGAAGCCATCTGATACGATTTTGCGGCTGACCAATCTGTGCTCGGGAATGCGAATATAGGAATTGGCAACGATCACCACAGGCGTGTCATGGCGGAGTGCAACCTTGTATATCTCGTCCTTGACGGGGCACGCATCTGCATCGACGAGAATTTGTGGCGGGGGCGGCTGGGTGTCAGTCATGCGAGACTACAGCTTGTGCACCAGTCGGGGCAGCGAGCGTTCTGGAATGGAACCAGACTCGGCTTCTCCGGCTGGCTCTGCTCCCATATGGACATAGAAGGGCGCCGCATCCGGATCGGCCTCGATAACCATCTCCTTTGCTCCGGAGCCCTGTGCATACCGGCACGCCCAGACATACAGCATCTTTCCGGTGCCTTCGCCGAGCCGGACCGGCTCGACAAACAGTTTGTCCAGATAGCTCGATCCGGTTTCATCAAAAGATAGTTGAGCTACCCCTGCCACACCGCGCAAATCCTCCGCCACAATGATGACGTCTGATTCCAGGTCGTCTTCCGTCAGCGTGAGTTCGTCTTTGAATGCGTCCAGCATGGCTTCGTCATAGTCCCAAACCGCCTTTGATCGCAGGCACAGGTCCGACAGGTATGGCAATTCGTCCAAGCGTGGCGGTCTCAAGATCATTGGCAAGTCTTCCCGCCCGCAGGCACTGACGCAAGGCAAGGGCTTGCAGGCCTCGCCATTCCCCCCTCTTTTATCGGCAAAATGGAGGAAGTCACATGGCAACAGCACCCGTCCAAACCCGCATCACCGAAATGCTGGGAATCGAGAAACCCGTCATTCAGGCTGCGATGGGTTGGATCGCCCGCGCGCCACTCTCCTCGGCCTTCTCGAATGCTGGTGGCATGGGCATCATCGAGACGTCCTCCGGCGAACTGGATGCGATCCGCGAGGAAATCCTCAAGATGCATGACCTGACGGACAAACCGTTTGGTGTGAATGTTGCCCAGGCTTTCGTGCGTGACCCGAACATTGTCGACTTCATCATCGATCAGGGCATCAAGTTCGTCACAACATCTGCGGGTGACCCGATGAAGTATACGTCGATGCTGAAGGAGGCAGGCCTCACCGTGTTTCATGTCGTCCCATCGCTTCAGGGCGCGCTAAGGGCGATTGAAGCTGGTGTGGACGGCCTGATTGTCGAAGGCGGGGAAGGGGGCGGCTTCAAGAACCCGAAAGATGTTGCATCGATGGTTCTCATCCCGCTGGTTTGCGAACATGTGAATGTTCCCGTGGTCGCAGCAGGGGGCATAACCGACGGACGCAGTATGGCCGCTGCCTTTGCGCTTGGCGCGGAAGGTGTTCTGATGGGGACGCGTATCCTGTCTTCGGAAGAGAGCCCGGTGCACCAGAACTGGAAAGATGCGATCTTTGCTGCGGATGCGACCGACACCGTATTCCTGAACCGATCAGGTCCGGGGCCGGCACTGCGCGCCTTGAGTACGGAGCGTACAGAACGCATCCTGAAGGAGGGCGTAGAGAATATTTTCGGAGAATTTGCCGGGACGCAGAAAGTCTATTTCGACGGAGACCTCGAAGCTGGCATTGCCCTTACGGGGCAGGTCGCAGGGCGGATTCACGCGGTCAAGCCCGTCGCTCAAATCCTAGAAGAAACCCTGGCCGAGTATCATGAAGTCGTAGCTCGCCTGCCGAAATAGGCCGCGACGGGTCTGGTTTTTGCCGTGATTTATCGCTAAACGGCATTAACTGACCTGAGAGGATCCCATGACCAGAAAATCATTGCTCGCGGGCAGCGTTGCTGCGCTCGCCCTTGCCGTGTCCGCCTGTGGCGAGAAAGCGGAAACCCCGGAAACGCCTGCCGCAACCGAGGCGACCGCCAGCGAGGCCGGGCTGCCGGAGATTGTCGTCAGTGATGAGGAACTCGCAGGTAATCCATTCCGTCAGGAGTGGACGACCGACTATGGCGTACCACCCTTCGCCGAAATCGATGATGGGCATTACATGCCGGCGACGAAGAAGGCGATTCTGGAGTTGCGTGCGGACATTGATGCCATCGTCGACAATCCGGACGCGCCGACATTCGAGAACACAATCGTCGCGATTGATGTCGCCGGTGGGTCGCTGAACAAGGTTTTGAATGTTTTTGGCAACATCACGAATACAGATACCAATGACACGCTGAGCGAGCTGGAGGCTGAAATTTGGCCCATGCTGACTCGCGAGATGAACGCGATCAATTTCAATCAGGACCTCTTCGAGCGCGTTAAGACCGTCTACAGCCAGCGTGATCGGCTGGGGCTGGACGAGCAGGATGCGCGCCTGCTGGAATTGGTCCATCGCGAATTCGTCCGCAATGGCGCGGACCTTTCGCCGGAAGTCAAAACCGAGGTCGCCGCGATCAATGAGGAATTGTCGGGCCTGACCACCAAGTTCGGTCGCAATTTGCTCCTGTCGACCAAGGCTTTCAAGATCGAGGTCACTGACGAGGCAGAGCTTGTCGGCCTTTCAGACGATTTCAAAAGCGCCCTGAAAGTCGACGGCGAAGACAAGTGGGTCCTGACCGTTGATCGCTCTGTCTACGAGACCTTCATGACGCAGAGCGAGAACCGCGATCTGCGCGCGAAGATGTTCGATGGCTATCGCCTGCGTGCGTCCGAGGGCGAGTTCGATAATGGCCCGCTCGCGATCAAGATTGCCCAGCTGCGTGCCAAGCGTGCCGAATTGATGGGATACAAGTCCCACGCACACTACCAGTTGGAAACACGCATGGCCAAGACGCCGAAAGGCGCTGAGGAGTTCCTGCTCCGCGTCTGGGAACCGGGCCTCGTGCGTGCCAAGGAAGAACGCGCGGCCATGCAAGACATGGTGGGCGACGAATTCCAGATTGCCGGACATGATTGGTGGCACTATTCCGAAAAGGTCCGCCAGGATCTCTACGCCTTCGATGACAATGCGTTGAAACCATATTTCGAACTTGGTGCTGTGCGGGACGGGGCGTTCGATGTTGCCTCCAAACTGCTCGGCATCACGATCGAGCCGGTCGAGGTTGACGGCTGGAATCCGGTTGTGACCGCGTATGACGTCAAGGATGCGGAAACCGGTGACCATCTCGGCCTGTTCATGGTCGATATGTATGCCCGCGATTCCAAGCGTGGTGGAGCGTGGATGAGCTCGTTCCGCGACACGTCCAACGTCAATGGCAACAATATTCGCCCGATCATCACCAACAGTCTCAATCTGATCACTCCGGCCGAGGGCGAGCCGACCCTCATGCGGTTTGACGAAGTTGAGACGCTGTTCCACGAATTCGGCCACGGCCTGCATGGCTTGCTGACGCAGATCCGGTATTCCACATTCTCCGGTGTTGATGGTCCTCGTGACTATACTGAATTCCCCGCCCAGATCCTTGAGCATTGGGCTGGCGCCCCCGAAGTGCTTTCAACCTATGCAAATCACTACGAAACCGGCGAGCCAATTCCGCTCGAACTGATCGACAAGATGAACGCTGCTGCGACCTTCAATCAGGGGTTCAAGACGACTGAGTTCATCGCTGCGTCGCTGCTGGACTTGCGTTGGCACATGCTGACTTCGGAGGAAGCCGCCGAAATCACCGATGCCCGGGCATTTGAGCAACAAGTGCTGGAGGAATACGGCCTGATCCCGGAGATCGAACCGCGCTATCGCAGCCAGTATTTCAGCCACATCTTCGCGGGTGGGTATTCGGCAGGCTACTACGCCTATCTCTGGTCCGAGATTCTGGATGCCGATGGCTTCACCGCGTTCCGCGATACGGGCGACATCTATGATCCCGAACTGTCGGCGCGGCTGAAGAAATGGGTCTATGAATCTGGTGGTCTGCGCGAAGCAGACGAGCTGTACCGGAATTTCCGTGGCTCCGACCCAACCATCGAGCCGCTGTTGAAGCTGCGCGGTTTCTCTGAGCAGCAGCCAAGCGAAGGTTGATCGGCGCTCGGTCGACATCCAAACAAAAAGCCCGCCGGAAATATTCGGCGGGCTTTTTCATGTCAGTGAAGTCAGGCGTGTCTCAGGCAGATTGTTCGACAGCTTCGCGGCAGACAATCGCTTTGACTTCTTCTTCCGTATTCGCTTCGCGCAAGGCGTCACGTACGGCGCTCTGGCGGAATGTGCGGCTTACCTGGGCCAAGGCCCGCAAATGGTCAGCGCCCGAAGATTTCGGAGCCAGCAGCATGAAAATCAGGTCGCAAGGGCGATCATCAATCGCTTCAAAATCGACGCCGTGGACCAGTCTCAGATAGCCGCCGACAGGTGCGTCGACGCCCTCAAGACGGGCGTGCGGGATGGCAACGCCTTCGCCGACACCGGTCGATCCGAGGCGTTCGCGCTCCATTACGGCATCCTCAATCTCACGCAGGCCGATGCCTGTCGCTTCGGCAAGAGCCTCTGCGAGCGCGTGAATTGCCTGTTTGCGGCTTTTCGCTTCCAAAGATGGTATGATTACCCCGCCCGTGAGCAGGGATGTCAAATCAGTCGCCATGAAGTTACTTTCCGTGTTCCGGACTAGTTCCTCGGGACGTTCGCTGGATCCACCCATCCAATATGACCGTCTGGTCGGCGGTAGACCATATTAAGCCCGTCATGGCCAGCATTTCTGAACATCAGCGCCGGCACTTCCTGCAGTTCGAGCTGCATAACAGCCTCTGAGACACTCATTGTCCGAATTGAGTGCGATGTTTCCGCGACAGTCAGCGGTGTGTCATCCGGCTCTTCGTAATGCTCTTCCTCGGCGGCATCGTGACCATTCACCTGGAACACGGCTTCCGGAGCCAGTTCGTTCGGCATTGGAGCCGATGTACCGGCATGATGGTCCTTCAGTCGGCGCTTGTAGCGACGCACCCGCTTTTCCATCTTGTCGAGGCTGTTTTCCAGCGCCGCATAAGGGTCTTCTGCCTTGCCGGTCGATTGGAGGATAATGCCAGAGGGCAGGTGCACGTTGCAGTCAACTTCGACGAAGGGGCCCTGTTGGGACACGAAAACGCGGGCGTCGCCGGTTCGGTTGAAATACTTACTGACTGCCGCCTCCAGTCCGTCTTCGATGCGGCTCCGCAGAGCCTCTCCGAGATCCATATGCTTGCCAGTAATCTGTATCTGCACGGGCGGTCTCCTTTGTTTTTTCAGGATTCAAGTATGGCGCAGAATTGCCAATGAGGCGAATCGAATTCCTCACTTTCCTGACTTGGGAAGGGGAAGAACCGCCCTCAAGAGCCGAGCGATACATTGCGTGTGGAATATGTATTCTGGCGTCACTGCAGTAGGATGCACCTGCAATGACTTGCATGCCCGTTGGCATCAAAAATTACATGGTTTCAATGTCGTATGATGAGTTCAGTTAGGGTAACCTGATTTACATCTTCGCGTAGTTACTTGAATTAATATCTCTCCATCAAGGATGAACTCAAGGCATGTCGACCGGTGAGCCCGAGGAACCGAATAAGCCGGCAGTCATGCTGGTTGAAAGTGATGCCATGTTCCGGGCCACGTTCGAGCACGCCAGCGTGGGGATCGCGCATGTGGGCCCTCAGGGACAATGGCTGAACGTCAACCAGCGCGTCTCCGAAATTGTGGGCTATCCGCGCGACGAATTGCTCAAGATCACGTTTCAGGACATCACTCACCCGGATGATCTGAATCTGGATGTCGGTCTCCTCAACGAGGTGCTTGAGGGCAGGCGCGAGACCTATCGGATCGAAAAACGCTATTACCACAAGTCTGGCCGGATTGTCTGGGTCTTGCTTTCGGTCAGTTGCTTGCGCAATCCGGATGGCACGGTCGCCTACTTCATTTCGATCCTTCAGGACATCACCGAAAAGAAGCGCATCAGCCGGGCGCTGGCAGACAGCGAAACCCGGTTCCGCGTCGTGCAGGAAACCAACCCGGACGGATTCATGATCCTGCGAAGTCAGCGCGGCGTTTCCGGTCAGATCGAGGATTTCGTCTGGGAGTTCGTCAATCCCGCAGCAGAACAGCTGACGGCGCGCTCGGCGAATGTCCTGATCGGCAAGCGGCTATCGAAAGTCATGCCCGAGGCCTTTGCAAGAGGTCTGTTCAACGTCTTTTGCAACACGGTAGAGACCGGAACGCCTTGGCGGCGAGAGCTCTACTATCCAGACAATGGCGTTCCGCGCTGGTTCCGCTTCACGGTCGCTCAGGTCGGGGATGGATTCGCTGTTTCATTCCAGGATGTCACCGCGCGCAAGCAGGCTGAACTCCAGTTGCATGCAAGCCAACAACGCCAGCGCACCATTCTCGATGGCATTGTCTCGATGATTGGTCTTACCACACCCAGTGGGATCCTGCTGGAAATCAACGAAGCGTCCCTTCGACTTACCGGAGCAGCGAGCCAGGACCTTGTCGGGAAACCGATCTGGCAGCATCCAGCATGGTCTCACACGCGCGCAATGCAGGATCGCCTGATCTCGGCCTTTGCCAAGGCAGAAGCGGGACGACGCATGCGGTTCGATGCTGAAATCCGAGATTCTCGAGGCTTGCTGATACCCGTGGACGTGCAATTGGCGCCTATTTTCGACGAATCCGGCCAAGTGACAGACATTGTCATGTCCGCGGTGGACATATCCGAACGCAAGCGGGCCGAAGCACACCGCGAAATGTTGCTCAGTGAACTGAATCACCGGGTCAAGAATTCGCTGGCGACCATTCAGGCCATCGCCGCCCACACACTGCGGGAGGCGACAGACTTTGAAGGCTTTCGCCAATCATTCACCGGGCGCCTGCGCGCCATCGCGGCCAGTCATGACCTGCTTGTATCCACGACGCAGGACTCATCGGATATTTCTCGTCTCATCCGGGATCAGGTTCTTGGCTATGCGCCCGCTGATGGCACGCGGCTGGAAATGACGGGGCCGCCGCTTGTGCTGGGGCCGCAAGGGTCACACGCCTTCGGATTGATCTTGCACGAACTGGCCACGAACGCGTCCAAGTATGGTGCGTTTTCGAACGATAGCGGACGGCTCAGCATCCGCTGGTTCATAGAAGAGACGGATGATGACCCTGACGTGGTCATCGACTGGGTCGAAACAGACGGTCCGCCGGTGGTGCCTCCCAGCCGGAAAGGCTTCGGTAGTGTGCTTATCGAGCAGAGCCTGTCACACTCTCTTGGCGGGAAATCGAACTTAACCTTTGACCCGAAAGGATTAAAAGCTCAATTTCGCTTTCCAGCTAGAAGGTAGGGGGACTATGCTGAAGATATTGCTTTTGGAAGACGACTTCCTGATTGCTTTTGATATGAAGGCGCAACTGGAAGATGCTGGCATGGAAGTGGTGGGGCCGGTCGCGAACAATGAGGACGCCAAAGCGCTCATTGAGCCGGGATCCATCCAGGCGGCTGTGCTTGATATGGATCTCGGAGGGGTCGCCTCTTTTCCGACGGCGCATCGACTGAAGGAATTCGGAATTCCGTTCGTGTTTGTTACCGGCAATAATGAGGCAGATTTGCAAGATGGGCTTGCCGATAGTCCAATCCATACAAAGCCAGTACATTTTCCGCGCCTGATCGAACAGTTGAAGGGTTTCGCAAACCCTGACTGAAGCGTGGTCTACATGGCCCTCACGGGGCCTTTGATGGGGGTGCCAGCCTCAGGATCGGCCGGCTTACCGGCATTGCGCCCATAGTCATGCTTCTTCAGCAGGCCCCGGAATTGATGATAGGAGAGTCCTAGCAGGTCTGCGGCGCGGCCCTGATGGCCTTGTGACAGGCTGAGGGCTTCGTCAATCAACTGCATCTCGAAAGCGGCGACCTGTGCGCTGAAATCGGCGGCGATCTCTGGATTGTCGCGAATGCGTACCGGGTCGGCCCGAAGTGTCTCGGAGTGACCTGTCTTGCCGGCCCCGGTCGGACGCCAGGGAGAATCGAATGGGTCGAGTACGGCCGGATCGAACAAGACCGGTTCGTCCGGTGCCATCAGCATGGCGCGATGTGCGAGCCTTTGCGCGAAATTGCGCAGTTCACGTACATTGCCGGGCCAGTCATGAGCTTCGATAGCGGCGATGGTCGAGGGGGCAAAACCGGGGAAATCCTGCGCCATTTCGATCGCCATACGCCGAGCGAAATGGTCGGCCAGCAGGCTGGCATCACCAGGTCGGGCCCTGAGCGGAGGTAGGGTAATGACATCAAAAGCAAGCCGGTCCAGAAGGTCGGCGCGGAATTCGCCTGCCTCCACCATACCCGGCAGGTCGGCATTGGTTGCGGCCACTATGCGAACGTCGGTTGAGAGTACTTTTGATCCACCCACACGCTGGAATTCGCCATACTCGACAACACGCAGCAATTTTTCCTGAACCTGTGCGCTGGCGGTCGCTATTTCGTCGAGGAAGATCGTACCGCCATCAGCCAGTTCAAACCGGCCCCGCCGCATTTCGGTCGCGCCGGTAAAGGCCCCGCGCTCATGCCCGAACAGTTCAGAGTCCAGCAGGGTCTCCGACAGTGCGGCGCAATTCACTTTTACGAATGGACCATCCCAGCGCTTCGACAGGAAATGAAGGCGTTCGCCGATCAGCTCTTTGCCTGTGCCTCGCTCCCCGATGACAAGAATGGAGCGATCCAGCGCGGCGACACGGGAAACATGCTCCTGCGCGCTCAGCCAGGCGGGCGCCTGCCCCAATAATTGCGTATTTTGATCAACCATTTAGGCAAAATAGCAAAAATTAGAGGCAAAACATATAAAAAAAATTGGCTAAATACACCAAATTACAAAAATCAAATAGTCCGAAATACCTAAAAATATCAAATAAAACAAAGATCTATAAAATTAATTTTGAACTGGCACGGTCCTTGAAATGACAGAAGGGCTCGGAGCGACAGGGCGTTGCTCACAAACACAAGAAGGACAAACTGAAAATGGAAGATCGCTACAACACTTCGGAAGCCCGCTCGGATGCTGGCCGTTTCGGTCGGTGGCTCGCGACGCGCCCGGCGGAAAGCTGGATGTTTTTCGTCGTCGGCATCTTCTTCGGCGGTTTGTTCTTCTAATCCTCCCCCCCACTCACGAAAGGACACCAAAATGGGCTTGTTCTCCCGACTCGGTGACATCATCAATTCCAACATCAACGCGATGCTCGACAGCGCCGAAAATCCTGAAAAGATTGCCCGGCTCATCATCCAGGAAATGGAAGATACGCTGGTTGAGGTTCGCACCGCCGCGGCCCGCGCCATGGCAGACAAAAAGGAAATGGAACGCGAAATCGTCCATTTCACGCAGACCCGCGACGAATGGGCTGCAAAGGCTGAACTGGCCATCGACAAGGGTCGCGAAGACCTGGCCCGTGGCGCTCTGACCGCCAAGCAGAAAGCTGATGGCGAAATCGAACGCCGCAAGCTGGCAATGGACGCGGCAGAAGAAGCCTTCGAGAAGCGCCAGGACGATCTGGCCAAGCTTCAAGCCAAACTCGACGAAGCGAAGGCAAAGCATCGGGCACTGATGATGCGCCGCGAAGCGGCCGAGCAGCGCATTCGCATTCGCAGCCAGGTCTATGACGGCAAAGTGGATGATGCGCTGGCGCGCTACGGCAATATCGAGCGCAAGGTCGACGAAATGGAAGCCTATGCTGACACGATCAAGGGCCGTGAACCGACCCTCGAAGCCGAATTCGCCGCGCTGGAGCGTGACGAGAGCGTCGAGAAGGAACTCGAAGCCCTGAAAGCGAAGCGCGCCAAGTCATCGGCGAAGTCTTCCAGCAAGAAATCGGAGGACTAATCGATGTTGTTTTCACTCGCTTGCCTCACCGGCTTCATGACGTTGGTCTGCGCTCCGGGCCTCATCGCCCAGGCGCGCGCCAACCGGCAGCCATCTGCTGACGAGGCCGCCTGATGGATGAGTTTATTCCAATCATAGCGATCGTCTCGCTGTTCATCGTCCTCCCGGGCATGATCTTCCACTACATCACCCTGTGGCGGAAGCAGAAAACCCTGATGCCCGACGATGAGCGCATGATGGAGGATCTCTGGCGCTCGGCCAAGGCGATGGAACGCCGGATCGAGACGCTCGAATCTCTCCTTGAGCAGAGCGAAGCGGACAGCCCCCGCAGGCCGCCTCGTTCTTCCCGCCCCACTTTTGACGACTAAGGACCCAGACATATGTCCCGCCAATCCCGTGCCTACCGTGATACAGCCCCAGAAGGCGACCAGTACGGCTCCCCGAATCCGAAGCGCTATTACCGCTCGCGTCATGACAAGGTCATTGCCGGCGTCTGTGGCGGCCTTGCCGAACGCTTTGGTTGGGAACCCATCCTGGTGCGCCTGCTGGCCGTGCTCGCCTTTTTCTTTGTCGCCGGACCGATCGCCCTGATTGCCTATATCGTCGTCTGGATGATCACGCCGCGGACACCTTTGGGCGGTCGTACCATATCACCGGAAGAAGATGTTTTCTGGCGCAACGTGAACGACCGCCCCAGAGCCACTTTCGGGAACCTGAAATACACTTTCATGGATCTCGATGAACGCCTCAGGGATATCGAACGCAAGGTCACATCTGACGAGTGGCGACTGCGCAAGGAATTCCGCGACCTGGAGCGTGGCAACTAGACCGCGCCCATTCACCCTAACCATCCGACAAGAAGGACCGGAAAAATGCGTAAGGGGACGCTACTGACGAATAACTGGCTGCTCGGAGGGGTCTCCATCCTCATCCTGATGATGGTACTCTTTCTCTCCAGCCTCCAGGGACAGACAGCACTGGAGTTCGGCGGGCTTCAGATGACGTTTGCGCCGCACGAAGAGGGGGGCGTTCGCCTCAGCATCGCCCGCTCTTTTGGTGAGTCAGACTTCACCGCGCTTTAAGGCGCGAACAATCAGGCGCACGGGGCTGACCGCCTCGAGCGCCGCCACTTCGGCGGGGGAGGGCCCGCCAAGGCACATGGCCGCCAGCACCCGGCCGGCCCAGGGGCCCCAGGTAAAGCCGCGCGCGCCAAAACCGTTCACCATGAATATGCCCGGCAACACGGGGGCGTCCGCATCGACAGGGCGCCCTTTTCGCATGCCGGAAAATGTCTCCAGCGCTGCAGAGTAATCGGGCACGGCGCCGACCAGGGGTAATCGATCAGCGGTGGTCGCACGAATGGCAGCACGAGACTGAACGGGCAGCGACGTTGCGCTTCGTTGCCACCATGGAGACAATTGTCGCAATGCGTCGGCATTGGTGGCGCGGGCAGCGGCGGACGTTGCAGCCGGTACACCATCTTCGATTCTTTCAAAGGTAGCGCCCCAGAGCCTCTGATCTTCCAATGCCAGTGCGTAGTGCCCGCTCGCCACTGCCTCTGCTTGAACGGGTGTGGCGTCCGCGACGCTCTCGACCTGACCCAATCGGCCTTCCAGCCCGACCCAGCCAAGTTGCCGGTTCGTCTCCATGGCGGTGGCGAGGACAATGATGTCGAACACCTCGGCATCCACCAAGCGATCCTGTAGCGAAATCTCGACCGTCCCGGTCCGGACCCGAACATTGTCGAGCAATCCGGAAATGATCCGCGCAGGCTCAAGGACCAGTGCGCGCTTGTGGAGCAGGCCGCCGCCCGAAATGGCTTCAAGGTCTTCCAAAGGCAGAGGCGGGTCCGCAAGCAATTTCGCGAACCGGGTCTGCTCGGCCTTGTCCTTTGGCATTTGGCGTACGGTGGTTTCGTGTGCGCCTTCCATGCCTGAATAGGCGCGGCGGGCGGCAAGATAAGCGTCGATCAGCAAGCGGGCTTGCGCCGTGTCGCCCGCATCGAGCCGAGGCATCATAAGGGCCAGCGGATTGCCACTTGCGCCGCTTGCGGGGCCAACTGGATCAAACACAGTCACATCTGCGCCGCGCTCTGTCAGGGCGTAAGCCGCGCTTGCCCCAGCAATTCCTGCGCCCAGAATGGCGATCTTTTGGCGAGGGTCACTATGCGCGCGCAGGCCGTAAATGTCCGGCTTGGCGGGAGAGGCAAGTGCCAACCTTGCTTCCAGTCGCTGCCGCTTGCGGCCGTGTCCCGGTGCTTTGACGACATCGAAGCCGACCTCTGTCAGTCCGCGCCGAACTGTGCCTGCCACGGTGAACGTGCCGATGCTCGCGCCGGGCTTGGAGCGCTCTGCAATCAGTCCGTAAAGATCAGCTGACCACATGGCTTCATTCTTTGCCGGGCTGAATCCGTCGAGAAACCAGGCATCGGCCATGAACTGGCTCTGGGGCAGCGTGTCGTGAATATCGCCGAGATGAAGCGTGAGAGTGACGCCGATATCAGGCCAGACGAGGTGGTGTACACAGCGCACAGGCCCTGGCCAATCGGCGAGCAGTCGCGCTGCCAAGCACGCCAGTTCGGGCCACGCGCCCAACGCGCGCGCCGCATCGTCCTCAGTCAGTGGAAAGCCTTCGAAGCTGACAAAATGGAGCCATGCATCCGGGGCTGGCCGGTGCGCTTGCCACAGTTCGCACAAGGCGAGGAAGTTCAATCCTGTGCCAAATCCGGTTTCGGCTACCGTGAATTCGGTCTTGCCGGCCCAGGCTTCCGGAAGGCCGCAGCCCTGCAGGAAAACCGCGCGGGTTTCGGCCAGTCCATCCCCCGCCGTGAAGTACACGTCCCCCGCCTCGCGGGCGACGGGCGTGCCGTCGTCCTTCCAGTCAATCATGGGATGCGTGAGCAAGCGGGCCATGCGAGACGGGTTAGCCGGGCAGTACCGTTTTGAACAGTCCTCTGCGGCTGCATGCTTTCTGACACCGAATTAATCGGATCGCTCTTGTCCGTCGCGCGTTGATTGAATGACCGCGATCATGCGGCCGACACAAACAAACTGAAGGAGACCCAAATGGACAAAGAACATCTCAAGGGCGGTGCCAAGGAAGCTGAAGGCGAAGTCAAGGAAACTGTCGGCGAAATGACAGACAACAAGAAGATGCAAGCCGAAGGCAAAATGGACAAGGCCGAAGGCGAAGCTCGCAAGACAGCGGGTGACGTAAAGGACGCCGTCAACAAATAGGCGACCCCCTGAACCACTGTGAAAGCCGCTCCTCCGGGGGCGGCTTTTCCTTGCGTGCTGCCGGATGGCGCGCCACATAGGGGCTCTCAGCAGAAGGCATACACTCATGAGCGAGTTTGAGATCAAGCGCGAAGACGGAGAGACCGGCGGGCGCTATGTCACCCTGGTCAACGGCCACGAGGCCGAGATGACCTATTCGAAGGCGGGTACGGAGCGGATCATCATCGACCATACCGGCGTTCCGAAAGCGCTCGGCGGCATGGGTGTCGGCGTAGCCCTGGTCAAACGCGCAGTCGAGGATGCGCGTCGGGACGGAATCAAGATCATTCCGCTGTGCCCTTTCGCGAAGGCGCAAATTCAAAAACATGCAGAATGGCAGGATGTACTGGCATGACCACGATACCCATCACCCATGATGAAAATCATATGCGCTACAGCTATTTCGAGAACGGGCTGGAAGCGTATCTGACCTATGAGCGTCCGCGGACCGGGCTGCGCCATATCACGCACACGATCGTGCCGGGAGAACTGGGTGGACGCGGCCTTGGCAAAAATCTGGTGACGCGTGTGATGAATGACATCATTGCTGCGGGTGAGACGGTTTCTTCGTCTTGCTGGTTTGCAACGGCACTTATTGAAAAGACGCCGGAATGGGCTGCCCTGAGGGGATGACCAAGCCTTTCTGGAAAACCACGCCACTGGCTCAGATGTCATCGCAGGAATGGGAATCCCTCTGCGACGGCTGTGGCAAATGCTGCCTGCTCAAACTGGAAGATGAAGATACCGGTGAGATCGCTTACACGCGACTCCATTGCCGCCTGTTTGACGGGGATAACTGTCAGTGTGCCGATTACAAAAATCGCAAGAAGATCGTCGAAGACTGCGTGATTCTTACTCCGAAGAAGGTCGAGGAAATCCGCTGGATGCCAAAGACCTGCGCCTATCGCCTGATCCATGAAGGCAAGGAGCTGCCGGACTGGCACTACCTCGTATGTGGTGATCGCAACCGCATCCACGAAGAGGGGCATTCGATCCGGGGACGCACCGTTTCCGAGGACACGGTCTTCGATGAGGACACAGAAGACTGGATTGTCGACTGGGAAGGCAATGAGCCCTAGACGCCGACCACTTCACTATTGGTCGCCTCGGTCTTCAGCCATTTGATGAAGTTGCGTACATCTGGCGTCAGGTGACGGCCTTTCGGATAGACGATCCAGTACCCGAAATCGATCAGGTGGGAGCCATCCGCGAAGGGTGCGACCAGCCGACCAGAGGCGAGATCCGCTGCTGCAATCGCGCGTTTGGCAAGCGCCACGCCGCGTCCGGCGGCAGCCGCCTCGATCACGAGGATCGCCTGGTTGAAACGTGGGCCGCGTGAGCCATCAACATCTTTCACATTCCGCGCACGCAGCCAGCTGGCCCAGTCGGGGCAGGACGGGTCATTCTCGTTGCTCTCATCATGGATCAGTGTGTGATGCCGCAAATCCGAAGGCTTACGGATCGCGTCGGTTCCTTCCAACAGGGCAGGGGAACAGACCGGCAAGACAGTCTCGTCCATCAGCTTTTCAGATTTCAGGCCGTCATAATTGCCCCGGCCATAGCGGATTGCGAAATCGGCATCGGCCGTGGTGAAATCGGTCAGGCCCATATCGGCCGAGATCCAGGCCTCGGTCTCCTCATGTTCCCGATGGAAGCCATCAAGGCGGGGCGCCAGCCATTTCGCGGCGAAGGACGGCGCAGATGACACCATGACCCGGCCTTTGCGCGCTGGAGCCTGCATGATCCGCCCGGCTTCAGAAATTCTCTCGAATGCATCGCGCACCAGAGGCAGGCTGGCCTGGGCGGCATCTGTCAGCAAAACTGAACGGCCCGTTCGCTTGAACAGGGGCGTGCCAGCATATTCTTCCAGCTGCCTTATCTGTTGTGAAATCGCGCCGGGCGTGACATTCAGCTCTTCGGCAGCCTGTGTAAAAGACAGGCGCCGCGCGGCGGCCTCAAAGGCTCTCAGCGCGTTCAATGGGGGAAGTCGGTCGGATGGGTCTGACATGGATAGTTTCTCTAAAGGATCGCTGTAGGGGTTCATGCTTGCGTCCGCCGCGTCAAGAGCCATTTTGACACCTGACTGATCAGCTTGCCTAAAAAGAGGTCCGCCCGCATGCGCCAATTCCCGGCTTTCTTCAACATGGATGACGCGCGCGTCGTCGTGTTCGGCGGTGGTGAGGAAGCGCGCCGCAAGGTGCGCCTGCTCGCCAAAACACCGGCGCATATCACTGTAATCATCGGAAAAGACATCGATTCCGGCTTCGCTCAGGAGTTTGCTGGGCGCATCACGATTGCGCCGCAGGACCAAGCTGGCGCCGCGCTCGATGTTGCCCGTTTTGCAATTGTGGCCTGCCGAATTGATGAAAACACAGATCGCGCGATCACTTGGGCGCGCCAATATGGCGTGCCTTTGAATGTCGTCGATCGGCCAGATCTCTGCGATTTTACGGTTCCATCCATCATGGACCGCGGCGCGATTGTTGCTGCCGTGGCCTCGGGCGGCTCTGCGCCTGTACTTGCCAAATCGGTGCGAGCCAAACTTGAAGCGCTTACACCCGCACGCATCGGCGATCTGGCGGAACTGGCCGGACGCATGCGCGAAGAGGTGAAGTCCAAATTGCCGGATTCTGGCGCGCGTCGGAAGTTCTGGGAGAGCGTGCTCAATGGCAAGGCTGCCGAACTTGCCTATGCGGGCGAGCTGGAAGCTGCTGAACAGGCGATGCGCGACGTACTGTCCGGCGGCCGGACGCAAGGCGTGGTTCATCTGGTTGGCGCGGGTCCGGGTGATCCGGAGCTGCTGACCCTGAAGGCGCTGCGCCTGCTGCAGGAAGCCGACATTGTCTATTATGACCGTCTGGTCAGCGACGATATCCTGACGCTTATTCGCCGGGATGCCGACCGCGTGTCTGTCGGCAAGAGCAAGGGCGACCATTCCGTCCCGCAGGATGAAATTCACGAAATGCTGATCCGCTCGGCCCGCGATGGCAAGCGCGTTGTACGCCTGAAGGGCGGCGACCCGTTTATCTTCGGACGTGGCGGTGAAGAGATGGAAGCCGTGCTCGCGGCCGGCGTCGAAGCCTTTGTCGTACCGGGCATTTCCTCTGCGCTCGGATGCGCGGCGCAGGCAGGTGTACCGCTGACCCATCGCGATCATGCCCAGAGCCTGACCTTCGTCACCGGCCATGCCAAGGCCGGCGGCGTGCCCGATCTCGATTGGGACTCTCTGGCCAAGCCGAACCAGACCGTCACCGTCTTCATGGGGGTCGGCACAGCGGCCGCCATTACTGACAAGTTGATCGAAGCCGGGCGCGCGCCAGACACGCCGGTCGCAGTGATCGAGAACGGCACGCGGCCGAACGAAATTCAGGTTTTCGGTATTCTTGCTGAACTGCCTGACCTGATCACAGACAATGGTATCAAGGGTCCGGCATTGCTCATCATCGGCAAAGTGGCGGGCCTGCCTTTCGCGAGTGGCGCAATCGGCCTTTCAGGCTGCGTCAGCCAGGAGACTTTCGTATGACATCCGTTCGCCCGAAACTTAAGCCGGATACGCCAAAGGCCGTCACCGCATGGGAGACCGCGACCGGCCAGAATGTCTGGATGGCCGCCGACGGCAGCTGGACCCAGGACGTTTCAAAGGTTGCCGCCTTTACAGGCGATGAGGCCGAAGCGCGCCTGGCAGATGCTCAGACGCAGGAGGGGATCGTTACCGATCCTTACTTCATGGAAGTCACTGAGACGGGAGAGATCACGGGCCGCGAGACCCTGCGCGAGACGATCCGCGCCAAGGGACCGACCGTTTCCTATGGAGAGGGCGCATAATGCCCCATCGCGAGATTCAGCGACTCACACTTTACGGCGATTCCATTTCCGGCAATTGCATGAAACCGAAATGGACCGCTGACCTGCTTGGCATCCCATATGATTGGGTAGAGGTCGATATCCTTCAGGGTGGCACTCAGACCGAAGACTTCCTGTCGCTGAACCCGGCGGGTCAGGTGCCGCTGGCGCGCTGGCCGGATGGCCGTGCGTTGCCACAGTCCAACGCCATCATGTTGTATCTCGCCGAAGAGGCAGGCAGTGACCTGGTCCCTTCTGACACGTTCCGCCGGGCCCAGATGATGAGCTGGCTGTTCTGGGAACAATACTCTCACGAGACCGCCATTGCTGTGAGGCGCTTCCAGAAACATTATCTCAATACGCCGGATGACCAGATCGATCCGCAGCTGATGGCCAAGGGGCGCCGCGCGCTCGGTGTGATGGAGCTGCAATTGACCTATACCGACTGGCTGGTTGGCGATGCGATGACGCTCGCCGATATTGCGTTGGTCGCCTACACACGGGTCGCCCATGAGGGTGGCTTTGACCTGTCTGATTTTCCCTCCGTGGAAAGATGGGTCAGCCGCACCGAAGTGGCCCTCAATATACCGCACGCAAAAGAGGCTGCGTAATGTACAGATATGATGAGTTTGACGCCCGGATCGTCTCCGAGCGGGTCGCGCAATTCCGTGGACAGGTGGACCGCCGCCTGTCAGGCGAATTGCTGGAAGACGAGTTCAAGCCGCTCCGCCTGCAGAATGGCGTGTATCTCCAACTGCACGCCTATATGCTGCGTGTGGCTATTCCTTATGGTCAGCTCAGCGGCCGCCAGCTGCGCCAACTGGCCATCGTCGCGCGCGACTATGACCGGAATTACGGCCATTTCACCACGCGCCAGAACATACAGTTCAACTGGGTCGCGTTAAAAGACATCCCGGACGTGCTGGCCAAGCTGGCCGAGGTCGAGATGCATGCCATCCAGACCTCCGGTAACTGTATCCGCAACGTGACATCCGATCATTATGCCGGTGCGACGAAAGACGAATTGATGGATCCGCGCCCCTGGTGCGAGATCATCCGCCAGTGGAGCACGTTCCATCCGGAGTTCGCCTTCCTGCCGCGCAAGTTCAAGATTGCCGTCACGGCGGCGGAGCATGATCGCGCTGCAATTCGCGTGCACGATATCGGCTTGCATATCCGCAAGCGCGGTGATGTGGTCGGGTTTGAAGTCCATGTCGGCGGCGGGCAGGGGCGCACGCCGCACCTCGCGACCCTGGTCAACGAGTTCGTGCCGGAAGCCGAATTGCTCGACTATCTCGAAGCCATCATGCGCGTCTACAACCGCTTCGGCCGCCGGGACAACAAATACAAGGCCCGTATCAAGATCCTTGTCAGTGAACTGGGCGAAGCCGAGTTCCGCCGCCTCGTGGAAGAGGAATATGCAGCCCAACGCGACAATGAGAGAATCGACCTGCCACAGGCCGAGATCGACCGTATCCATGCCTATTTTGCGCCGCCGGAACTGGCCGCGAAGCCAGACACGTCCGCTGCGTTCGAGGCGCTGAAGGCCGATGATGCAGAGTTTGCGCGCTGGGCGCGGATCAACCTCCATCCGCACAAGACCCCTGGCTACACGTCCGTCACGGTCAGCCTGAAGCCGATTGGCGGTCTCGCCGGAGACGCCACCGACGCTCAAATGATGACCGTAGCGCATCTGGCCGAGACCTATGCCTATGACGATATCCGCGTCAGCCACGCCCAGAATCTCGTCCTGCCACATGTTGCGCTGGATGACCTGCAGGATGTGTATCGCGAGTTGAAGGCTGCCGGGCTGCATACCGCCAACGAAAGCCTGATCACTGACATGATCGTGTGCCCAGGTCTCGATTACTGCAACCTTGCCAATGCCCGTTCCATTCCAGTCGGGCAGGCGGTTCAAGAAGTGTTCGCCGATCCAGACTATCAGGAAGATATCGGCCGCCTGCATATCAATATTTCCGGCTGTATCAATGCCTGTGGCCACCACCATGTCGGCCATATCGGTATTCTCGGCGTCGACAAGAAGGGTGAGGAATTCTATCAGATCACCTTCGGTGGCCGCGCTGATGAGAAGGCCGCGATCGGTGATATTGCCGGCCCCGGCCTGAAGGCTGATGACGTGCCCGGCGCCCTCAAACGCGTCGTCGACACCTATCGCGAGTTGCGCGCCGACAAGGGCGAGTTGTTCATCGAGACGCTGGCCCGCCTCGGCCATGACCCCTTCAAGGAGGCGCTTTATGCCGCTGGTTAAGAACGGCACAGAGATCGACAATATCTGGGCCTTTGTCCCGGATGAAGGTGAGCTGTCTCCTGGTGGATGTATTACAGTTTCGCTCGGACGATTTCGCAGCGAGCGAGACATTCTTCTGGCCCGTAACACCGATATTGGTGTGCGGCTGGAACCGGGCGACGACCCGCACGAACTGGAGGAATATCTCGACCGGTTGCAACTGATCGAGATCAGTTTCCCTAAATATACTGACGGTCGTGGATACTCCCAGGCCCAGCTTTTGCGCCGTCGCTTCGGCTATACCGGAGAGCTTCGCGCTGTGGGTCACGTCCTGCGGGATCAGATATTCTATATGAACCGTTCAGGCTTTGACGCTTACGAGACCGCCCGTGCTGACCTACATGAAGTGGTGAACGCACTGGAAGAGTATTCCGACGTCTACCAGCCCGCAGCGGGTGAACGGACGCCGGTGTACCGCAAGAGACACGAAAGCTGATCCTTATGCCTTATGGCGACAGTCTTGCCCGCAAGTCCGAAGCTGCGGACGTCCGCCTCGCTCGCCTGAATGGTGAGTTGCGCGACGCCTCCGCTCAGACGGTGCTGCGCGTCGCCATGGTTCGCGAATGGGCCAACAGCCTGACCTACGTATCCAGTTTCGGCGCCGAGAGTGTCGCTATGCTGGCCCTGATCGCGGACGTGAAGCCTGACCTGCCCATCGTGTTTCTCGAGACCGGTATGCATTTCCCGCAGACGCTGGACTACAAGGACGAGCTGATCGAAAAGCTCGGCCTGACCGGTGTGCGCGAAATTCCGCCGAGTGAGACCGAGCGCAAGGTGCTCGATCCGAAGAACAATCTCTGGAAAACCGATCCGGACGCCTGTTGCGCACTGCGCAAGGTGCGCCCGCTGGAGCCGGCTCTGGAGGGCTTTGATGCCTGGATCACCGGTCGCAAACGCTTTCATGGTGGGGCCCGGATGAGCCTGCCGGTCTTCGAGTTTGCGAACGGACGCTACAAGGTGAACCCGCTGGCCAACTGGACTCCGGACGATGTGGAACTGTTGATCAAGCAGCGCAATCTGCCGCGCCATCCGCTGGTTGCTCAGGGCTATCCGTCCATCGGCTGCTGGCCGTGCACGAAGCCGTCCGACAATCCGGACGATCCCCGCGCGGGTCGCTGGGCCGGACAGGAGAAATCCGAATGCGGCCTCCACATCGACAAGACGGAACGCCCGCGCGTCTTCTAGGCCTTCGCCCCGAATATGTGAGCCATCGCGATCGCTCCGGCGGTCGCCACGTTCACACTGTCAAAGCCTTCCGACATTGGGATGCGTACGGGCGTACAAGCCGCGATCAACTCGTCCGGCAGCCCCGGTCCTTCGGCACCGAGCAGGATGGCGAGTCGGTCCGGCATATCCATTTGCGTGATCGGCGTTGCCTCGGAGCGCGGCGTCATCGCCCAGACTTCATGGCCTGCCGCCTTGGCCGCGTTCACCATGTCCAGGCCTGTCCCGCCATGGGCATAGGGCAGCCACAGGCTGCTGCCGGAGGAGACGCGGATGGCCTTGCGATAGAGCGGGTCACAGCATTGACCATCCATCAGCACCGCATCTGTGCCAAAGGCGGCCGCATTACGAAAGCAGGCGCCGACATTGTCGTGATTGGACAGGTCTGACATCAGGAGCAGGGTAGAGGGACCGGCCTCTATGGCGGCGAGAAACGCGGCCGGTTCGGCGATGTCGCCTTTCAGCCCACAGGCAAGCACGCCGCGATGCATCGGAAACCCTGCGACCGCATCCATGACCGACTGGGGCGCGACATAGACAGGCGTTTCCTCCGGCACCAGGGCCAGCAGGTCGGCCAGGGGCGCTACCCGGCTTTCGGCAAGGAATATACTTTCCAGCGCAAAACGTCCCCGACGCAGCGCTGTCTCCAGCGCTACTTTGCCCTCGACGATGAAGCGCGCGCCATGACCTGAAGTCAGGTCCTTCTCGCGAATGGATGTGTAAGCCTCCAGCCTCGCATCTGTCGCGCTACCAACTTCTATCGCAAATCCCATTTCAATTTCTCTATGCTGAGGCGCAAGACGTTGTCCAATTGGCGGGGCGTCCATGACGTGGAACGAATCCGGCTCGGCCGACTACGAGCATACTTCACCCATACGGACAAATCGACGTCCGGCACAGACGACCCAGGCCGAACATTCTCCTGCAGGGGAACCCCCGCACTTCAGCTCAAATAATTCTCCCAATAGGAGAAAAATTCTACTTTTTGGTATTGTTATCGCAATCAAAAATAGATAGAGGGAGATTGCGAAGGATTTGCAGGCGGGCCGGGGGGACGCATGAATATCATGATGAAAACCATTGTGGTGCTTTGGCACCATAGGCTCATCCTTGTATTGTTGCTGGTCGCGTTTTGCGTGGTCGCGATCTCTGCAGGAAACCGCATGCACCGCAAGGCGATGTTGGAACACGTTACGGACAAACAGTTTCAGTTAAATTTGGAAATGACCCGCTATAGCGGGGCAGAGGCTCCACCAATTCTCCTCAGCTCGCTGAGCGAAGATGATATAGGACTTGTCCATAGACTGCGGGAATCGCACGAGCAGGTACATGTGGGGTTTCCCGAGTGTCGCCGCGCTCCAGCCAGATCAATTGTTGGCCCTCAGCCTGATCCCTTGATCTGTGAAGTCCAGATTCCTCCAAGAAAGCCGTCAGACATAATTTGCGAGTCTGAAATCGGTTCTCATCCCTATGTGGCTGCGGGCAGGTTCATTCGCGGAGCCTATTCGGCATGTCTGATGACACTTTGGTCAAGAGAGCAGGGAGAATGGTCGCTGAATTCTGCCGCGGTGGGTCCAATGAAAAACGGCCCACTGTTAAGCGGGCCGTCTGAGCTGGACGAAGATGCGTATTCGGACCTGACCGGTCACTAAGCCGGGTTGGGGGCCATGTTCGGCAGGCCCTGATCCTTGGCCATACGTTTCATGGCTTTCTGGAGCTTTTCGAACGCGCGCACTTCGATCTGGCGAATACGCTCACGCGAAACACTGTAAACCTCGGACAGTTCTTCAAGTGTTTTCGGCTCTTCCGACAGGCGGCGCTCGGTCAGGATGTGGCGTTCGCGCTCGTTCAGGTCTTCCATGGCAGCGGTCAGCAATTCCATCCGCGCATTGAATTCCTGCTTGTCGGCAAACTCCTCGGCCTGGCCCTGATCATCGTCGGCCAGCCAGTCCTGCCACTCCATGTCGCCATCGGTGCCCATGGGCACGTTCAGCGAAGCATCCGAGCCGGACATACGTCCGTTCATCGAATACACTTCAGCTTCTGTCACATTCAGCTTTTCGGCGATCAACTGGGCCTGTTCAGGGCGAAGGTCACCTTCGTCCAGAGCCTTCATTTCGCCTTTCAGGCGGCGAAGGTTGAAGAACAGTTTCTTCTGCGCGGCCGTGGTGCCGAGTTTCACGAGGCTCCAGCTGCGCAGGATGTATTCCTGAATGGCGGCACGAATCCACCACATGGCATAGGTTGCCAGCCGGAAACCCTTGTCAGGGTCGAATTTCTTCACGGCCTGCATAAGACCGACATTGCCCTCGGAGATCACTTCGGCCATCGGCAGGCCATAGCCACGATAGCCCATTGCGATCTTCGCAACGAGACGCAGGTGGGATGTCACCATCTTCTCGGCAGACTGGGTATCTTCCTGTTCGCGCCATTTCCGCGCGAGCATGAATTCCTCATTCTTCTCGAGCATGGGGAACTTACGAATTTCGGTGAGATAACGGCTCAGGCCCTGCTCCGGGCTGAGTGCCACACTCGCACTGGCGGTTTTGTTCGCCATATCTAATCTCCTCCTTTGCAGACCAACCCCGCATTGCGGCGATCGTTCCGGCAATCAGATCTTCTTCCTGACGTTTAGCCCCGCATGGCGGCGGCGTCGCCCCGTATAAACCGCATGAATGTCATCGCGGTTTAACATAAATAAGCATTCGGCCCCTGCTTTTGAAGGGGGTTCAAGCGTCTGATTTCACGCTTACGAGAAAGTATATCTTGTGGCGGCAAAGTGATCCAGAAGGCTGCCACACCTTGCTGTCAGAAGTTGCGGAACCGGTTTGAAGGTTGCGGGGTTGATTGCCCAGATATGACAGGACACAACCAAATGGGCAGCACCACTCTCACCCGCACGGACGCCTTCCGGCAATTCGTGCAATCAGATTCCTTTCCCTGTATTGGGGCAAAATCGGCAATGGTTCGCGATCAGCTGGTCATCGCGGAATTCGGCGACATAGATTCCGCTGCAGGTGACATCAATCTCAGGCGCGCACTGGAAGAGTTTATCGAGGAGCTCGATTTCAGCTCCCCTGTGGTTCAGTCCTTCGTCGCCATCTTCACGGGGCCGACCGAGCTGTCAGAGACTGAATTCGAGCGTGCGCTCTGGAATCGACTTCAATCCTTGCACAATCTCGATGTGGTCGAGGGCAGGGGGTGGGCCGAGAGCGCGGAGCGTGATCCGGAATCGGCACATTTCTCGATGGGCTTGCTGGGCGAGGCCTTCTTCGTCATCGGCCTGCACCCGAACGCATCCCGACCAGCCCGTCGTTTTAAGTTTCCTGCGCTTGTCTTCAATTCGCATGAGCAATTTGAACGCCTGCGCCAGGATGGCCGGTTCGAGAAAATGAAGCAGATCATTCGAGAGCGCGACAAGGCGCTCGCCGGTTCGGTTAATCCGATGCTGGCAGATTTCGGCCGGGGGTCTGAAGCCGCGCAATATTCAGGCCGCGAAGTCGGTCCTGAGTGGAAATGTCCGTTCACCCCGCAGGAGCCTGCGAAATGAGTCACCGTATCCCCCCGAAATCCGGCACGGCCTTCATCCTGCGCAAGGGCGAACGCCTGACTGTGACAGATCCCGAAGGCGAACAAGTCAGCGACATGGTCGCCTACAATCTGGACGACCGGAAGGAAGTGATTTCATCCGGGCGTTCCCTCGATTATGCCGGGCGCATGTTCCTGACCACGGGAGACATGCTCTACTCCAATCGCAGCCGTGACATGTTGAAAATTGTCGAGGATGAGGTCGGCCGTCATGATTTCACGCTGACGCCCTGCTCGAAGGATACGTTCCGTAAGCTGTACAATGAAGCTGATCCCCAAGGTGGTTGTCAGGAAAACCTCGAAGCAGCCCTGGCCGAATACGGCATAGGCCCCGATGATATTCCGATCGCGTTCAACATCTTCATGCATGTCGCGACAGATCCTCAGACGGGCGAGATCAAGGTTTTGCCACCTCTGAGCAAAGCGGGGCAGTCGATTACGTTCGAAGCCTGCATGGACCTTCTGATCGGCATGACCAGCTGCTCCGCAGGAGAGTCCAATAATTTTCGCTACAAGCCGATAGATTATGAGATCGTGCAGGCAGTCGACTGATGGATATTTCAGCAATCTATTACGACGGATGGAAAGATCTTGTCCGTATCGCGCTTGCCGCCCCAGTCATATATTTCACCATCATCGCTTTCATCCGGCTCGCTGGAAAGCGGTCTACGTCTCAGATGAACAATTTTGACTGGGTGGTGACCGTGGCGCTGGGCTCAATCGCTGGAGCGGGCATCACCTCGAATTCCGTCACGGCCGTCGAAGCCCTGTTCGCCATTGCAGTCCTCCTGTTTATTCAATGGGGGCTGACATTCGTTCTGGCGCGCAGCGACTCTGTGGAGTGGCTTGTGAAATCCAGTCCACGACTTCTGGTATATCGGGGTCAGTACCTTATGCAGAATATTCGCGATGAGCGTCTGACCAAGTCCGAAGTGCTCGCCGCGTTGCGTGAGAATGGCCTGACACGCGTTGCCGAAGCTGAGTTGGTCGTGCTCGAAACGGATGCGTCATTCAGCGTGGTCGCGCGCAAGAATGCGAATGTATCGCCCGAACATCTTGCCCAATCTGTCGTCGGAGTTCCGGGCCACTCCTGAAGTGTGCGTCACAATAAATTCATGAAAGTCAAAGTCTTGTACGCTGTTGTGGCTATTACTGGTTACAAAGTTTTCAGACTGTGATGATAGCGAGAACCCATAAGGCCTTTTGGGTGGGGCAGATGGGTTTATTATGAGACTTCGCTCCACGTCATGGATGCATTTTGAGCCGCTCTCTCTCGGAGACAGCTTTGATGCGGTATCCGCGTTTTTCGTCAAGAACCCTGAAGCGACACTGTGCCCGGTTGTCGATTTTAATGGCAAGCCGACAGGGTTTGTATCCCTTCAGGCTTTCCAGCGCCTGATCTCAAATCCGTTCGGCTATGCCCTGAATCAGAAAAAGGGTGCGTCCGGCATAATGGATCGAAACGTGCTGGTGATGGAGCTATCGGAGGATGCCGCGACCGTATTCGGCAGTATCCGGGACAAATCAGACCTGCTCACCAACGGTCTGATCCTTGCGCATGAAGACGGCATCTATGCCGGATGTCTCAACGCGCTTGGTGTGTTCCATGCCCTTACCGAAATTCATGCCAGTATGCTGACTGAACTCAAGGCCGAGATCGAGGAGCGTGAGCGCGCCGAGCGCAAGATCCGCCAGCTTGCCGACACAGACCCATTGACCCGAATCCTGAATCGCCGCGCCTTTGTGCGGGAAATGGAGGCTCTGGTGGCACAGGGCCAGCCCTTCATGTGCGCCTTGATCGACCTGGACAGGTTCAAGCCCCTGAATGATCGCTATGGGCATGCGATAGGGGACCATGTCCTGAAGGTTCTCGCCACGCGCCTGTCGGAGATGGAGGGCTGTCAGTATGCTTGTCGCCTTGGTGGAGATGAGTTTGCGTTTATCATTCCATCAGTTGGCGATAACGCACTGGCATTGGCTGCGCTTGTCCAAAGTGCTCTGGTTTCTCCGATAGAAACCGATCTGGGGCTGGTCACGGTCGGCGCCTCCATCGGGGTCGCTGCGTTTCCGGATGACGCGGCTGACAAGGCCAATCTGATGTACGCAGCCGACAAGGCCATGATCCGGATAAAGTCGGAGGGCGGAGGGATTGCGGTATTCGATCGCCGTGAAGACATGGCGGATATGGATGCCGAAGAGTTCGACAAGACCATTATCGGGGCGGTCAAGGACAATTGCTTTCAGCCGGCAGTTCAGCCGATTCTGGATTTGCACAGTCACTCAATTGCCGGTTATGAAGTGCTTGCGCGCTGGCCGCATAGCGGCCTCAGCCGGCAGCCCTCGCCCAAGCAATTCATGCCGGCAGTGGAACGCCTTGGCCTGATCGACAGTTTCTTCTGGTCCATGCTGAACCAGGCTTTGCGCTGGTTGCCCGGGGGTACCAGCTTCCTGTCATTCAACGTTTCTCCCTCTCAATTGACGTCGCTGGAATTTGCTGACCATTTTCTGAACGCGCTCCGTCGCCATGGCATAGCGCCTGAACGGATCGAACTCGAAATCACAGAAAACGTCCTTTTCAGGAACATCGATACGAGCAAACACGTGCTTGGCAAGATTGTCGGGGCAGGGGTCTCTCTGGCTCTGGATGACTTTGGCACCGGCTATTCCTCGCTCTCCCTGTTGGAGGAATTGCCCTTCAAGAAGGTCAAGCTCGACAAGAGCCTGCTCGGCAAGAAGAGCGATTCCGGTGTCCTGCCCAAAGTGCTGACTGGCAGTCTGAAGATGTGCCGCGAGATGAATCTGATCAGCTGCGCCGAAGGCGTGGAAACCAGCTGGCAACTCGAACAGCTCGCCGCGCGCAATTGTGATCTCATACAGGGCTACCTCATTGGTCGGGCCGTGCTTTGCCAGGAGATGACCACGCCCGATATCAATGTGCGGACGGGCTGAAGCAGCCTTCTTCAGGGCATAATCGCGTCCTTGTCCCGCAAGGAATTCGTTGCGCCTGTCGCCAGTATGGGTGCCCGCGAGAACGTATCCGTCGCCTCTATGCGCCGGACATATACTTGCGCGGATGGACAGCCTGTTTGCGCCCCCACCGGTATTGAAGCCGCATCTTCAGCCATTCCGTTTCTGGATATGGCTGCAGCTCATCCTTCTGCGCCTGTATGTGCGCCGAACGAGAGGTCGCGGCACGCCGTTCCTCACCATGTGCGATGCGCGAGGGAATGTCTGGATCGCGGCAATCGGGGATACGCCAACAGTCGCGCGGCCTGACCCTTTGGCGTTCACCCTCTCAAAGGCCTGTCAGGTCGCGATGGGCAGCGCATCCGAACCCGCGCCTGCGCATGATGCAGGCGACCATCGCGTCGGAACAACGCTATTTCCGATGATTCGCCCGCATGATGCCGAGTTGCGCCTGCCTCCCCCGGATACCTGACCCGGGCGCTTGCGAATTCCTGATCTTGTCCACCGAGCGCCTTCACGGGCGTTGCAGGCGCAGGTCGCTCCGGCGGGCTGGTACACGATTTGCCTGTCACAGGACGAACGGCATTGTCGCTGCTGGTCCTGAATCCGGTCTGGCGGCTCCGAAATCCCGGGTGCCATACCGAAAAGGACACGCGCATGCGTCTTCCTCATCTGACATCACTGCAGGGCGGGCGCGCCATCGCTGCGCTCATGGTCGTCTTCTATCACCTCAATATCTTCATCTTGCCAAAGCGGCTTTATGCGGAAACGGGCGAAGCGCTACATCCTGTAGCGAATATGGGCTATTCGGGTGTTGAATTCTTCTTCGCCCTGTCTGGATTCCTGATGCTTTACATCCATCGTCGGGATTTTGGTGCCCCTCAAAAGGCCTATAGCTACGCGATCAAACGGGTCTCGCGCATCTATCCGGCCTATTGGCTGGTTCTCATCCCGATGGTCCTGGCCGGTGCCCTGATCCCGGCCGTCGGACTTGGCTATATGCCGGGTCTTGGGCAATTGCTGCCGAACCTCTTCCTTGTGCCAATGGAAGACACTCCGATTCTTCAGGTTTCATGGACCCTGCAACATGAAATGTTGTTTTACGCCATATTCGGCCTCGCTATCCTGCATCGCTGGATCGGTCTCGGCATCCTCAGCATGTGGTTTACCGCCTGCGCGCTCACCGTATTTAGCCAGGACGTACTGTTCCCGGCGGACTTCCTGTTCTCACCCTATAATTTGATCTTCCTGTTTGGCGGTCTGGCGGCGGTGTCCTTCCAGCATCTGGGACGGAATGCAGCGCGCGGCCTGTTGGTCGGCGGTTTGCTGGTCTTCCTGATGACGGGGCTCAACGATATCTATCGCCCCGTCGAGATCGGGTTTGGTGTGCGCACGGTCCTGTTCGGTGCCTCTGCCAGCGCGATCATTGCCGCGCTCGCCGCAATGGAAACCGCTGGCCGCCTGAGCATTCCGCGCAGCCTTCGTTTGGTCGGCGACGCGTCCTACATGCTCTATCTTGTGCATATGCCAATGATGACCGCCGGTGTGCCGGTTGCGAAATTCCTGCATCTGCCGGAATTCCTGCCGCCTTGGATCATGGCGCTCCTGTTCGTGATCGGGTGCACAATCGCGTCCGTTGTCGCGCACCTATACCTGGAACGCCCTCTGGTTCGCTATATCTCGCGTAAGTTCGGCGCGCCGAAAAACCTGTCTGGCCAACTCAGCCTTGCAGACGCCTTGCGTCAGGCGGCGTCTAGTCAGCTTCCAGTTCAACACGGGCCTCGGACAAATAATCCGTAGACCGCATTTCATGCAGGCGGCTGGCCGTGCGTTCGAACTCGAAACTGCCATCGCCTTCGGGATAAAGGCTTTCCGGCTCGGCGGCTGCGCTGGCCACCAATTTGATCTTCGCTTCATAGAGCGCGTCGATCAGTGCCACGAAGCGCGCCGCCTCGTTGCGGTTTTCTGGTCCCAGCGTCGGAATGCCTGACAGGATCACCGTGTTGAAGTTTACGGCGATGGCCAGATAGTCCCGCGACCCGAGCGGCCGGGCGCACAATTCCTCGAAGGTGAAGCACGCCACACCCGCCGCTTCGCGTTGGACTTCCAGTTTGCGGCCTTTCACCGTCAGCACGCAATGCTGTGGTTCTGCCCCAAGGGTCAGCCGGTCCCAGGCCCGGTCCAGCGCGGCCTCGGATTCGGGGCCCAATGGCGAATACCAGACCGGCGCTTCGATCAGGCGGTCAAGGCGGTAATCCCGCTCCGAGGCGAGTTCCAGAATTTCGCAATGCGCCTTCAGATGCTCGATGAAGGGTAGGAAGAGGGGGCGATTGATCCCATCCTTGTAGAGATCATTGGGGTGGCGGTTCGAGGTCGCCACCACCGTGACTGCCATGTCGAACAGTGCCTCGAACAGGCGGGCCAGAACCATGGCATCAGCAATCTGGGTGACCTGGAACTCATCGAAGCAGAGCAGGCTCGCCTCGGAGGCGATCTGTTTCGCCACTGGCGCGATCGGATCGTCGCCCGCTCCCTTTACGCGCCATTCGGACCGCTTGCGGTCGTCTTGCGAAAGCTTGCGCCAGGCATCCAGCCGGTCATGCACTTCGGCCATGAATTCATGGAAATGGACCCGCCGGCGGGCTTCAACCGGTGCACTCTCGAAGAATAGATCCATCAGCATGGATTTGCCCCGACCAACGCCGCCCCACATATAGAGACCCGTGACGGTTTCGGCTTTCGAGAACCAGCCGCCGGTCTTGCGGTTGGCCAGTCTGTGTTCCAGATCGTTCAGCGCCGCAGCGGCGGTTGCCTGAACCGGGTCCGGCGTCAGCTGGCCGCTCTCAATGCGGGCTTTGTATTTCTCAAGGACGGTGGTCATTCGGGTCAACCCAGCCGCTCGGCGATCTGGGCCAGCAGTGCGCTCCAGGCTCCGGGCACCAGCAGGAAGGTCAACGCCGCACCGGCCAAGGCGCCGCCCAAATGCGCGCCATGTGCGATCATCGTATTAGGGCGTTGCGACAGGAAGAAGCTGACCGAGATAAACAGAACTGCCGCAACAATCGCCCACATCGGCAAGATGAAAAGCAGGTACAGTACCGCAAACGGCGCCAGCACACTGAACGCGAGCACGATACCGGACGTCGCGCCCGACGCGCCGACGGCGCGGTAGTCGGGCTGGTCGCGTTTGTCGATATATTCCCATGCGTTTCCTGCAAACAACGATCCGAAATAGATGATCAGGAATGTTGTTGCGCCAAGTTCGCGTTCCAGCACTCCGCCAAACTGCCACAGGACGAACATGTTGATGAGCAAATGTGTGCTGTTCACATGCAGGAAGGCTGAAGTCACGAAGCGCCACCATTGGCGGCCCTCCCGGATCGGCGCGATCCAGAAATTGTTGTCCTCGAAGAAAGCGCGGTTTGACAGGCCAATCAGACTGACGAGGACATTGGCCGCGATCAGGCTGATCGTCACGGGATATTCCATCATCGGGGGTGCCGCCTTTTTCCTGTGTCGCCCAGCAAAAAGCCGCCCGGACGTATCCTAGGCGGCTTAGCAAGGGGAAGGGGCGCTTCGCAAGCGCCCGCATGGATTAGGCCGCGCGGACGGCCGTGGTTTCAGCGGCTGGCATCAGGTCCATCAGGAAGTCTTCAAACGCATCGGGGCGCTGGATGAAGCGATTGAATGGCAGAGTGGCCTTGAAAATAGCTTGCGGATGAATGTTCGCGCCACAGCGCAGGGCAGACTCAACAGCCTGGTCGCGCACATCCATCGAAGAGACGACTGCAATCCGGTATTTGCCCATATTGGCAACCCGCGCGATGGTCATGTCCGGGTCAAAGGAGTCTGGCAGGCCGAGGTCGAGCACGACGAGATCGAATCTTTCGAGGCGCAACCGGGCTTCCGCCATCATCAGGGTCGGCGCCATGACCAAGTCAACCTGCACGCGGGAGCGCGCAGCCTTGTCCGCGGCAATCGCCAGCATGTCTCTGACTGGCTCGTGATCTTCAACCCAAAGAACTTTCATCTACACTATTCCCGATTTGTTTGCCCGCGAAGGAAAGCCTTAAGCCAACCCCCCTGTGGCGTTCACAATGGCACGTGGCTCTTACGTCTTGGTAAAGCGAAACTTTCCGAAGTGTTTATATTTCAACACAATGCAGCGTTCCGGTGGCCTGCGCGAACGGCCATTCCCCTGTAGTTCCCGCTTTGAGGGATTCGCCCCAACCCCTATGTATATAAAGGGAGAACGGAGTGGCCCACGCACCATGAGCGACGAGAGCCTGATCGCAAAATCCTCTACTTTGAGAGGATCGGCATTTCTTGATGCAGAAAAAAATAATGACCAGCATATCGTCGATACGCTGATTGAGGAACGCTGCCCGAAACTGCGCGGCAGCTGGTCGTGGCCGCTTGTCCGTCCGGTTCTCTACAAGACGCTCGGCTATCGCCGCGCGCGGGAAATGGCCGACACCATCATGCAGCTGAACGGGCGGGACTCGTTCGATCATCTTTCACGCCAATTGAACTTCTCTCTTGAGGTCGACGGTCTCGAGAGACTGCCAAGTGCTGGCCGGGTTATCATTGCGGCCAACCATCCAACCGGTTTGGCAGATGGTGTGGCGGTCTGGGACCTGCTCAAGCAAGTTCGGCAGGATATCGTATTCTTTGCCAATGCCGATGCCATTCGCGTCAATCCGAACTTTCAGGATGTCATCATCCCGGTCGAATGGGTGGCCGAGAAGCGCACCCCGGCCAAGACGCGCGAAACCCTGAAGCGGGCAGGGCAGGCCTTTGCCGAGGAAAAATGCGTTGTCATCTTCCCGTCGGGGCGGCTTGCAAAGAAGGAAGACGGGCGGCTGGTCGAGAAGGACTGGTTCTCTACCGTGGTCGGCCTCGCGCGGAAACAGAAGACACCCGTCCTGCCGCTCAATCTCGATGCGTGGAATTCGAGGCTCTTTTACTTTCTCAGCGAGCTGAACCCGGAATTGCGTGACATCACCCTGTTTCACGAGCTGCTGAACAAGCGCGGCGCGCAAGTGCGTATGACGTTCGGCCAGATGATTCATCCAGACCAACTGGCAGGCGACGCCATCGAGCTCACAGAAAAACTGAAGCACCACGTCGCTTATGATCTGGGCCGTGACCGTTCCGCAGTCTTCGAGCCTTAGCGTATGTGCGGACGATTCTTCCGGCATGGCGTAACGTGGGAGGAATACCACAATGCGCTGAATCTGATTCACCCGAACGGCATCCAGCCGCCGGAGCCTGCGTACAATATTGCGCCCACCCAGTATGTGCCCATCATCCGCATGGCGCCGGAAGGCGAGGATGTGCCGCGTCACGCCATCCAGATGGCTCCGGCCATGTGGGGACTGGTTCCCAGCTGGTGGAAAAAGCCGTTGAGCGAGAAGAAATTCTCGACGTTCAATGCGCGCAGCGAAGGTCTTGAAGCGTCCAACACGTTTCGCGGGCCTTTCCGGCATCATCGCTGTCTTGTTCCGGCCAGCGGCTTCTATGAATGGACAGGCTCGAAGGGCAAGAAGCAACCCTTTGCTATCGGCCTGCGAAACCGGCGATGGTTTTGCTTTGCAGGGTTATGGGACCGCGCCATGATCGACGGGTCCGAGATCGACACATTCACCATCCTGACCACCAAGCCCAACGACCTGATGGCGGGGCTGCACACACGCATGCCGGTCATCCTTCATCCGTCGGACTATCGGACATGGCTGGATGCTGACAATCGCAAGGTGGAACACCTCTACGAACCATTCCCAACCGAGGACATGCACGCATGGCCTGTAAATCCTGCCGTGGGAAATGTCCGCAATCAGGGCGTCCAGTTGATAGAAGAAACCTAGTTCTTCTTCCAGGCCACCTGATAAAGGTCCAGTCGGCGATCCTTGAGGTTCTGTACCGCGCCGGATTGACGAGCTGTGAGCAGGTCTGAAATGGACAGGTCGGCCAGCGCAATCGTTTCCGTATTCGGGGCCGTATCTGCCGCCACGCCGTCGCGTGAGAAGGGGAAGTCGGATGGCGTCAGGATACAGCTCTCCGCATAGTGAATGTCCATGTTCTCGACATTCGGGAGGTTGCCCACAACCCCGGACATGGTGACATAGCACTGGTTCTCGACCGCACGGGCCTGACAGCAATACCGCACCCGCAAATAGCCGCGCCGCTCGTCGGTACAGAAGGGCACGAACAGCATCAGCGCGCCCTGGTCGACAAGGTGGCGCGCAATTTCGGGGAACTCACTGTCATAACAGATCATCACGCCTATCGGGCCACAGTCGGTCTGGATCACGGAGTTTCCACGACCGCCCTGAATGTTCCACCAATGGCGCTCGGACGGGGTCGGGTGCAGCTTCTGCTGGGTATGGACCGAGCCGTCGCGCAGGAAGACGTGGCAGACATTGAGAATTTCGCCATTCGCCATCTGGCTCGGATGCGTTCCGCCAATGATGTTGATGTTGTAGGAAACTGCCAGCTTCTCCATGAACTGAACGAAACGCGGCGTATAGTCAGATATCTGAGAGATCGCATCGACGGGGCCGAGCGGGCGTTCAGACAGCGACAGCAATTGCAGTGTCAGCATTTCCGGGAAGACTACGAAGTCGGATTGATAGTCTGACGCGATATCGACCCAGTATTCGACCTGTCCTTCAAACTCGTCGATGGAAGTGATCCGGCGCATCTGGAACTGGACCGTGGCGATCCGCACCCGTTCGGGCAGGGACGTGTCGCCAAAGCTCGTATTGGTCTGGATCTTCTCCTGCGCCAGTGGGTTCTCCCAGAACATGTGCGTGGCATGTCCCATGGAGTCGATATCTTCCGGCAGGTAATGGCGCAGTACGCCGAGCGGCTCATACCCCTGATTCAGCTGGAACGTGATAACCGGATCGCGGAGCTTGGATTCGCGGACCGCCTTCACATAGTCTTCCGGGTTGGGATATTGTTTGGCGCGGCGAGCATAGCCGGGCATCCGACCGGCAAATACGATACCTTTCAGCTCCAGCCACTGGCATAGTTCGCGCCGTGCCTTGTAGAAACGCTGGCCAATGCGCAAGCGACGGAACGCCGGGTCGACCGCGACATCCATGCCGTAGAGCACATCCCCTTCGGGGTCGTGACGGGCGGCATATCCGCCGCCCGTAATCTGCATCCATGTGTGCGGACCAAAGGCATGTTCGGACGCGATCATGAAGGTGGCGCAATGGCCAACAATCTGGCCTTCATATTCAGCGATGAACTGCCCATCCGGAAACCGGTTGATCTGCGCCATGAGGTGGTCGCGGGAATACTCTTCGCCCTCGCCATAAACGCGCGCCGAGAGGCCCTGAAGACCGGGGATATCATCCGGCGTTGCATTGCGGATGATCAGTTTTGCTTTGCTATTGCTCATGGCGAAGGAATGTCTCTGGAGGGATAAGGTTCAATGGGGCAGGCGCAGGCTGGCCCGCAGGCCACCGAGAGGGCTGTCGCTGAGGCGAAGATCTCCGCCATGCGCGCGCGCCGTATCTCGGGCGAGGGTCAATCCGAGCCCTGTGCCCGGTGTATTCTGGGTGCGGGCCTCATCCAGCCGCATGAAAGGGCGGAAAGCATCCTCGCGCAGCTCCGGGATAATGCCCGGTCCATTGTCATCGACGTGTATATCGGCCGCATGCGGACCGTTCACAAGAGTGATTTGTGTGGCGGTCGCGAATTTTGTCGCATTGGAGATCAAATTTGTCACAGCGCGCTTGAGTGCCAAGCGACGGCCATTGACCTGTACATGATCGGGTCCGGTTACGGTAATGTGCGGGCCAAAGCCCGCGGCGGCGTCGCGCAAGAGTTCGGCAAGGTCAAAATCGCTCGGCTCATCGCCTTCTTCGCCGCGCGCAAAGGTGAGATATTCGTCCAGCATCATGGACATGTCATCAAGATCGGCCCGCGCGGCTCTGATGTCATCGGTCTCGTCCATCATGGCCAGCGCCAGCTTCAGCCGGGTGAGCGGCGTGCGCAGATCATGGCTGACCCCGGCCAACATGGCGGTGCGCTGTTCCGCAAAGGCGGTCAGCCGGTTCTTCATGTCGATTACCGCCCGGGCCGCCTCGCGCACTTCGTTGGCGCCAGACGGGCGGAAGTCCGGCACATCCCGGCCACGACCGAACGCTCGCGCGGCCTTTGACAAGCTCAGGATCGAGCGCACCTGCTGGTTCAGGAAGCCGATGGCCAGTGCAACCATGAACAGGGAGAACAGGATCACCCAGACAATAAAGATGTGGGTATTGGCGGCGAGCACACGTTTGCGCTCGACAATGATTTCAACTGTGCGGGGCCCCGACGCGAAGCGGAGATGCAGCATTGAGTCCTGGGGGTTCAATGCCGTCTCCACCGGTACGCCAAGCCGGGTCTCCAGCTCTTTGTCCAGCGTGCCGCTATAGGAGAAAACCTCAACATAGCTTCGGCGGTCGAGGCTGGCTGAGTCGCTGTCGCAGGTGAAGGTCAGGTCCAGGCGCTCATCTATGGTCCGGCGGTCCAGCACGGACTCCTCGCGGCGGTCGCAATATGCCTGGACGAGGCTCGCATCGCGCGCGATGGATTGGGCGAGCTTGCGGTTCACCTCCGCAATATGGCTGTCGTAATAATACCACGACATGAGCGACAGGATCAGCACAACCGGCGCGATTACCATCAACATGCTGCGGGCATACAGTCCGCGCGGTGTGATATCCCTCAGGCGCAGCATCGGCTCAGTCCGGCATGAGGCGATATCCGACGCCTCGCACGGTCTGGATATGAATCGGCTCTTTCGGATTAGGTTCGATCTTGCGGCGCAGGCGCGTCACCTGCACATCGACAGAGCGCTCCATCCCCGCTGAAGTCAGGGAGGCCAGCTCCTCACGGCTCACCGGCTCGCCCGGATTTGAGGCCAATACCGTCAGCAATTGCAATTCGGCCTCGGTGAGACGGATGCGCGTATCGCCCTCTTTCAACTCGCCGCGTTCTGCATTGAATACCATGCCGGACATTTCGACTTCTTCGGGCGGCTCGGCCTTGTGCGATCGGCGCAGGATGGCGGCGCAGCGCAAGGATAGCTCCTCCGGCTCGAACGGCTTGGCGAGATAGTCGTCTGCGCCATGCTTCAGCCCTTCGATCCGGTTGGACGCTTCACCTTTGGCGGTCAGCAGCATGACGGGCGTTTCCCGATTGCGGCCCTCCCGCATGGATTTCAGCAGCGACAGACCATCTTCACCCGGCATCATTATGTCCAGAATGGCGAGATCAAACTCCATTGATGACATCATCTTGCGCGCGCCGTCCGCTCCGGACGCCGAGGTTACGCGATACCCTTCACGTGTGAGATATCGCTTCAGCAGGTCGCGAATGCGGTCATCGTCATCGACGACGAGAATATGAGCGGTGTCCTGGTTCATTTGACGAGCGCATCCATCACTTTGCGCGCCCCTTCAACCGCATCCGGGCCAGCGGCGCGATAGGCCAGGCGCAGCCGCTCGCGCAATACGATCGTGATCTGGGTGGTCAGCGTGGTGCCCGCATCCGACAGGTTCAGCGTGCGCCGGCGCTTGTCGCTTGCCTGTTCACGCTCGCGCTCGATCAGGCCGCGCTTGTCCAATTCGCCGATGATGCGGGCGAAAGTTGGTACTGTCATGCTCAACGCATCGCGCAGTTCGCCCACGGCTTGACCGGGTGAGTAGCGGACAGCCATGAGTATTTGCAGTTCTGGCTTGCTTAGCCCTGCCTTGTGCCGTGCCTCTTCTGCGGCTCTCATCAGTTCGGCGCTTCCTGCCAGCAGGAGTCCGACACCTCTATCAAGCTCCTGATCCATAAGGAAAAGGCGTGGATCGAAAGGTCTATTCAGGTTGACGTCAGGGGCCATGTTCTGAAATGAACGCGAAAATGCTATAAGTGCAAGCGAGGAGCGCTGAACTATTATGTCTGCTTATGACGACCGTGACGGTTATATCTGGATGGATGGGGAATTCGTGCCGTGGCGGGACAGCAAAGTCCACGTCCTGACGCATGCGCTTCACTATGCGTCCTCCGTCTTTGAAGGTGAGCGGGCATATAGCGGCAAGATCTTCCGTTCGCTGGACCATTCCAAGCGCCTGCACAATTCAGCGGAGATCATGGGGTTCAAAATCCCGTTTTCTGTTGATCAGGTCGAACAGGCCAAGACCGAGGCGCTGGCGAAATCGGGTCTCGAGAGCGCCTATGTGCGCGCACTGGCCTGGCGCGGGTCTGAGATGATGGGCGTGTCAGCCCAGAACAACACGATCCATCTCGCGGTCGCGGTCTGGCATTGGGGCGACTATTTTGCCGACAAGATGAAGGGCATCCGCCTGACACATGCCAAGTGGCGCCGTCCGGCCCCGGACACCGCGCCCTGCCATGCCAAGGCCGCTGGCCTCTACATGATCTGCACCCTGTCCAAGCATGCCGCAGAGCGCGATGGCTATGCCGACGCCCTGATGCTCGATTATCGCGGTCAGGTGGCTGAGGCGACCGGAGCCAACATCTTTTTCGTGCGCGATGGTGCCCTGCATACGCCGACCCCGGATTGCTTCCTCAATGGCCTGACTCGCCAAACGGCGATCAAGCTGGCCAGGGAGCGCGGCATCGAAGTGATCGAACGGGCGATCTTCCCGGATGAGCTGTCGACCTTCTCGGAATGCTTCATCACTGGCAGCGCAGCGGAAATCACGCCGGTCGCCGAGATTGGCGAACATGTCTACAAGCCGGGCCAGATCTCCGAAACGCTGGTCAATGACTACACCGCATTGGTCAATGGCCGGCTGGAGTTGGCGCTATAGGCGGCACGGCGCAAGCTGTACGAAAAGTAACTGAGGCCGTTAAGGGCTGGCTGCTAGGGCTTTGGCCCATGGGTGGAGCCTGGAAAGAGTTCGCGCGCGAGCGCCTTCCCTTCGTGGCGGGATCATTGGGCCTCAATGGCCTGATCCTGTTTCTCTTTGCCATCGCCTTCGGACATAAGCTTCCCCCGCCTCCTGAGCCCGTGGTTTTGGAGGTGGACATCGTCGAGCTTCCACCGATACTCCCGCCAGAGCCAGAGCCAGAGCCAGTTCCGGAATTGCCGCCGGAGCCGCTGCCGGACATCGAGCCCGAACCTCTCCCCGAACCGGATCCGGAACCGTTGCCCCAGCCGGATCCTGAGCCGATCCCGGAATCGGAATTGGTCATGGAAGAGGCCCTGCCTCCGCCCGAAGCGCCGGTGGACCTCGTCATCGACGACCCCATTCCTGAGCCGGAGCCCTTGCCGCTTGCCGTAGAGGAGGAGGTGCTGCCGGATCCTCAGCCAGGCCTGCCGGTCGAAGTCATTCCTGAAGAACCGGCCATGGAAGACCCGGAGGAGCTGCCGGACGAGCTTCCGGACACGCTGGAAGCTCCCTTTGAAGACGCAGAGCCGGACCTTGAGGTCGAAGTCTTGCCTGAGGTGTTGCCCGAAACGGCTTCCGATGAACCCGTTGAAGACCTGCCTCAAATTATCCCTGAAGAAGAACCTGAAGAGATTCCGGAAGACCTCGTCGAGGAGATTGAACCTGAAATAGAGCCCGTTGAGGAAACGCTACCACCTGTGCCTGACCCCGAAATGGAGCCTGCTGCGGAAGCGCCGCTCGAACTGGAGCCTCAGCCTGAACCGGTGCCCGAGGTGGACCTGCCCGATGTCGCGGAGCTGGAACCTGACCCGGACGAAGCGATCATCCTGCCGGAACCATCTGATGCGCCGCTGCAGACCCTTGCGCCACCCGTGCAACAGCCTGCCACCACGGCGCAGCCTTTTGCCAGGCCCCAACCTTTTGGACGCCCGCCCCCCGTGCGCGTGCCGGGCATCGAGTTCTCCCTGCCGCCAGCTACGGCCGGGGGAGGGGGCGGCGCACTGGGCGCGCTACTCTGCCACAAGCTCACCGAAGAACAGCGACTCAAGGCCAATTGCGATCTCGATGCCACCGAACAAGCCTATAAGGACGCCGCCAATGCCGGCCTCGACCGGGACGAGCAGAACCGGCTCGACGGCACCTATGACGGCCAGCTGCGCTCAACCCTGCCGGATGATTCCGCGTTTGAGAGCTTCCTGAAACGCAATGACGGCATTCCGAAAACCACATTGGACGGGATCGACAACACGATCTTCATGGACCGCAAGCCGGAGTCCGAGCGCCAGCACGATCAGCTGATGCGCGGCGACACGATGGAGTGGGAAGACGAGGTCTTTGAGGCGCATCAGGACGAAGACTAGCGCCCGCAGCCCTATCTGCTTGACTCGAATATGCGACTCCGCCAACGGCTCAGAGTATGAACAAGGTTACTGTCTCCGTCTGCCCGCTGCCCCATTTCGAGGGGCTAGACCTGCCAGCTTATGAAACCATCGGTTCAGCCGGCATGGATGTCCGCGCGGCTGTTTCGCAGGAAGACCCAATCCTGCTGCAGGCGGGTGAGCGGGCGATGATCCCGACCGGCCTGTCAGTGGCCATTCCGCAAGGCTATGAAATTCAGGTGCGCCCGCGCTCCGGCCTCGCAGCCAAGCATGGCCTGACCTGTTTGAACACGCCCGGCACGATCGACAGCGATTATCGCGGTGAGATCAAGGTGATCCTGATCAATCTCGGACAGGATGCCTTTACCATCCAGCGCGGCGAACGCATTGCCCAACTGGTTCTTGCGCCGGTCACGCAACTGGCATGGATAGAAGTGGACGCGCTGGACGAGACGGACCGCGGCGCCGGCGGATTTGGCTCAACCGGAAGATAATCCGGGTTTCTTCTTGAACATGTGTTCACCCCTCCTTACATATTGAATATCGATAAGTTCAGGAGAGCGGTGCATTCGCCGAATTGCGGATCCATCTAACAGACGGGGAGCTCCAAACGACTGACTTTCGTACCAACGTCTTGTCAGAAAAGGAGCCTCTCATTGTCTTTCCTAGTCTTTCTTGTCTTTGTTCTGGTGATCGTCTCACTCGCGCGGTCCGGGAAGTCCCGCCCGCCTGAAGCGTCACCAGATGCCGATCAGATCGCCAATCTGGCCGAGCGTGTGCGCACGCTGGAAGCCATCATTCTCGACCGGGATCGTCGTTTGCGTCGCGAGATCGACGGCCTCCGCTAAGACCTGGCCAAGTTCCAGTCCGCGACAGGCGGCAAATTTTCTTGTAAGATTTGCCTGAATTGTATATATCGAAAAACGATACAAAGGGGAGTTACCGAATGGACCCGATTGTCATGGTCGTCCTCATTGTGCTGATTTCAGTCGGCGCAGGTGTGGTGAACAACTATCTGAAACTGAAAGCCAACGCCAAATCCGACAAGGGCGCGGACGAAGACATCCGGCGCGTCCTCGGTGAGGTCGACCGGTTGAAGGAACGTGTTCGGGTTCTGGAAAAGATCGTAACCGATCAGGAGCGTCAGCTGTCCGAAGAAATTCGCAAGCTGGCCTAGTTGCCGCCGCCGCCGGGGATGCGCATACGCCGTCTTTGTGCAGCCACTTGTGACAGCGTCTTGCGTTCTCTTGCTGCGCCCATGTCGCGCCTGAGCAGGCAGCGACGCTGACGGCGTTCAATGATGGCATTCATGACGTGTCTTTCTCTTGTTGCGGAGTATAAGAGATGATCAGAATGCGGCGTCATTGTGTGTGAAAGGTTAATGCCTCGGAATGGCCTAAATCAGGGCGCCATCGGCCTTAGCGAAGCGTGCGAGCAGATAGGCATCGGTATCTTCGATCGTGTCGAGCTTGCCGAAAGCGAAAGCCTCCCGGTCCAGCACGAGGTCTCGCGGACGCAGCTCGCGACTGATCGACAAGCCATCTAGAGATCGTGCACGCGAAAAGGCGACATAGGCTTGTCCGTGGGCGAACATACCTGAATCGAAATCGATGAAGACCTTGTCGAGCGTCAGGCCCTGTGCCTTGTGGATGGTCACGGCATAGGCAAGGCGCAGCGGCATCTGTTTGAATGTGCCGACCACTTCGCGCTTCACTTTTTTGGTTTCGGGGTCCAATTCGTAGCGGTATTTTTCCCAGGCCGTCGGTTCGATTTCGTAGACATGATCGTCGATCTCGACAATTACGCGGGTTCCGGAAAACCCGGCGACTGTGGCCAGAGTCCCATTCACCCAGCGCCCTTCGGGATCATTCTTGATCAGCATCACCCGCGCGCCTTCCTTCAGTTCGAGGTCGGCTTCGGTCGGATAGGCCTTCTCATCGAACTGGCCCTGCACGTCAGCCTCAAATGTTTGCGATCGTGTATTCAAGCCTTCGAGCCGGGCCTGGTTGATACGGTAGGCATTGGCATTGTTGGGCGTCAGGACAACATGGGTTTCAGAGGCTTCGACAGCAGATCTCGTGCTGACCAGTCCGCGCAACACGGCCTCGTCATTTGGCGTGACCCGTCCGGTGCGCAGCGCGCCCAACAAGGCGAGGAAGCGAGGTTCGGCCTGCCGAAACACATGTTTGAGGGCCAGCAGGGAGAATTCGGCATCCTTGAAGGCAGGTGCGTTGAAGAAATAGCTTCCGCCATAGCGCTCACGCAGGATCGGCGCTTCCTGGCCCGAGACAACCGGAGGCAGCTGGTGCAGGTCGCCCGACAGGATCATGCGCACGCCGCCAAAGGGCCGTTTGGAGGCGCGGTTTAGCTTCAGGCTTTTGTCGATGGCATCCAGCATGTCAGACCGGACCATCGAGATCTCGTCTATGATCATCGTGTCGATAGCCTTGACCAGCCGTGTCGAGCGCAGCCGCTTGATGTCGGTGGGCTCGATCAGGCGTGGTGGGAATTTGAAGAAGGAATGGATCGTCTGCCCGCCGGCATTCATGGCCGCCACACCCGTGGGAGCCAGCACGATGGCCTTCTCGCCCGCGCCTGCCAGGAACTTGCGCAACATCGTGGTCTTGCCAGTACCTGCGCGGCCAGTGAGGAACAGATTGCCCTGTGCGCCGGTGCCGGTGGCGACCCAGTTTGCGGGCGTGGCATAGATGGTGTCGGGGGTGGTTTCGGTGGTCACGTGTCTGGCTTAACGGCGTTTTGCGCGGAAGGCGAGGGTGGCCCTGCCGGGAGTGGAAAAGCCCCCGAAGAAACACTTCGGGGGCTTCCAGTCAGCCATAAGAATGCGTGCCGGGTTTAGCCGGCAATACGGCGGACATAATCATAGGCGCCTTTGCGGCTGTCCCGTTTGCGTGCGGGCTGGAACGCCACTTTCGCATGTTCGGAACAGTATGGACCGCAATCAGATTTGCGTCCGCAGAAAGCGAATTTCGGATCGGCTGGATCCCCAATCGGCCATTTGCACATGGAGTCGCGCAGCGTGAGGATCGATGCGGGTTCCCCGTCAGCCTGTTGCAGCGGCGGCAGCGGCGCCATCACTTCTGTGCGCTCTACCGGGCGCGGAGCCGCGGTCTCCGGAGTTGCCGGGGTTGCCACCTTGACGCTGCCATCAGGCAACACGCGCGGCTTCGGACGGGCCAGCCGTGGGGGGCGCTTTACCGGGCGGGATGGTGTCGCGCGACCCGACAGGCCCAGGCGATGGACTTTGCCGATAACAGCATTGCGAGTGACCCCGCCCAGCTGTTTGGCAATCTGGGAAGCCGAATGGCCTTCCGCCCAGAGTTTCTTCAGCACGCTTACCCGTTCTTCGGTCCAGGACATGGTTGATGTCTCCCAGCTCGGTTCAAGATCGTTAACACTTACGATCCATCAGCCCCTATATATTGAGATGACTTGATACACGTCATCCGCTCAGCACCTAGATATCGTATCAGCAGCGAAACGAAACACAACATGCAGCGCAGGCTTTCCACAGGCTTTCTACATATTGTGGTTAACTGCATCAGCCTGTGGACAAAAGCGAGGCAGCCAAATTTCCGAAGTTATTCCGCGTCTTGCCCCTCGCAGACTCAGGCAAGGACACCTAGATACTGCGCATGACCGATACAGCTGCTGACCAGACCTCCGCCCATCGCCTTGTCCGCCAGTATGGCAAAATGAACGGGTTGGGACTCTGGACCCTGTTCAAGCGCGAGATCGGCCGCTTCCTGAAAGTGTGGATGCAAACCGTGTTTGCGCCGGTCGTTACGACACTTCTTTTCATGACGGTTTTCAAGCTGGCCTTCGGCGAGCGCGGTCGGCTGACGGGTGATTTCGAGGGGCTGAGTTATATCGAGTTTCTCGCACCTGGCCTGATTGTCATGGCGATCCTGCAGAATGCGTTTCAGAACACAAGTTCCAGCCTCGTGCAGGCGAAGTTCAATTCCACCTATGTCGACTTCCTGATGCCGCCGCTTTCCCCCATGGAGCTGACCATCGGCTTTATCGGCGGATCGGTTGTGCGCGGCCTGCTCGTCGCCTTTATTTCCGCCATCGGCATCCAACTCAGCGGCCTTGCTGATCTTAGCGTGGCGCATGTCTGGCCAATCCTGTGGTTCAGCATCACATCTGCGATCGCGCTTGGCGCACTAGGTGCCATCGGTGGGATCTGGGCCGACAAATTCGACCACTTGTCTGCCGTGACCAATTTCGTGATCGTACCGCTCACATTCCTGTCGGGCACGTTTTACGACATCAAGGTCATGTCGGAACCCTTCTACACAATGGCTCTGCTGGACCCTTTCTTCTACATGATTGACGGGTTTCGGTATGGTTTCCTGGGCGTTGCCAACAGCTCCGTGATTGTTGGGGTCTGGGTAACGGGATTGCTGTCTGTTGCAGGCATATTCGCTGTCTGGCTCATGTTTCGGTCGGGCTACAAGCTGAAAGCCTAAGACTCCCCTCAGGCGGGAGCAGCATTGACGCTCCAGTTCCGTCCCCCTTGAATGCCGGAAATCCCGGCAGGGGAAAGAATTGGAGAAAATCATGGGTAGTGGGAAATTCCTCGCAGGTGCGATTGCTGCAACGGCACTTCTGGCTGGGTGCCAGATGATGCCGGCTGAACAGACAGTCGGCGAATATTGCGCCAATCCGGACAAGGCCGACGAGGCTGTTTGCAAACTGAAAATGGAAATCGACGGCAACAGCACCGCCCTGGCCGATACTGATATGCGTCTGTCACAGGCTCGGAACATGGCGGATAGCGCCACGGAGGCGGCTGCGCGAGCCCAGGCAAGCGCAGATGCGGCGAGAGCGCGCGCTGACGCGGCGATGGCGCTGGCCGAAGAGGCTAATGGCAAGGAAGTCCAGTGCGAAACCCGCACTATACAGAATTCCGACACGGGTTCCTGCCGGCCTGGCTATGCGCTGACCAGCTGCACGCAAACCCGCTACACCTATCGGGCAGGGGGCATGTCTATCCTGCGAGAGATCAATGACGCGCAGTGCCGCTTCAACAGCCGCGTGCTGGAAATGCAGGTTCGCTGCTGTGCGGTGTCCGGGTCGGCGCCGCAGCCGGAAGACACGCTGATCGAGAATGAGGTCCCACCGCAGCCGCCGCAGCCGGAAGCTCCGAAAGAGCCGGTGCCGGTCAGCCCGTAACGCAGACTGTCAGATTGAACTTCAGAGCCGCCGGAACCGTGTTCCGGCGGCTTCTTTCTTGCGCTCCATTGCTCAGTTGCTGTCCTGAACGAAGTAAAAGTCGCCACCCGTTGTACCATCGGTGTAGATGGGGCGCTGTTTCTGTCCAGTGCGTGCAGCGACGGCATCCTGGACACGCTTGAACACGACATTGGCCGGATCATCGAGTGTGCTGATGAGGGCGGCGAGTTCTTCTGAATAGACTCCGTCATCAGCGGCTGTCTTGCCGGGTTCCGTTGCAAAGGCCTGGAACACGCCGGACGCCCAGCCGACCGGGCTGTAGGCTCGCATGAGGCCACGGCTCTGATCATCCATTACCGTTCGGCAGGCGTCAAAGACGATGAACGAAGTCGGTGCGACTGTGGTCGAGACACGGTTGAAGATCTGTTCAAAACTGACGCCAAAGTCGCGAATATCGTCCGGTGACGCGCCGGGAATATCGGTCGGCAAGATGAAGTTCGTACCGTCAACGTTCACGCCATGACCGGAATAATAGAAGAAGGTGACCGGGTAAGCACCAGCATCCTTGCGCGCTTTGGCCATGCGGCCGAGCAGACTCAGCGCGCGAACCGTCTGGCGTTGGCCGAGATCTTCGCATTGCAGGACCGAGAAGCCGACGCCAGTCAGTGCCGCGGTGATTCGGTCGCCATCGTCATGGGTCACAGTCAGGCGGCTGACAGGGGGCGTATAGGCCAGATTGCTGAGCACCATTGCCTGACGGTCCGCATTCGGGCCGGCGACCCATGTGCAGCCTGCGATCTCGGTGTCGGGCAACAGGCCGGTCGCCGCGTTGGCAATATCGGCGGGGCTGGAAAGCGTTGACGGGTTTGATGCGTTGGTGGGCGCCAACAGTGTATTTGCGCCGCTGAGGGTGGAGGCCATGTCAGCTTCAGGCGCAGGGGAGCGACTTGCGATCGAGGTTGCTTCAGCAACCGGCCCCGGATCGACCAGCAATTCTTCAATCGATGTGACCTTGATTGAGAGTGATATGGTTTTCACGGCGCGGGCAAACCGTTCGCCATTCACGTCGACAGTTTCCGATACGGTGAAGGTCAGGTTAGGCGTTCCAGCCTGGCGTGGCGTGACCTGCCACTGCCAGAGCGTTGGCGACCCAGGCAGGACAGGCTGCTCAGAAGGTGTGGTGGCGACGAAGTCGTAACCCTCGCCGGAAGCCGAGGCCGTCATCACCTGGCTTGCGCGGACGGTGTCAAAGCGGAGCGACATGGCACTTTCTGAGCTGCCTGGCGCAAGGCCCGTGCCCATAATGCCACGTAGCGATTCATCCACTTCGGCTTCACTCGTGTTGCGCTGAAGAGGCTGGATGGCAACTTCGAGGAAATAGGGCTGGCCGAGCACCATCTGTTCCGGCGCATGGTGGGCGATGCGGCCACTGTCGAAATCGTTCGCCGCTTCGGCTGCGAGTTCTGAATATCGATAGTCCCATTCCGGGCACGGCCGTATGAGTTGGGCGTCGTCCAGCGTCACGGTCTCGCTCCAGAAACAAAGCGGCTTTTCGACGATGCCGACTTCATAACCGTCTCCTGCAAGATCAATGGCGAGCGCATCCAGCGTGGTAACGAGGTCGCCATCGATGCGATGGGTGGCCTGCGTAAACGTCTCGGCATTCATATCCGTACAGGTAACGAGCAAGGTCCGGGGTGCGGAAATCTCCGCTTGGCAGGTTTCGGAATAGCCCGGACCCGCCGCGGTGGCTTCAAGATCCGAGAAATCTCCTTCCTCAAGGGCTGCGAGCAACTCAAGCATGGCGGGATCATCTGCGTAAAGCTCTCGCATATCGTCGATTTCATCAGCCGGTGCCGAGGCTTCATTTTCGTAGGCGTCTTCTCCGTCGGAATAGCCCCACTCGGATCCGGCATCTCCATATTCGCCATATCCTGTTGACCAGTCGGGCTCGTCTTCGACCATCGCCGGTGGCGGAGGTGGCGGAGGTG